>NZ_POTZ01000320.1 GCF_003236365.1 Streptomyces sp. NTH33
GGGCCGGGCATCGCGGAGGGCAGCGGTCCGGGCTTCGGAATGGGCCCGCGGGTGGTGAGCTGCGGGGAACGGGAGCGGGCCGCATGGGTCCGGGCGCTGAGCGGCCGACGGTTCATCCCCAGGCGCTTGCCGACGGTGTCGTAGACGTCGTTGCCGGCCCGAGGCCGTACCGCGACGACGTGGACCTCCCGTCGGTGCATGGACGTCTCGGGCGCCGGACGGATGCCGTAGACGACGCGCCACTCCTTGCGGGAGTCCACGAACAGCTTCCGGTAGCCCTCCAGGTCGCCGGTGAGTCTCGTCCCGAAACGCTCGGCGTTCACGACTTCTTGCAGGTAGGCGAGGGTGAGGTCGCGGATGTCACTGGGGGCCTGGATCAGGTCGGTCAGGGCGCGCGGGTCGAAGCTGAGCCCGAAGGCCGGCTGCTGCCCGGCGCTCACGACGTCGACTCGCCCGGCACGTCGGCCTCCGAGGCGTTCGTCTTCTCCGTGCGGGCCGAGGGCGGCGGGCCGGGCAGGAGGCGGTGCGCGGGCCGGTCCGGTGAGGTCATGCACGCCGACAGCGGACCGCCCGGTCCTCTGACGGCGACCATGGTGTGGGTGAGGAAGTCGCGGTGCCACACGAGCAGACCGCTCGGCCCGGCCTCGGGGTCCTTGTGCTGCTGGTAGGCCAGCCACAGCGCGTGCAGCCAGGCCACGACGTCGCTGTGCTCCTGCCACTGCAGGCACCACGGGGCGGCCGTGGTGACCTCGGCCCCGTAGACCGGCAGCAGGAAGTCGTCCACCCAGTCCGACAGGGCGTCCAGTTCGTCCTCGTACTCCTCGCCCTCCAGCTCCAGGATCGGCCGAGGCTCCGGCGGCGCCGCCGGCGGCGGCGGTCCGCCGAGTCCCGGCATACCGAAGGCGGCGAACGGAGAGGCACCCGTGTGCGGTGCGGGGGCGGAGGCGAGGTGGTCGAGCTGCTGGGCCTGCTGGGCGGACTGCTCCATCAGTTTCCGGACGCTGGCCTCGATCCCTTCAAGGTGAGGATCGGGGATGCGAACCGGCTCCAGCTCGCCCTCCTCTGGGGGGTTTACGGGTTCAGACATGACGGGGCAGGGCCTCCTTACGCCGTGGCTGTCGAGGGAATGCGGCACCAATGAGCCGACACCGGCTGGTGAGCTGCGGTGGTGTCAGCCGGTCAGGACGACGTCGTCCTGGGTCAGGGTCTGGCGGACGGTCTCGGACAGCCGGTCGGCCGCGATGCCGGCGTAGTGCTCGGTCTTCTCCACGCCGATGAAGTCGCGCCCCTCCAGCAGGGCAGCGACGCCCGTGGAGCCGGAGCCGGCGCAGAAGTCGAGCACCGTGCCGCCTTCGGGGCTGATCTTGACCAGCTCGCGCATCACCTCGACCGGCTTCTGCGTGATGTGCTGCCGCTTCGTGCCCGACGGCTGGGAGGCGGAGTACAGGCCGGGCAGGTAGACCGGGTTCCGGGAGCCGTCGATCGCACCCTTCGATGCCCAGACGATGAACTCGCAGTTCTGGGTGAAGCGGCCCTTTTGCGGCCTGGCCTGCGGCTTGTGCCAGGCCAGCACCCCGCGCCACAACCATCCGGCGGCCTGGATCGCGTCCGTGGTGATGGGCAGCTGCCGCCAGTCGGTGAACAGCAGGGCGGTCCCGCCGGTCTTCGTCAGCCGGTGGGCTTCGGTCATGATCTGGGTCAGCCAGAAGCCGTAGCTGCGCTGGTCCATGTTCTCGCCGGTGAAGTCCGGCAGAGTGTGCTTGGCGTCGGCGGAGGTGTACTTCTGCTTCGCCGAGCGGGACGTGCGCTCCTTGGCGGTCCTGCCACCGGAGTTGTACGGCGGGTCGGTGATCACGGAGTCGACGCAGTCGTCCGGCAGCGTGGACAGCACGCGCAGGGCGTCGCCCTGATGAAGGGAAAAAGGCAAAGAGGTACCCCGATTCGGGCGGGAGGGATTGGACACCCCTCGCGCAGGAGAATCCGGGCAGGCTGGGAATCGGGCATGCAGAAGCCCGGGAAACCGCGAACCGGAGGGCGAGGGGAGTCCCAAAACTGTAGAGGCGAATTGGCCGCTCACCAAGAAGTGCCCTGCCAGGGGTACGGATTCCGACCCCTCACGACGACTTTTTGGTCAACCGCCGATCCGGGCCTACTGTTTTCGAACCGCCCGGCGCACACCGCCGCTGGCGCCTTCCCACCACACCTCGCGGAGGTACCCCCTGCCCCGGCACACCTAGTCACCCCGGCCCGCGGACCGAGCGGCAACTCGCCCGCAGGCCGGCGCCTCTCGATCGCCCACCCCGGCCGCCGCGCCCTTCCACCCGCCTCCACGCGTACGCGGCGCGCCGGACACCCTCTTTGAAGGAGACCTTCGTGACGTCTCGTCATCCGCCCCTGCCCGCATCCTCCATGGTGCGAGGGGGCCGGGCAGGTTGAAGGCGCTCGCCGCCGGCATCGGCGTCGTCGTCCTCTCCCCCGTCCTCCTCGGCGGCGCGGCCATGATGATGGCCACGTCCAGCGAAGCCGCCGCACAGAGCAGCGCGTCCTTCCAGTGCCTGCCCGACCTGGACACCGACAAGGTCACCGAACAGGTCACCAAGATCCTCGACGGCGCGGACGCCTCCGACGTCGCCATCGAGGGCCTGGACCTGCCCGGTGAGCAGATCCCGAACGCACAGACCATCGTCGCCACCGGGATCAGTCTCCACGTGCCCAGGCGCGGGCAGATCATCGCGCTCGCCACCGCCATGCAGGAATCCCGGCTGCGCAACCTTGCCTACGGAGACCGCGACTCCCTCGGCCTGTTCCAGCAACGGCCCAGCCAGGGCTGGGGCACGGCCGAGCAGATCCGCGATCCCGTCCACGCGTCCGAGAGGTTCTACCAGGCGCTCCTGCAGGTGAGCGGCTGGCAGCAGATGACCGTGACCCAGGCCGCCCAAGCCGTGCAGAAGTCCGGCTACCCGGACGCCTACGCCCAGTGGGAGCCGCTGGCGACCGCGCTGCAGAAGGCCATCGCCGCCACCTTCCCCGGCGCCAGCGACGATGCCGCCCAGGAGACCGACGACGCACCCTCGCTGTCCGCCTGCACCACGCAGGACGGCTCGTCCTTCGGGAAGATCCCGGAAGGCGCCGTCCCGAAGGGATACAAGATCCCCAAGGACGCCGACCCGCGCGCCCGCACGGCGATCGTCTGGGCGATGCATCAGCTCGGCACGATGTACCAGTGGGGCGGCACCTGCACCGCGCCGCACGGACCGGACCCGATGGGCCGCTGCGACTGCAGCTCGCTGATGCAGCAGGCGTACGCCACGGCCGGCATCCAGCTCACCCGCACCACGTACACGCAGGTCAACGAGGGCAAGGCCGTCTCCGTGAAGGCCATGAAGCCCGGTGACCTGATCTTCAGCCGCGGCACCGCCGTACGTCCCGAGCACGTCGGCATGTACCTGGGCGAGGGGCTCGTCATCGAAGCCCCGCGCACGGGCAAGCCCGTGCGCATCACCCCGCTCAAGGACTGGGACGTCCTCGCCGTGCGCCGCGTCCTGTGACGCCCACCTCCGCCCGACCCGCCCCTTCCGCTTCCCGCTTCGGCCCCCCTGGCCCGTGTACGCAAGGAGCCTCGCCACACCCATGACATCTCTCGCCGACCGGCTCTATCTCGCCTTCGACCCCGGGATCACCCCCAAGGGCGGTGGCCTGCCGGGACTCTCCGTCCTGAAGAACGTCGTCTCCAGCATCAACATGTTCGGCATCATCGCCGTCGTCGGCGCCCTCGCCGTCAGCCTGGCGGTGTGGGCCTGGGGACACCACACCGGTGGCCACCAGGCCGAGGCGAACGGCAAGAAGGGCGCGACCGTGGCCGCGGGCGCCGCCCTCGGCCTCGGCGCCGCGAACGGCATCGTCGCCTTCTTCTCGGCCCTGGGGTCGCAGGTCCACTGATGAAGAAGCGATTCTCCCTGTCGAACTACGGCATCGGCTGGCCGGCAAACCGCCGCATCCTCGTGATCGCCGTGGTCCTGGCGTCGCTGCTCACCCTGGCCGGCGTGACCGCCTACGTCACCGGCCACACCGGGCAGCACCACTCTTCGGCCGGCCCGACGCCGTCGGCACCGCCCGGTCCGGCATCGTCGGCCCCCTCCTCCACGGAACCGGGAGCCGAGACGGGGTCGGTGCCCCGCCCTCCGCGGATCTCCGATCCCCTCGCCTTCGCCAAGGCCGCAGCCGAGATGCTGTGGTCCTACGACACCCGCGACACCAGCCGCGAGCAGCAGCTCGCCGGCATGGAGGCGTGGATGACGAAGGAAAGCAAGTACAGCGACTGGGCCTCGGTCTCCGCGCAGATGCCCGACCCGACCCTGTGGTCACGCATGGCCGACCAGGAACAGCACGCCACCGCCGCCATCACCCAGGCCCACTACCCGGCCGCCTTCAAGCAGGCCCTGGCCGAGGACCCTTCCGCGATCACCGAGGCGTACATCTACGCCGTGACCGTCACCGGCAAGCAGACCATCGCCTGGGCCAAGGGCGGCGGCGGGGCGGAGGACCGCTCCATCACCCTCGCCGTGCAGTGCCGGCCCTCGGCCGACTGCTCGCTCGTCGCCATCGCCCCGACTGTCGCGCCCTGACCGAGAGGAGTCCTCATGGGGTTCTGTGACCTTCCCCTCGCGGACAAGGTCTGCGCGGTCGGCGAAGCCGTGGATTTCGCCTCCGACCCGGGCAAGGCGATCGGCGACTGGATGGCCAGGAGCGCCGGCGAGCTCGCCGCCGCCTCGGCCGATCTCGCGGCCAGGGCGGTCGACTCCACCACGCGCGTCGACCTCAACGCGACCTGGTTCCGCGACAACTACGAGACGATCCTCCCGATCGCCCTGGTCGTTCTGGTGGCCACGTTCTGCGCCCAGCTCGTCCGTGCCGCGATCCGACGCGACGGCCAGGCCCTGGCACAGGCGTTCACCGGCACGGCCTCCGGTGTGCTCTTCGCGTTCGCCGCCATCTCCCTGACCACCGTCGCGATCGAAGTGGTCGACGCCCTGTCCGCCGGTCTGCTCAAAGCCGCGAACCTGAACATCGAATCCGCCGTCCGCCGCATCGTCAAGGTCGGACAGCTCGGCGCCGTCAGCAGCCTGGGCTGGCTCGTGATGGTGTTCGCCGCGCTCGGAGCCGCCCTCGGGGCGCTCCTCTACTGGTGCGTGATGATGGTCCGCAAGGTCGGCATCCTGGTCATGGTCACGCTGGCCGCGTTCGCCGGGGCCGGCGGCGGCTGGGAGGTCGCACGCCGGTGGCGCAAGGGCTGGATCGAGGCCACCGCCACCCTCGTCGTCTCCAAGCTGCTGATGACGATCATCTTCGTCCTCGGCGTCGCGGCCATGGGCAGGACCGAGGCCGAGGACGGCCTGGCCGCGCTCGCCGACGTCCTCGCGGGCATCGTGATCATGATCCTGGTGCTGCTCTGCCCCTACGCGACCTTCAAGTTCGTGCACTGGGCGGCCGAGGGGTCCGACGGGGAAACGTTGCACCGTGCCGGCGGCGCCGGTGCGCAGCTCGCCAAACAGCACGCCGAGCGCACCGGGAGAAAGGCGGCCGCGATGGCGGCCACCGCCGGAACCGGCGGTGCGGCAGCCGGCGCGGGAGCCGGGGCCGCTCCCCAGGGCCCGGACCCAACCCCCGGTGGCGGGTTTCCCGGCGACATCGCGCCCGGCCCGAGCGGCGGAGGCAGCGGCCAGGAGAGCGCGCAGTCCGGCGGCTCGGGCGTCCCGCCTGGCGGAGGCGCTGGCAAGTCCGGTCTGGAGAAGGCCGTGCAGCCTGCGCCGACCAGCGTCACCGACGATACGAGCGGCCGGGTCGGCGGCGGCCCCACCGGTGGCGGCTCACGATCCGGGTCCGGTGCTGCGTCCGGTCGGGTCGGTGGGTGGAGTTCCACGCCGCCGTCTACCACGCCTCCGCCGCAGGGCGCCCCGCCTCCCTCCGGCTCGCAGGCGGCCGGTGCCGGCAGCGGCGCGGCATTCCCTCCGCCTCCCCCGACCAGCCTCTGATCGCCCTGGCCATGCCCGGGGACGGGACGGGCACTTCGCTCCCCGCACCCGGGCCCCGCCAGCGTCCCTTGGACCAGTCCCTTGTCTGATCTCTCCGTCGCCCCGGTCACGGTGAAGTTCCCGCACCGCTCCCGCCGCGGCATCCTCCTCGGTCTCTCCCTCCCTCAACTCGTCCTCGTCTCCTGCGCGCTGGCGCTGCTGCTGGTGACGGTGGTCTCCACCGGCCTGCTCGGCGCCGTGGCGCTGACCCCGCTGTGGGCGGCCGTCGCCGCGCTGGTCGCGATCCGCCGCCACGGTCGGTCGCTGATCGACTGGGCGCCGATCGTCACCCGCTACGCGATCCGCCGCCGCGCCGGGCACACGCTCTGGCTCGCGCGGCCGGTCAGCCGGCCGCGGCGGGACGGCATCCTGCACCTGCCCGGCACCGCCGCCTCCCTGAAGGTCGTCACCCCCGGCGACTCGGCCAACGGCGCCGCGGCCGTCCACGACCCGCATCGGCAGATCCTCACCGCCGTCGCCCGTGTCACGTCCCGCGCGTTCGCCTTGCTCGACCCGGCCACGCAGAACCACAACGTGAACGGCTGGGGCCGCGCGCTGGCCGGCATCGCCCGCACCGGACACGTCGCCACCGTGCAGGTCCTGGAACGCACCGTCCCCGACTCCGGCGACACCCTCTCCCGGCACTGGGCCCAGCACGGCCGGCCAGAGGCCCCGGTCGCCGGACAGATCTACTCCGAGCTGGTCGCCTCCGCAGGACCGGCAGCCGCCCCGCACGAGACCTACCTCGCCATATCCCTCGACCTGAAGGCCGCCAAGCGACTCATCTCGCAGGCGGGCGGCGGACTTCCGGGCGCGTTCACGGTCATGGGGCAGACCACCTCCTCCATCGCCCTGGCCGCCCGCGACGCCGGCCTCATGGTCACCGGCTGGCTGTCCGCCCGGGAGATCGCCGCCGTCATCCGCACTGCCTACGACCCCAAGGCCCTCGCCGCCCTGCAGCAGTGGTCAGACACCGGCCGGGCGGAGGCCGATCCGGCCGCCGCCGGCCCCGTCGTCCAGGTCGAGGAATACGACCGGCTCGCCACCGACACCGCGCGCCACGCCACGTACTGGGTGGAGAACTGGCCCCGGACGGAGTCGCATGCCGGGTTCCTGCACGGGCTGATGTTCACCGCAGGCGTCCGCCGCAGCCTCTCCCTCATCTACGTCCCACAGGAGCTCGAGTCCGCGCTCCGCGACGTGCAGCGCCGCAAGGCCGCGATCATCGCCGACGCCAACGAACGCGCCCGCCGCGGCCAGGTCGACTCCGAGGAAGACTCCATCGAATACGCCGACGTCAAGGCCCGCGAACGGCAGCTCATCGCCGGGCACGCCGACGTGGCCATGACCGGCCTGGTCACCGTCACCGCCGAGACCGACGCCCTGCTCGACGCGGCCTGCGCACAGATCGAGACCGCCGCCGTCACCGCCGGCGTCGACCTGCGCCGCCTCAACTACCAGCAGCCCGACGCCTTCACCCTCGGCGCACTCCCCCTCGCCCGCACCGCCCTGTGAACGACGCCGTCCCCCGCCGGACCATTCGCCCACCCTGCCACCGGCCGGTGGCAGGAAGGACCGCCCTCTTTGACCACCACACCCTCTCCCGACGACGCACATCCCTACCTCCGCGCCGCGAGCGCCGGAATCCGCCACCACCGAAAGATCGCACAGACCGAGCGCACGGCGGTCGACCGCACGCACCTCGACGTGCTGCACGCCCACCTCACCGCTGTGCACCAACTCGTCGACCAGCTCGCCGACACAGCCCGGCCCTCCCATCCGGCCGCAGGCCGGCACCTTGCCACCGCCCGAACCCGGCTCTGGCAGGCCACCGCAGAGGTCCACTCCGCCTTCCACCTCCTGCCGGCAGCCCTCGCCCCGACCAGCGCCCAGGCCACCGAGTGCCATCCCGAACGGCTCCCGGAGGGACCGCCGGTGCTGACCATCTGCCAGCGCCACCTGGCGGTCGGACACATCGTCCGCCGCAAGAACACACCCACCGACCTCAACCGCCCGCCGCACACCCCCACGTGCATCCGATG
>NZ_POTZ01000321.1 GCF_003236365.1 Streptomyces sp. NTH33
CCCTCCGCACCGCTCCCACCCGGCCGCCCACGGCGCCCGGCCCGAACGGTGCCCGTTCGGCCGTCAGGACGGTTGCGGCCCACACAGCGGGCGGGCCCCGGAGGACAGCACGCGCCACCACCCCGGCGGGCGCAGCCGCAACGGCGGCGGAGACCCACGCCCCCGTGGCGCGCGGCACCGCCCTCGCGGTGGACGCGCAGGCCGCCCTGCGGGCGGCTTCGCTGCCGGTTGCCACCGATCTGTTCGCCGACCGGCTTCTCGCCGTGCTCAGCGGGCAGCGGCCCGTGCACTGGATGCTCCGGCACACCGCGGGCCGGGCGTACGACGAACTCGCCTGGCTTGCCGAGCGCGGCGCTCTGCGCACCCGTGGCGCACGCCCGGTCGTGCGGGACATCGGCTACTACGAGCCCCGTGCGGGCGCCGTGGAGGCCTTCGCCCGCATCGGCGCGGGCGACCAGCTGCGGGCGATGGCGTTCCGCCTGGAGCAGGGCCGTGACCGGCGCTGGCGCTGCACGGCGGTGGAGCTGGGCGGCCCTCGCATGCCCCACTCGGACGACGAACTCCCCTGAGTTCCTTGAGCCCCCTGAGAAACGAAGGGCCGGGCACCCCCGAGGAGGGTGCCCGGCCCTTGCAGGTCACGTCACTTCTTGCGGCGGCGGCCCGCCTTGGCCTGCTTGCGGCGCTCCGCGCGCGTGAGGCCGTCGGACTCCGAACGCACGGGCCCGCCGTCGGTGGCGAACTCGCCCTCGACGACGCCGCCCTCGCCGTCCACGGTCGGCGCGGAGAAGTGCAGGTCCCGCCGCTGGGGGGCGTCGAGGCCCTTGGCCCGGATCTCCGGACGCGCGCCCGCCTGCGCCGGCACCGCGTCGTGCTTCTCCAGGTCGGCCACTGGCTTGGCCTCCTCGACCGGGACCTCCTCGACCTGCTGCTCGACCTGGACCTCCAGGTTGAACAGGTAGCCGACGGACTCCTCCTTGATGCCCTCCATCATCGCGGTGAACATGTCGAAGCCCTCGCGCTGGTACTCGACCAGCGGGTCCTTCTGCGCCATCGCGCGCAGGCCGATGCCCTCCTGGAGGTAGTCCATCTCGTAGAGGTGCTCACGCCACTTGCGGTCCAGCACCGACAGCACCACCCGGCGCTCCAGCTCCCGCATGATCTCGGAGCCGAGCTGCTCCTCACGGGCCTTGTACTGCTCGTGGATGTCGTCCTTGATGGACTCGCTGATGAACTCCGCGGTCAGCCCCGTGCGGTCGCCGGCCGCCTCCTCCAGCTCCTCCACGGTGACCTTCACCGGGTACAGCTGCTTGAAGGCGCCCCACAGCCGGTCGAGGTCCCAGTCCTCCGGGAAGCCCTCGGCGGTCTCCGCCTGGATGTAGGCGTCGATCGTGTCGTTCATGAAGTGCTGGATCTGCTCCTGCAGGTCCTCGCCCTCCAGGACGCGGCGCCGCTCGCCGTAGATGACCTCGCGCTGCCGGTTGAGGACCTCGTCGTACTTCAGAACGTTCTTACGGGTCTCGAAGTTCTGCTGCTCAACCTGCGACTGGGCGGACGCGATCGCGCGCGTGACCATCTTGTTCTCGATCGGCACGTCGTCCGGCACGTTCGCCATGGACATCACGCGCTCGACCATCTGCGCCTTGAACAGGCGCATCAGGTCGTCGCCGAGAGAGAGGTAGAAGCGGGACTCGCCGGGGTCGCCCTGACGACCGGAACGACCGCGCAGCTGGTTGTCGATACGGCGCGACTCGTGCCGCTCGGTGCCCAGCACGTAGAGCCCGCCGAGCTTCTCGACCTCCTCCTTCTCGGCCTTGACCGCCTCCTCCGCGCGCCGCAGCGCTTCGGGCAGGGCCACTGCCCACTCCTCGATGTGCTCCTCGGGGTCGAGGCCGCGCTGGCGCAGCTCGGCCTCGGCGAGGTCCTCGGGGTTGCCGCCGAGCTTGATGTCCGTACCACGGCCGGCCATGTTCGTCGCCACGGTCACCGCGCCCTTGCGGCCGGCCTGGGCGACGATCGACGCCTCGCGCTCGTGGTGCTTGGCGTTGAGCACCTCGTGCTGGACGCCCCGCTTGCTGAGCTGCTGCGAGAGGTACTCGGACTTCTCCACCGAGGTGGTGCCGACCAGGATCGGCTGGCCCTTCTCGTGCTTCTCGGCGATGTCGTCGACGACCGCCTCGAACTTGGCGACCTCGGTGCGGTAGATGAGGTCCGACTGGTCCTTGCGGACCATCGGCCGGTTGGTCGGGATGGGCACCACGCCGAGCTTGTAGATCTGGTGGAACTCGGCCGCCTCGGTCATCGCCGTACCGGTCATGCCGGACAGGCCGGGCTGTTCCTTGCCGTTGTGGTCGTGGCGCTTGTAGAGGCGGAAGAAGTTCTGGAGCGTGATCGTGGCGAGCGTCTGGTTCTCGTCCTTGATCGGCACGCCCTCCTTCGCCTCGATCGCCTGGTGCATGCCCTCGTTGTAGCGGCGGCCGGCGAGGATACGGCCGGTGTGCTCGTCGACGATCATGACTTCGTCGTCGATGATGACGTAGTCCTTGTCGCGCTTGAAGAGCTCCTTGGCCTTGATGGCGTTGTTGAGGTAGCCCACGAGCGGGGTGTTCACCGACTCGTAGAGGTTGTCGATGCCCAGCCAATCCTCGACCTTGCTGACGCCGGACTCGTGGATGGCGACGGTGCGCTTCTTCTCGTCGACGTCGTAGTCGCCGGTCTCCTCGATGCCCTTGAGCGGCTGGCCGGCCTCGCCGCGCTTGAGGCGCTTGACCAGCTTGGCGAAGTCGCCGTACCACTTGGTGGCCTGGTCGGCCGGGCCGGAGATGATCAGCGGCGTACGGGCCTCGTCGATGAGGATGGAGTCGACCTCGTCGACGATGGCGAAGTTGTGGCCGCGCTGGACGAGTTCGTCCTTGGACCACGCCATGTTGTCGCGCAGGTAGTCGAAGCCGAACTCGTTGTTCGTGCCGTAGGTGATGTCGCAGGCGTACTGCTCGCGGCGCTGGGCCGGCGTCATGTTGGCCAGAATGCAGCCGACGCTCAGCCCCAGGAAGCGGTGGACGCGGCCCATCATCTCGGAGTCGCGCTCGGCCAGGTAGTCGTTGACCGTGATGATGTGGACGCCCTTGCCGGCCAGGGCGTTCAGATACGCCGGCAGGGTGCCGACGAGGGTCTTGCCCTCACCGGTCTTCATCTCGGCCACGTGGCCCATGTGCAGGGCGGCGCCGCCCATCATCTGGACGTCGTAGTGCCGCTGGCCCAGGACGCGCTTGGCCGCCTCACGCACCGTGGCGAACGCCTCGGGCAGCAGGTCGTCCAGGCTCTCACCGTCGGCGTACCGCTGCTTGTACTCATCGGTGAGGGCCCGCAGCTCGGCGTCGGAGAGGCTGACGAAGTCCTCTTCGATGGAGTTGACCTGGTCCGCGATGCGGTGCAGCTTGCGCAGGATCTTGCCTTCGCCTGCACGCATGATCTTCGAAAGGACGGACACGGGGGTTGGTCTCCTTGCCGGTCGGGCCTGGGACGGTCGGTTTCCACTTGACTGACTGAGCAACGGCCATCGTATGCGAGGACACGGCCGAGCCGGGAGGGCCTGCCGTAAGGGCACGCGTCCACTGCACCGTGAGAGCTACACACGGGACAACGTCCGGGGGCCGCGGATGGTGCCGCGTTTCTCCGAAGGTTTACGCGAATTGTGACCGTCCGCTCACCCAGGGCAAAAAGGGATGGCGCCCTGTCGCGGCCTCCGAGGAGAATCGGCCGATGGAACCCGTCACGCTCACCACCGACCGCCTGCTCCTGCGCGCCATCGGCCCCCAGGACGCCGACGCCGTGTACGCCGCCGTGCAGGACCCCGACATCGGGCGCTGGCTCTCCCAGCTCCCCTCGCCCTACCTGCCCGAGCACGCGCGGAGCTTCACCGAAGAGCTGGTCCCCGAGGGCTGGGCCGACGGTTCGGTGTTCACCTTCGGCCTCTTCCTGCCCGAAGGGGACCTGGTGGGCACGCTCAGCATCACCATGCGCTCGCCGGGCGAGGCCGAGATCGGCTTCTGGGCCGCGAAGGAACACCGCGGCAACGGCTACGTGACCGAGGCCGCCCTCGCCGCCGCCCGCTGGGCCTTCACCCAACTCGCCGTCGACCGCCTGGAATGGCGCGCCGAGGCCGGCAACAACGCCTCCCGCGCGGTGGCCGAACGGGCGGGCTTCGCCCTGGAGGGCACCCTGCGCTCCGCCTTCGGCGCCAGGGGAGTACGGCGCGACTGCTGGGTGGGTTCCCTGCTGCCGTCCGACCTGGGCCTGCCGTCGACGGCGCCCTACCTGCCGGCGCACGCGTAGACATCAGGCAGGCATCGGGAACGAACGCCCGAGCCGACCCGCGTTGTCAGTGCCACCCCCTATCGTGCGGAGCCATGACTTCCCTCCCGCGCCCCACCACCGAGCTCTCGGCGGACGAAGCCCGCCGCATCGCCCTGCGGGCCCAGGGCTTCCTCGGCGCGCCGGACCGGCGGGCCGGGGTGCGCGGCGTCCTGCGCCACCTCGGCGCCGTCCAGCTCGACACGATCTCGGTCCTCGCCCGCTCCCACGAGCTCGTGCCCTACGCACGTCTGGGCGCGGTCGGCCGCACGACCGTCGACCGCGCCTACTGGACCGACACGCACGCCTTCGAGTACTGGTCGCACGCCGCCTGCATCCTGCCCATCGAGGAGTGGCCGCACTTCGCCTTCCGCCGCCGCGCCTACCGCAACCGCCCGCACTGGAACCACGAACTGCCCGACGGCGCCTACGAGCAGGTCGTCAAGCAGCTGCGCGCCGAGGGCCCGCTGACGGCGACGGAGCTGGGCGGGGCGAAGAGGACCAGCGAGTGGTGGGACTGGTCCGGCTCCAAGGTCGCCGTCGAGCGCGCCCTGATGTACGGCGAGGTGGTCTGCGTCGAGCGCCGGGGCTGGAAGCGGGTGTACGACCTCGCCGAGCGCGCCGTCCCGGAGCATCTGCTGCACGACGAGCTGGACGACGCCGAGTGCCTGCGCCGCCTGGTCCGTCTGGCCGGCCGGTCCCTGGGCGTGGGCACGCGCGCGGACATCGCGGACTACCACCGCCTCAAGGGCGAGCAGGTCGACGCGGTGATAGCGGACTCGGGGCTGGTCCCGGTCACGGTCGAGGACTGGGGCAGGCCGGCCTGGGCGGACCCGGCGGCGCTCGGGACAGTCCCGCGCGGCCGCCACCGGACCACACTGCTGTCCCCGTTCGACTCCCTGATCTGGGAGCGGGCCCGCACCGAACGGATCTTCGGCTTCACCCACCGTCTGGAGGCCTACGTCCCCAAGCCCAAGCGGGTCCACGGCTACTTCGCGATGCCGGTGCTCGCCGGAGGCCGCCTCGTCGGCCGCGTGGACCCCGCCCGCGAGGGCCGCACCCTGGTCGCCAAGCAGGTCACCCTGGACAGCGCCGGATCCGTGCCCGCGGTCGCCCAGGCCCTCGTCGAGGCGGCGAGCTGGGTGGACTGCACGGACGTACGCGTGGAACGGGTGAACGCGCCCGAGCTGCGCGAACCCCTGGCCCGGGAGCTGGCCCGCGCGCTCGGCTGAGCGTCAGCGGATCTCCAGGATCTTCTCCCGCATCGCGTACACCACCGCCTCCATCCTGGAGTGCAGCTGGAGCTTCTCCAGGATGTTGCGCACGTGGTTCTTCACGGTGTTCTCGGAGATGAACAGCTCCTTGGCGATGTCCCGGTTGTTCATCCCCGTGGCGACGAGCTTGAGGACCTCCAGCTCACGGTCGGTCAGCCGGGGCGCGGGGACGAGGCGGCGCTCGTCGGTCCGCTGGATCATCGACTTGAACTCGGTGAGCAGCTTGGACGCCATGGACGGGCTGATCTGCGACTGGCCGTCGGCCACGGCGCGGATGGCGGTGGCCACCTCGTCCGTGGAGATCTCCTTGAGCAGGTAGCCGGTCGCGCCCGCCTTGATCGCCTCGTAGAGGTCGGCCTCCTCGTCGCTTATCGTCAGCATGATGATCTTGGCGCTGGGGGCGACCTCCTTGATGGAGGTGCACGCCTCGATGCCGCCGCGCTTGGGCATCCGTACGTCCATCAGCACGATGTCGGGCAGCAGATCGGCGGCCTTGTCCACCGCTTCGGCACCGTCACCCGCCTCGCCGACCACCTGGATGTCCTCCTCGGCGGCGAGCACGATCTCCAGGCCGCGGCGGAAGAGGGCGTGGTCGTCCACGACAAGGACTCTGATCGGCTCCTTGCGCGCAGTGCCCGCGTCCGGGCCCATGCCGACGACGCCACCGTCGGCATCCTCGCCCCGCATCGGTCCGAAGCTGTCCGCCATCGTTGTCCTCCCCCTGAGGCTGTGGCCTGGTGTGCGGTGCCATGGCCAACCCAAGGCAACAGCCCATCCGTTGAGCCGTTGCCGCCATGATTCCATGTCCGGCCGACACTGCGGTGACCAAGCGGGGCGCGAAAGGGTCGCACGCCGGTGCCCCTGGGGGCGCACACGCGCAACCAGGGGCACCGTCTCAGCTGTCGGCCGGGTGGGTCAGCCGCCCAATGTGCCGCCCGCCTCGGGAGAGTGCGCCTCAGTGACCATCGTGTCCGTCCTGAGGTGGATCACGCCGTAGTCGTAGGCATGCCGTCGGTAGACGACGCTGGGTTCCTTGGTCTCGGAGTCGACGAACAGATAGAAGTCGTGCCCGACCAGCTCCATCTCGTAGAGGGCCTGGTCGAGGGTCATCGGGGAGGCTACGTGTGTCTTCTCGCGGACGACGAGGGGACCGTCCCCCTGCACTTCCAGCGAGCCGACCTTCTTGGTGGGCGCCTGGCCCGCTTCCTCCTCCGTGACGGTCTGGCCGCTGCCGTTCAGCGTCGCGGCGCCCGGGACGTGGTCGGGGACCTCGGCGGCCGAGACCCGGCGCGCGCCGCGCCGCGAGAAACGCTTGTCGTGCTGCTTGCGCAGCCGGGCACCCAGCTTCTCCGCCGCCAGGTCGAGTGCCGCGTACGGATCGCTGGCCGCTGCCTCCGCCCGGATCACAGGACCGCGGGAGCGGAGCGTGATCTCCACTCGGGCACTGCGGTCGGCCTGTCGGGGGTTGGGCTCCTTGGACACCTCGACGTCGAGGCTGATCACCTTGCCATCGAGCTTCTGGATCTTCTCCAGGTTCAGCTTCTCGGCCACGTGCTTGCGGAACCGCTCGGGCACCTCGGTCTTGCGGCCCTTGACGACGATGTCCACGCAGAACTCCGTTCCCGGATCACTCCGCTACACCGGCGGAGCATCTCCCTTTTCGCACCCGGTTCCGGTGAGCCCGGAACCTCGGACTCGGTGACGTGCACCTCCTCCCCCGTGGGCAAGATCTCCACCCGGCCCGTGCGGGTGATTATGGAAACCCGCAGCATGACATTCGGATATAGCGGGGATGGCCTGCGCCTTTCCCCCACACCCCGAACATATCTCGCCCGGACGGATGACGTCACCCTCTACTGCGGCGTACCTCCGTTCAGGTGAATTGACCCTCTCATTGCCTGCAGCGATGCAAGTTTTCAGTCAGTTCCGGTTTATTTCGAAAGAACCCGGAGAGACCGCCACGACGGCCGCACAGATCACGCCACCGGCGCCATACGCACCCCCGTTTTCCAGTGCGCCGTACATCGAGTTCCCCTCCTTCCGCGTTGCTTCCTGCCCTGCTCCGGACTTCCGTTCTCTCATCCCTTCCCGAGTCCGCACCGCATACACAGCCGCTTTCACCGCACGTGCCGCTTCCGTCAGGGAGGCGCCCGTCGTCATGAGGTCGTCGACCAGCACCACCGGGCCGCTCAGCAACAGCCCCGCACCGCCCGCGGCCACCTGAAGCGCGCCGGCGAGGTTGTCCATCCGCTGCCGGGAGTTCAGCGCCGACTGATCGGCCACGACACGCCGCTGGCGCAGCACGGCCAGCATCCTGGCCGGGGTCCCGGACCGCCGCAGCTCACCGGCCGCCGCGAGCGCGATCCGCCGTACCGGATCATGCCCGCGGGCCCGCACCGCCCGCCGCGCGGACGGCACGGGAACCAGCAGCACGGTCCCGCCCACCGCCCACGGC
>NZ_POTZ01000322.1 GCF_003236365.1 Streptomyces sp. NTH33
GGGGTGGAGGCCGTGGCGGGGCGGACCATCTCGGGGCCGGGGAAGTAGCGGCGGCGCTCGCCCTGCCGGGCGAACCCGTCTCCGACCATCGTGGCCAGCAGCCGCTGGGCGGTGGACGGGTTGACGTCGAGGGCGGCGGCGGCCTCTCTGACGCTCAGCGAGCCCGCCGAGCCCAGCAGTTTGACGAGGACGAGCACGCGGTGCGCCGCCTCTACGCGAAACCCTTCGTTGCGCTCCATGCAACGAGCCTACTTTTTATTGCACGGTTCGCAAGAGGGTCGCTACGGTCACATCGAGCCTGGGAGCGGGGCCACACCGACGTGGCCGTCCGGAAGAACCCGCAGTTCGATCCGTGTCGGGACAAAGGAGTTTCAGGGCCACGCTCGGCATCACGGCCTTCTGGATCGCGACGATTGTCGCCGCGCTGCTCGTGACGGCCCGCATGGGCGACTACCGCACGTTCGAGGGCGAGTGCAGTGCCATCACTTCGACCGCGGCCGTGCCACTGGCCGCGCCGGCGACCGGTCGAGGAAGCCGCCCTCACCAGCAGCGCCCTGTCCGCGGCCCCGCGGCAGGAGAACACCAACGTCGGAGGTTCCTGGCATGACCACCACCCCTGCCCTGCCCGCGCGGAGCCCGGAGGCCGCGGGAACCTCGACCCCGGAGCGCTCGGCGATCGTGACCGGCGGTGCCGGCGGCATCGGTTCCGTGATTTCGGCCCGGCTGGCGCAGTCCGGCTACCACGTGGTCGTCGCGGACGTCGACGGCGCCCGCGCGGAGGCCACCGCCAAGGGCCTACCCGGCGAAGGCCACCTCGGCTTCAGCGGCGACCTGACGTCGTCGGCCGTGAACGCGGACCTTGCGGCGGCGGCCACGGACCTGGCCCCGATCGGAGCGGTCGTGAACGCCGTCGGCATCTCCCCGAAGCGGGAGGGGCGCAAGATCGAGCTGGACGAGATCGACGACGCCCTGTTCCACCAGGTGATGGCGGTCAACGTGGCCGCCCCGTTCTTCCTCGTGCGGGAGGCCGCCCGGCTGATGCCCGACGACGGCAGCGCAAGCGTCGTGAACCTGCTGTCGATCGCGGGGCGCACGGGGACCGGCGGCCCGGCGGGCGCTCTCTACCCGCCGTTCCTGCCGTCGGCGATGGTCTACGGGGCCTCGAAGGCCGCGCTGGCGAACCTGACGATCAGCCTGGCGCACGAGCTGGCCGAGCGACGCATCCGGGTCAACGGGGTCGCCCCGGGGTTCGTGCAGACGCCGATGATGGGCCAGGTCCCGCCGACCGGCCCGATCGTGGAGCAGGTCCCGGCCCGCCGGTACGCGCGCCCGGAGGAGGTCGCGGCGGCCGTGGAGTTCCTGCTGTCCCCGCAGGCGTCCTACATCACCGGCACCAGCATCGACGTCGACGGTGGCTGGGCGCCCCGCGCCTGACCCCGCCACGGGTCGCCCCGCGGCCACGCGCACGACCCCGTGCCCCGACCTCGACGAGGAGAGCGAGAGCACCATGCAGCACCGCGAGCACGACCTGGTGGTCCTGGGCTCCGGCATCGCCGGGCAGACCACCGCGACCACGGCCGCCGAGGCAGGGCTGGACGTCCTGCTGGTCGAGAAGCAGCCCACCCTGGGCGGCACCTCGACGATGAGCGGCGGCTGGTTCGCCTTCTCCGGCACGCCGGAGCAGGCCGAGGAGGGCATCGAGGACTCCAAGGACCTGTTCCGGCACGACCTGCTGGAGGGCGGCCGGCACCTGAACGACCCGGACCTGGTGAACGCCTACCTGGCCCACCAGCACGCCGCCTACCGGTTCCTGAAGGACCACGGAGTGCGGTTCCGGGAGGTGGCGATCAGCTCCGGGATGTCGGCCGCGCGCGGGCACAACAGCGCGATCAAGGAGGTCCTGGCGACCCTGCACGCGGCGTTCGTCGCAGCGGGCGGCACCACGCTGACGGACACGGCCGCGCAGCGCCTGCTGACCGACGACGGCCGGGTCGTGGGCGTGCTGGCGGAGGGCCCGGACGGGCCGGTGGAGCTGTATGGGCGCCGCGGCGTCGTGCTGGCCACGGGCGGGTTCAGCCGCGGCACCGAGATGCTGAAGGTCTTCGCACCGGAGCAGCTGGCAGCCATCCCGTACGGCGGGCGCGGCAACACCGGCGACGGCCTGCGCATGGCCTGGCGCCTGGGCGCGGGAATGGCGGACATGTCGTTCGTGGCGGCGACCTACGGCTCCCACCCCGAGACGGACGAGGAGTTCCACGAGCTGCTGACCGCCTACTACATGGGCGCGATCGTCGTGAACACGGCCGGGAGGCGGTTCGTGGACGAGTCGATCGACTACAAGGCGCTCGGCCGGGCCGTCCTGGACCAGCCCGGCGGGCTCGGCGTACAGGTGTTCGACTCCCGGGTGCGCGCGCAGTCCCACCGCGGCATCCCCCTGAAGGACATGGACACCCTGCAGGAGCTGGGGCACCTGCACGAGGCCGACACCCTGGAGGAGGTCGCCGCCCTGGCCGGCGTCGCTCCCGAGGGGCTGGCCGCCACGGTCGAGCGATACAACGCCGCCGTCGCCGGGAAGGCCGCGGACGAGCAGGGCCGCACAGGCCTGTGCAACGGCGTGGGCGAGCTGATGCCGATCGACGCCCCGCCGTACTACGCCTACCCCGCCAAGGCGCTGATGACGACGACCTACTGCGGAGTCACCGTCACCCCCGACGCTCAGGTCACCACCGTCGACGGCGAGCCGATCGACGGCCTGTACGCCGTCGGGGAGGTCGTGGGCGGCTTTCACGGGGCCACGTACATCACCGGCACGTCCCTGGGCAAGGGCGCGGTGTTCGGGCACATGCTCGGCGCCGCTCTCGCCAGGTCCGGGCCGCAGAGCCAGGACAGCAGCGGGCAGGAGGAGGTCGCGGCGTGAGCACCGTGCGCACGGAGAGGTTCGACGTCGTCGTGGTGGGGTCCGGTATCGCCGGGTCCTCGGCCGCGGTGGCGGCCACGCGGCGGGGCGCCCGGGTGGCGCTCCTGGAGAAGCAGGACACGTTCGGCGGGTCCACGGCCCTGTCGGCGGGCATGTTCTGGACGGCCCCCGACCTGGACGCCTACCGACGCCGTATCCCCCTCGGGGACGAGGCCCTGGGCCGCGCCGTCGTGGAGGACTATGCCGAGTGCTTGCAGGAGCTGCGCGCCACCGGCGAGCGGGTGGCCGACACCCCGAAGACGGACATCATGACGTTCGGCATCGGGTACTCCACGGACATCCGCGCGATCCTGGCCTGGTGCCGAGCCCAGGTGGAGGCGGGCGGTGGCGTGTGCCGCACCGGCACGGCGGCGCTGCAGGTCCTGCAGGACGACGACGGCGCGGTCACGGGCCTGCTGGTCCGCACCGCACAGGGCCGGGTGCGGTACGAGGCCCCGGCGGTGGTGCTGGCGAGCGGCGGTTTCCAGGGGGCGCGCGACGAGCTGACCCGTGCGATGGGACCGAACGCCGACCGGCTGCTGCTGCGCTCCAACCCGGGCAGCGTCGGCGACGGCCTGCGCCTGGCCCGGCAGGCCGGGGCCGGCGGCAGCACCGCGATGAGCACGTTCTACGGGCACCTCATCGGGGCCCCCGTGAACCGCTTCGAGCCGGAGGACTTCCTGCCGAACTCGCAGTACTACTCCGACCACGCCGTCCTGGTGAACCTGGAGGGCCGCCGGTTCGTCGACGAGACCCTGGGCGACGAGATCCTCAACCAGGACCTCCTGCAGCAGCCGCAGGCCCGCGGCGTGCTGGTCTTCGACGACCACGTGCGCTCCACCGTCGGCACCGACGAGCCCTTCCCCGGGCTGGGTGTCGTGGACCGCTACCAGGTCGCCGTCGACAACGGGGCCCTGCACGCCCAGGCCGACACCCTGGAGGACTTGGTCGCGCAGGTGGCCGCCTGGGGGATCGACCCGGCCGTCCTGGGGCAGACCCTGCAGGACTACGTCTCGGCCGCCTCCGCCGGGGGCGGGTTCGCGGGCGGGCACCCGGTATCCGCGCAGGCCCGCGCCCCGCAGACCGGCCCGTTCTACGCGCTGATGGTGCAGCCCAGCATCACCTTCACGTTCGGCGGCGTGCGTATCGACGACCAGGCCCGTGTCCTGGACGCCGACGGCCGCCCCGTGCCCGGCCTGCACGCCGCCGGGGCGGACATCGGCGGGCTGTCCAACCACGGGTATGCGGGCGGCCTTGCTCCTGCCTACATCACCGGACGGCGGGCCGGGCGCAGCGCCGCCCGGGCCGCGAGCGCCGGGCCCCGCCCGCAGGCCGACGTACTGGTCGGCACCTGAGCCACGGAACCTGACGAGGGGAAGCATCATGGTCTACACCGCAGACGTCCTGATCGTGGGGGCCGGGGGATCCGGCATGGCGGCCGCGATCTCGGCGGCCAGCAGCGGAGCGTCGGTCGTCGTTCTGGAGAAGTGCCCGCAGGTGGGTGGGTCCACCGCCCTGTCCGTGGGGTCGTTCACGGCGGCGAACACGAGCTACCAGTTCCGGGCCGGGGTGAACGACAGCATCGACCTGTTCGTCGAGGACATGAAGACGGCGAACGGTCCGTACGAGGCGCGGGAGAACCAGTCGTTGCGGCGGATCCTGGCCGAGAACGCCGGGCCGACGGTGGAGTGGTTGTCGTCGCTGGGGGTGCAGTTCCTAGGCCCGACGCCGGAGCCGCCGTACGACAAGCCGCGCATGCACAACGTGCTGCCGAACTCGCGAGCCTACCGGGACGCGCTGCTGCGGGAGTGCCGCCGGCTGGGCGTGACGATCTACACGTCGATGCGGGTGGACGAGCTGCTGCGCAACACCGACGGGGAGATCATCGGTGCGGCGGCGAACGGCACGCGGTACTTCGGGCGCCGGGGCGTCGTCCTGACGACGGGCGACTACTCCGCCTCCACGGAGCTGAAGGCGAAGCACGTGGGCGAGGACGCGGCGAGGATCCCGCCGGTGAACCCGGCGAACACCGGCGACGGGTTCTACCTGGGTGAGAAGGCCGGCGGGTACACCCTGCAGATGGACCGCCTGTACGAGGGCCTGCGGTTCGCGCCGTCGAAGCGGCCGGACCTGATCAAGATGCTGCCGTCGGTCCCCGCGCTGAACCGGGTGATGCGGTTCGTGGTGGAGCGGCTGCCGAAGAACCTGCTGGCGTACGTGATCCGAGGTGCGCTGACCAGCTGGATCGGCCCGAACGTCACCATGTACCAGGCGGGAGCGATTCTCGTGGACAGTACGGGGCGCCGTCTGGCGAACGAGGACACGGACTCGGCGATGGCCCGGGCGGTGGCCGCCACGGGGAGCAACACGGGGTTCATGGTGTTCGACAAGCAGGTCGCGCAGAAGTTCTCCGCGTGGCCGAACCCGGTTTCCACGTTCCCGGGCGTCGCGTACGCGTACGTGCAGGACTACAAACGGTACAGGCCGGACGTGTACCACCGCGCTGACACCCTGGAGGAGCTGGCGAACGAGATCGGCGTCGACCCGGCCACCCTGCGCGCCACGGTGGACCGGTGGAACCAGAATGTGCAGGACGGCAAGGACGAGGACCACGGTCGCCAGCACCTGGGCAACGGGGTCACGCAGGGCCCGTTCTACGCGCTGGGCCCCATGAACGCCTACATCACGCTCGCCGACGGCGGCCTCGGCGTCGACGACCAGCTGCGCGTCGTACGCGAGGACGGCACGCCCGTGCCCGGCCTGTGGGCCGCCGGGTCCACCGGCCAGGGCGGCCTGCAGCTCCTCAACCACGGCCTGCACATCGGCTGGGCGATGGTCTCCGGCCGCATAGTCGGCCGGAACGTCGCGGCCTCCCCGCACCGCACGGACATGCGCGTCGCCTCCACGGGGCCCGCGACGGCGGACGCCTGACCACCCCGCAGGTACGGGCCCCTCGCGCGACGCCGCACCAGCCAGTGGCGGAAAGGTGCGGCGTCGTCGTATCACCCGTGAGCCCGTGCTGAACTCGCAGTGGATCGTTCAACTTGTCCCCACGAGGTCGAGTTCAAGCCCCCTGAAAGCAAGGGGCCATGGACTTCGACAGGATCGGCCGACGAGAAACGGCGGCGGGACCGGGCCTGCCAATCGAACGGTGTAACCCCGAGAGCGCTGAACCGTTCCGGTTCGCGGAAGATCCCGGTCGGCCTGGACGAGCTCAACAAGGAAATGGTGCTGGAGAATCTGGTGGTGTTCGGATCTGTCAACGCCGGGCGGCGGAACTACCAGCAGGCCGCGGACGCGCTGGCCAAGGCCGACCGGAGTTGGCTGGAGCGGCTGATCACCCTGTAGGGCTCGGAAAGTCATCGCTGCACGTCAGGCCGCGTATCGGTACTCGTTGATGACGCCGCCGAGGACTCGGGTGCGTAGGAGTCTTCGGTCGTCGAGGTCGTGGACGGTGGCGGGCTGGCGGTCGGCGTCGGGTGGGAGCTGTTGGCGTGCCCGGTGCGGCCGATGCCTGTTGTAGTGGTCCTGATAGCCGGCCAGCACCTGCCGGGCGTGGGCCTCGCCGATGATCAGGACGTGGTCGAGGGCCTCGCGCCGGATACTTCCGATCACCCGCTCGCAGTGTGCGTTCATCCGGGGAGCCCGCGGCGCACTCAAGATCACATCCAGGTCCTCGGCCTCGAAGACCGCGTCGAACGCCGCACCGTATTTGTCGTCGCGGTCCCGCAGCAGGAACCGCAGCGAGTCCATGCGCATGCCCAGGTCGGCGGCCAAGTTCCGGGCCTGCCGACCGCCCATTCCCGGGTCGGGTGGGCGGTGACGCCGGTGATGTGCAGCCGCCGGGTGCCGTGCTCGAGGAACGCCAGCGCATACAACCGCCCACCGAGCGCGGTGTCCACGTGTAGGAAGTCGACCGCGACGATGCCCTGGGCCTGGGCCGTCAGAAACTCCCGCCAGGTCGGGCCGGAGCGGCGCGGGGCCGGGTTGAGCCCGGCCGCATGCAGGATCTGCCACACCGTGGAGGCGGCGACCGGGTGCCCGAGCCGGGCCAGTTCGCCCTGGACTCTCCTGTGCCCCCACCGTGGATTCTCCCTGGCCAGGCGGAGGGTGAGCTTCTTGAGCGCGGCTTTGGTGGGTGGGCGGCCGGTTCGGCCGCGTCGGGCGGTGCAGTCCCACTTCGCCGCGATCAGTCGGCGGTGCCAGGCCAGCAGGGTCCCCGGGGTGACCGGGAAGACCGCTCGCCGGCGGCGGCGGGGGATGAGTGCGGACAGCGCCGTGAGCCAGAACCGGTCCGCGGGCTCGTAGCGCACCGGCCCCTTGAGCTGCCGTCGCAGCACCGCGTTCTCGTGCCGCAGCACGAGCAGCTCCGCGTCCTTGGCCGTGTCGCGGCGCAGGAGCACCGTCGGGACGGACAGCAGCTTCCGGGTCATCTGGTACGGCAACGGCACGATCACTCGTGCATGATCCCAACCGCCCCTGAAGGCGCCCGAGATGCGCCCTCACTTGCAGCGATGAATAAACGAGCCCCACAAGATCCTGCAGTCCGCGGGAGTTGACCCCGCCCCGCATCGCTCCGGCCCTACCTGGCGCCAGTTCCTCACCACCCGGGCCCACGGCATCATCGCCGCCGACTTCCCGCACCTCGACACCGTGGCGCGGGGGCGCCTGTCCGCCCTGACCTTCATCGAGCACGGCACTCGCCGACCACACCTCGCCGGCGTCACCGCCCACCCCACCGCGCAGCGGACCGCCGGCAGGCGAGGAGTCCCGCCATGACGTCGGGGTGCCGGATGGACTCGCCGCGCCTTCTGCTGCGGGACCGGGACGCGAAGTACACCGACGCCTTCGACGCCGTCTTCCAGGCCGACGACGTGCAGATCCTGCTCAGCCCGCCGCAGGCACCGAAAGCGAACGCGATCTGCGAGCAAGCCGTGGGCACCCTTCGGCGCGAGCTCCTCGACCGGATCCTGAGCTGCAACGAGGCCCACGCCCAAGCGGTCCTGGCCGAGTACATCCGGCACTACCACCAGCACCGCCCCCACCAGTCACGGCGGCAACTGCCCCCGGACAGCACCAAACCACC
>NZ_POTZ01000323.1 GCF_003236365.1 Streptomyces sp. NTH33
CCGCACCCCCGGCCCGGGCTCACGCCCCGTCCCTCACTTCGGCAGGTGGCGGTCTGCGAAGTCGAGTTCCAGGCGGATCTGTTTGATGCGTTCGTCCACGACCAGGGAGCCGTGGCCCGCGTCGTAGCGGTAGACCTCGTGGACGGCGCCGCGGGCCTGGAGGCGCTTGACGTAGTTCTCGATCTGGCGGATGGGGCAGCGGGGGTCGTTGACACCGGCGGAGATGTAGACCGGGGCCTCGACCCGGTCTACGTAGGTGAGGGGGGAGGACGCCTCGAAGCGTTCCGGGACCTCCTCGGGGGTGCCGCCGAGCAGCGTGCGGTCCATGGCCTTCAGCGCTTCCATCTCGTCGTGGTACGCCGTGACGTAGTCGGCGACCGGGACCGCCGCGATGCCCAGGGTCCAGGCGTCCGGCTGGGTGCCGAGGCCGAGCAGGGTGAGGTAGCCGCCCCAGGAGCCGCCGGTGAGGATCAGGCGGTCGGGGTCGGCGAGGCCCGAGGTGATCGCCCACTCGCGGACCGCCGCGATGTCCTCCAGCTCGATCAGGCCCACCCGGTGCTTGAGGGCGTCGGTCCACGCGCGGCCGTAGCCCGTGGAGCCGCGGTAGTTGACCCGGACCACCGCGTAGCCGTGGTCGACCCAGGCGGCCGGGCCCGCGGCGAAGGAGTCGCTGTCGTGCCAGGTGGGGCCGCCGTGGATGTCGAAGACCGTGGGAAGGGGGCCGGTGGCGCCCGCCGGCTTCTGGACCAGGGCGTGGATGCGGCCGCCGGGGCCCTCCACCCACACGTCCTCCACCGGGACCGAGCCCGGGGATCTCATGCCGGGAGGATCCAGGACCACCCCGCCGCTCGTCGAGCGCACCGCCGACGGCTGGGCCGCCGAGGACCACAGGTACTCCACGCTGCCGTCCGGGCGGGCGGTCGCCCCGGAGACCGTGCCGGACGGCGTGGGGATCCTCGTCAGCTCGCGCGTGGCCAGGTCGTAGCGGAACAGCTCGCTGCGGGCCTCGAAGCTGTGCGCGACCAGGAGGCCGGTGCCGTCCGGGTACCACTCCGCGCTCACGTCGCCGGGCAGGTCCAGGGACAGGTCCGTCTCCTCGCCCGTCGTCACGTCCCAGACCAGGGGCTCCCAGCGGCCCCGCCGCTGATGGCCGACGAGCAGCCGCGCGTCCCCCTCGACCGGGGCGAAGCCCAGCACCTCCAGGCCCAGCTCGACCGTCCCGCCCTTGGTGTCGTCCAGCTCGGCGACCGCCGTACCGTCCGCGCGCAGCACGCGCAGCGCCGAGTGCATCGCGTCGCCGTGCTCCGTGTGCTCGATGGCGATCAGCGTGCCGTCGTGCGAGAGGTCGCCCACGCCCGCCGACTCGCGGTGCCGGTAGATCTCCACCGTCGCCTCGCCCTCGCGGGCCAGGTGGAGGGTCGTGCCCTCCTCGTCCGTCGAGCGGCCCACGACCGCCGTCCGCCCGTCCCGCCCGAGCGCCAGCCCCGCCGGGTACGACGACTCGAGACCGGGCACGGCCGCCTCGTCGGCGCCGCCCTCGAAGGCCTGCCGCCGCCAGATGCCGAACTCGTCGCCGTCCTTGTCGTCGAACCACCAGATCCAGCGCCCGTCCGGCGAGAGCACACCGTCCGTCGTACCGTTCGGCCGGTCGGTCACCTGCCGCTGCTCACCCGTCGCCCGGTCCCAGGCGTACAGCTCGTACGTCCCTGTCGCGTTCGACACGAACAGGGAACGCTCCGGTGCGTCCTCCGCCCAGTCCGGCAGCGACACGCGAGGCGCGCGGAAGCGCTTCTCCCAGTCCGGCATCTCCTCGATGAGCGCCCGCCGGTCGAGCTGCTGCGGCGAGCCGGGCCCGTTGCTCTCAGTCATGACCCCATACTGCCTGGTCCCACCGGCTACCGCGCCGACCGGTCTCCCCAGCCTGTGGAAAAAGTGGCCCGGCGGGCCACCCCGCGGCCCGGGTGAGGCGCACGGCACCGTACCGTTGAGGGCGTGTACCGGTTTCTGCTGACGCCCCGCTGGTGGGGCATCAACGTCTTCGCGCTGCTCGCCATCCCCTTCTGCATCTTCATGGGCTCGTGGCAGCTGGGCCGGTTCGAGGCGCGGGTGCAGGACCACCGGACCGCCGGCGAGCAGGCCGCCACCTACCGCGACGAGGCACCGCGCCCGCTGGACGAGCTGCTGCCGGTGGACAAGCGGACCTCCGGCATGCAGACCACCGCGACCGGCCGGTACGGCAAGCAGCTGCTGATCCCGGACCGCGAGCTGGACGGCAAGCGCGGGTACTACGTGCTGACCCTGCTGCGCACCGGCTCCGGCAAGGCGCTGCCGGTCGTACGCGGCTGGCTGCCGGGGACCCCAGGGAACACGGACGCGGCGAAGGCCCCGGCACCGCCCACGGGCGAGGTCACGGTCACCGGTGCGCTGCAGGCGTCCGAGACGCCGGGTGACAACGGGGTCAGCGCCCGCGGCGGACTGCCGTCCGGGCAGACCGCCGCGATCAGCGCGGCCTCGCTGGTGAACCTCGTGCCCTACGACGTCTACGACGCCTGGGTCACGCTCAACCGGGGCGACTCCGGGATGGCGGCGGTGCCGGCGAAGGCGCCGAGCAACACCGGACTGGACCTGAAGGCGTTCCAGAACCTCGGCTACACCGGTGAGTGGTTCGTCTTCGCCGGGTTCGTGGTCTTCATGTGGTTCCGGCTGGTCCGGCGCGAGGTGGAGGCGGTACGGGACGCGGAGCTGGAGCTGGGGGCCGAGGAGGAGCAGGCCGCGGCGGTGTGAGCCGGGCCTGCTACGGCGCCGGCAGCACCCCCGTGCGATAGACCGTCCCCGCACACGCGTTGGACACCGTCGCCGACACCGCCGGTGAGCCCGCCTCCGCCGTGTAGGAGACCACCACGCTGCCGTCGGCCGGGCCGTCCGCCCTGAGCGTCTGGGGCGTGTGACCGGAGTCGCCTTCGGTGGTCGTCGCGCCCGTCGTGCCCGTGGCGCTCGTGCTCTGGGTCGGGGTCGGGTCGGGTGAGGGCCCCTCGGTCTCGCCGCCGGAGCTGCCGCCGTCGTTGACGGGACAGGTCTGGGAGGGCACCCAGGCGAACTTCACCTCGTACGCCGCACCGGGCGCCAGAAGCAGTCCCGGCGCCTCCGTGGAGGGGTCGGGCAGCCCGGCCGCCGCGTCGCCCGGGACGTGGTTGACCACGCTGATCATGGTGTCGTCGGCCGCGCCCTGCGCGAGGTGGCCCACCCTGCCCGGGCCGCCGACCGAACAGTTCTCGGACGAGACGTTCACGATGTGGAAGGTGCCGTGGACGACACCGGCGGAGTCCGGCGCCTCGACCGTGGCGTTGGCGGAGCCGAGCTGGGAGGCCGTGCACGTGGGCGTGCCGCTGCCGGAGCCGGCCGAGGGACTGCCCGCGTCGCCGACGGGGCCGCTGCCGACGGTGCCCGTGCCGTCCTTCCGGCCCTCCCCGCCGCCGCTCCCGCCCTTGTCGGCGGCCTTGCCCGAGGGGTTGTCGATGCTGCTCTCGCCGCCGTCCGGACTCTTCCCCCGGCCCGTGCCGCCGTGTGCCTCGGAGGCCTGGCCGGCGATGGCCGGGTTGGCGTCGGAGCCGGTGGACTGGGAGACGTGCACGAGGGCGGGGACGGCGGTGCACACGAACAGGGCGGCGGCGGCCATGCCGACGGCGGCCTGGCGCTTGCGGGCGCGCCGGGCCGGGACCGCTCGCCGCAGGTGCTCCAGCGCGCCGTCGCGCGGCTCGACGTCCTGGACCGCCTGGTGCAGCATCCTGCGCAGTTCCAGCTCGTCCGAGTCGAACCCGTCGAGGCCCGGTTCGTCAGGGCTGTTGTTCACGGTTCCGTTCCCAGAGTGCGATTGCGTGTGCTCGTGTTCTTCATGGTGCCGTGCCGGCTCCTGCCGGGCGTGGGGCTCGTGGGCGTCGCGCTCCTCGTCCTTCTCGCTCATGTCCGCGCCCCCATCGCGACTCGCAGCGCCGCGATGCCCCGTGAGCCGTACGCCTTGACCGATCCGAGCGAGACCCCCAGGGTCTCGGCGACCTGCGCCTCGGTCATGTCCGCGAAGTAGCGCAGCACCAGGACCTCGCGCTGGCGGCGCTGCAGGCCCTTCATCGCCTTGATCAGGGAGTCGCGCTCCAGCTGGTCGTAGGCGCCCTCCTCGGCGCTCGCCATGTCCGGCATCGGTTTGGACAGCAGCTTCAGGCCGAGGATGCGGCGGCGCAGGGCCGAGCGGGAGAGGTTGACGACCGTCTGCCGCAGGTAGGCGAGGGTCTTCTCCGGGTCGCGGACGCGCTTGCGGGCGGAGTGGACGCGGATGAACGCCTCCTGGACGACGTCCTCGCAGGAGGCGGTGTCGTCGAGGAGCAGGGCGGCCAGACCCAGCAGTGAGCGGTAGTGCGTGCGGTAGGTCTCGGTGAGATGGTCGACGGTGGTGCCGGCCGCCACGGTCTCCTCGGCGCCGTCACGCTGACTGGGTATGCGGGCGGACCGCGCGGTGGGCATGGGCGCGATCACCGGAACGCCGCCGGGCATGCCGGGCACGCGGGGACGGAGCGCCGCGCGCGCCGGCCGCAGGGCCGTACCGCGGGTCGCCGCTGGGGATGTCCCCCGCTCGAAGAGCCTGGGGGAAAAGTCGAGAACCTCTGCCACGCCAGTTGGACTCGTCTGCCCCCGCCGGGGTTGTACGTGCCGGGCATCACTTTTGCGTCATGTGAAGCGTCCGGCGTCGATCTCGCAGCAGGCGGCACAACAGAACGTGCCTCATATGCCCTCATGCGTCCCGCTCATCCCCTAAGCCTGAATCACCGGGGCGTCCCCACGCCCCGCAGTGTCTCCACGCCCCCGAAGGGCGACGGCAAAGACGCTCCCCGCCCTTGGCGCGGTTGCGCAGGACGGGGAGAGAAATCTTCCGCCGCCGGGACGGCACGGATCAACTGGTCCGAACCACTGGCCGAACCATGATTTTCACATGGATCCTACAAATAAAGCAGGGGGCAGCCACGGGATTTCCGCCGGTGGCCCGGTTGTGCGACAGGAGTCACGGCGCTGTGAACGACGCCTCCGCGGCCACCAGTTCCGCGATCTGCGCCGTGTTGAGCGCGGCGCCCTTGCGCAGGTTGTCGCCGCACACGAAGAACTCCAGCGCGGTGGGGTCGTCCAGCGCCCGGCGCACCCGCCCGACCCACGCCGGATCGGTGCCCACCACGTCGGCGGGCGTGGGGAACTCGCCCGCGGCCGGGTCGTCGTACAGCACCACCCCGGGCGCCGTGGCGAGGATCTCCCGCGCCCGGTCCACGGTGACCTCGTCCTCGAAGCGGGCGTGCACCGTCAGGGAGTGCGTGGTGATCACGGGCACGCGTACGCAGGTCACGGCGACCGGCAGCCGCGGCAGGCCGAGGATCTTGCGGGACTCGTCCCGCAGCGCCATCTCCTCCGACGACCAGCCGTCGTCGCACAGCGTCCCGGCCCATGGCACCACGTTCAGCGCCACCGGTTCCGGGAACGGCCCGGTGTCGTCCCCGACCGCCCGCCGTACGTCGCCGGGGCTGGTCCCCAGTTCCGTACCCGCCACCAGGGACAGTTGCCGGCGCAGCGTCTCCACGCCCGCGCGTCCGGCCCCGCTGACCGCCTGGTACGAGGAGAGGACCAGCTCGCGCAGGCCGAACTCGGCGTGCAGCGCGCCCAGCGCCACGATCATGGACAGGGTGGTGCAGTGGGGGCTGGAAACGATCCCGCGCGGGCGCCGTCGCGCCGCGTGCGCGTTGACCTCGGGCACGACGAGCGGTACGTCCGCATCCGTGCGGAAGGCCGCGGAGTTGTCCACGACGACCGCGCCCCTGGCCGCCGCCACCGGCGCCCACTGCCCGGCGACCTCCGCGGGGACGGCGAACAGCGCGACGTCCACCCCGTCGAAGGCGTCCTCGGTGAGCGCGACCACCTCGACCTCCTCGCCGCGCACGGCCAGCTTGCGGCCGGCCGTGCGAGGGGGGTCCCCCCTGCTCGAACGCAGCTGAGAGCTTGGGGGAGAGGCGATCAGACGGATCTCGCCCCAGACGTCCGCGCGCTGGGACAGGATCGTGAGCAGGACCCTGCCGACGGCTCCGGTCGCTCCCACGACCGCGAGCGCCGGTCGGCCGGACGGCGTCATCAGCGGCCTGTGCCTCCGTAGACGACGGCCTCGTCGCTGTCGGAGTCCAGCCCGAAGGCGGTGTGCACGGCGCGCACGGCCTCCGGTACATCGTCCTTGCGGGTGACGACCGAGATACGGATCTCGGAGGTCGAGATCAGCTCGATGTTCACGCCCGCGTCGGACAGCGCGGTGAAGAAGTCGGCCGTGACGCCGGGGTTGGTCTTCATGCCCGCGCCGATCAGGGAGATCTTGCCGATCTGGTCGTCGTAGCGCAGGGACTCGAAGCCGATGCCGGGCCGGTTCTTCTCCAGCGCCTCGATGGCCTTGCGGCCCTCCGCCTTGGGCAGCGTGAAGGAGATGTCCGTCAGGCCGGTGGAGGCGGCGGACACGTTCTGCACGACCATGTCGATGTTGATCTCGGCATCGGCGATCGTACGGAAGATGGAGGCGGCCTCGCCGGGCTTGTCGGGCACGCCGACGACCGTGATCTTGGCCTCGGAGGTGTCGTGTGCGACACCGGAGATGATGGCCTGCTCCACCTTCTTGTCCCCTTGCTGAATCGGCTCGCTGCTGACCCACGTGCCGCGCAGCCCGCTGAAGGAGGAGCGGACGTGGATCGGGATGTTGTACCGGCGGGCGTACTCCACACAGCGGTGGAGCAGCACCTTGGACCCGGAGGCGGCCAGTTCGAGCATGTCCTCGAACGAGATCCAGTCGATCTTCCGGGCCTTCGTCACCACACGCGGGTCGGCGGTGAACACGCCGTCGACGTCGGTGTAGATCTCGCACACCTCGGCGTCGAGGGCGGCCGCGAGCGCCACGGCGGTGGTGTCGGAGCCGCCGCGCCCCAGCGTGGTGATGTTCTTGCCCTCCTGGCTGACACCCTGGAAACCGGCGACGATGGCGATGTTGCCCTCGTCCAGCGCGGTCCGGATGCGGCCGGGCGTGACATCGATGATCCGGGCTTTGTTGTGGACCGAGTCGGTGATGACACCCGCCTGGCTGCCGGTGAACGACTGGGCCTTGTGACCCAGGTTTTTGATCGCCATGGCCAGCAGTGCCATGGAGATCCGCTCTCCGGCGGTCAGCAGCATGTCGAGCTCGCGCCCGGCAGGCATCGGGGAAACCTGCTCGGCGAGATCGATCAGCTCGTCCGTCGTGTCGCCCATCGCGGAAACGACCACGACAACGTCGTTGCCGTTCTTCTTCGCTTCCACGATTCGCTTGGCGACGCGCTTGATGCCCTCGGCATCGGCTACGGAGGAGCCTCCGTACTTCTGCACGACAAGGCCCACGTGCGCTCCTCGCTCAGTCCGTGTCTCCCGCACATACGCAGATGCGGTGCGGTCGGCTCAGTTTATCGAGCGTCCGAATTTCCCCCTCCGCGATACCGCATCGTGAGATGTCCGCCGCCCGCTTTCCAGGACGGCTCATGCCCAGGGCGTGGAACGTCACGCGAAAAGTGGGAAGGGTCACAGAGAAGGCCTGCGTCAGGTCACGTCACCTGGCGCAGGCCCAGTGGTTCCGCGATTTCCTCCACCATGACCCTGCCGGCCTCGAATTCCAGGGTGTCGTCGCCCATGCCCTGGTCGGTGTCCAGGCCGTCCAGTTCCTCCAGGGGCTGGTTGAGGCGGACGTGGGCGACCAGGGACTGCAGGGCGCGCAGGGTGGCGGAGGCGGTGGAGCCCCAGTTGGAGAAGTAGGAGAACTGCCACCACCACAGGGCCTCGGTGGTGCGGCCCGCGCGGTAGTGGGCCATGCCGTGGCGCAGGTCGGCCACGACGTCCGCGAGGTCGTCGGAGCGCCGCCGCGCCGGGCGGCCGGCGCCGACCTGTGCGGATGCGAGACTGACCGTCGGACGTC
>NZ_POTZ01000324.1 GCF_003236365.1 Streptomyces sp. NTH33
GTGCCGAGGCGTCGGCCCGGCGACTCGCACCGGGCCGGGCCGGTGGGGCGGGGGTGCCGGCGGTCCCTCGAGGCCGCCCGCCCCGGCGCACCCGCTCGGTCGTCGCGAGCGGGCGCGCTACCCCGTCCCCTCCGCGGCTCCGGCGGGTCGGGACTGCCTCCGCCGCGGGCCGTGTTCCCCGCCGCTTCGGCCGGTGTGGCCGGCGGCCGCCGCGTCCACCGCGTCGGCCAGCCGGCCGAGCACCGCGGCGGCCTGCTCGTCGGTGATCGTCAGCGGGGGAAGGAGCCGTACGACACTGGCGTGACGGCCGCCGAGTTCGACGATCAGGCCACGTCGCAGGCACTCGCGCTGTACGGCGGCGGCGAGTTCGGGAGCGGCGGGGAGAGGCTCGCGGGGGCGGGCCGCCGTCGGTCCAGTGGCGCCCCGGCCGGAGGAATCGGGTTCCCCCTCCGGGTTCACCAGTTCGAGGCCGATCATCAGGCCTCGCCCGCGCACCTCGCCGATGCAGGGGAAGTGACCGGCCAGGTCGCGGAGTTGGGACAGCATGTGGGAGCCGAGGGCCGCCGCGCGTTCGGCGAGGCGGTTCTCGCGGACGTGGGCCAGGGTGGCGGTGCCCGCGGCCATGGCGAGCTGGTTGCCGCGGAAGGTTCCCGCGTGGGCCCCGGGTGCCCAGACGTCGAGGTCGTCGCGGTAGATCACGACGGCCAGTGGCAGGCTGCCGCCGATGGCCTTGGACAACACCATCACGTCCGGTGTCACGCCGCTGTGTTCCACCGCCCAGAAGGCGCCCGTGCGCCCGACCCCCGTCTGGACCTCGTCGGCGATCAGCGGGACGGACCGTTCCGCGGTGAGCTGCCGCATGCGCCGCATCCAGTGGTCGGGCGCGGGGATCACCCCGCCCTCGCCCTGCACGGGTTCGAGGATCATCCCGGCGGGCAGCGGCACTCCCGACTTGGGGTCGTCCAGCACGGACTCGGTCCAGCGGGCGGCGAGTTCGGCACCGTGGGCACCGCCGACGCCGAAGGGGCAGCGGTAGTCCTGCGGGTAGGGCAGGCGCGCGACCCGTACGTCGGCGGCGTGCCCCGAGGCATCGAGCGCTCCCGCGGTCATCCCGTGGTAGGCGCCGGCGAAGGCCATGATGGTCCTGCGGCCGGTGGCGGCCCGGACGAGCTTGAGGGCGGCCTCCACCGCGTCCGTACCGGTCGGGCCGCAGAACTGCACGCGCGCGTGTTCGGCGAGCCCGGGCGGCAGGGTGCGGAACAGCTCGGTGACGAAGGCGTCCTTGACCGGTGTGGCCAGGTCGAGGGCGTGCAGGGGCGCGCCCGAGTCGAGGACCTTGCGGATGGCCTCCAGGACGACGGGGTGGTTGTGTCCGAGGGCGAGGGCGCCGGCGCCCGAGAGGCAGTCCAGGTAGCGGCGGCCGTCCGCGCCCTCGATGGTGAGCCCGCGGGCCCGCACCGGCACGATCGGCAGGGCGCGCGCATAGGTGCGCGCCGCCGACTCGCGCGCCGACTGGCGCCGCAGAATCCCCTCGTGCGCGGCGCGCGCCCCCGCGGACGCGCAGCCTCCGGGCGCAGAATCCGTCACGGTCACGGCTCCTTGTCCTCCCGCTGTCCCAAAGTGCCGGCGGCCCACTGGAACAAGGCGCCGGCCTCCCGCTGTCGGGGCGTGTCGCCGCCCGCGGCACAGGAGCCCCGGACGCAGGCAGCAGGACCCCCACCGCTACAACCCCGGACCGGCCGCGCGGTTACGGGCAGACTCGAGATCGTTGCCGCGACGCCACGCGGTGACCGTGCCCCGGTCCTGTCGCCGCCTCGTCACAGGTGGTCCACAGGGGAACCCCGGCCCCGGGCAGCCCTGTCTCCCTCGGCGAGTGGCGGCGCAGGGCCGGCACTCGCGAAGAACGATTTCGGGGGGCGCCATGCAGTACGGAAACGGCATCCGCGTGGGCGTGATGGCGATGGTCGCGGTCTCGGCCGCGTTGTCGGTGACCGCGTGCCAACCCGGTGACGACGGCGCGGGGGCGGTCGGGGCACCGTCCGGGGCGCCGAGCAGCGCGGTCTCCTCACCCGAGGGGCCGGGCTCCGGTGCGGGCTCCGGTGCCTCGAAAGCCCCCGGAGCAGGTGCCTCGAAATCTCCCGGAGCGGGCGCGTCGGCGGCGCCGGGGGCGAGCGCTTCTCCCGGTTCCGGATCCTCGGAGGCCGCGGTGACGACGTGTCCGGAGACCAGCCTGAGGGTGGCCGCGTACGAGGCCGCGAACCGTCCACCGGGGACCGGAATCGGGGCCGCGGTCGTCGAGTTCACCAACGTCTCCGGACAGCCGTGCGTCCTGCAGGGCCACCCGTCGGTGGCCGGAGCGGGCAACGGTTCGCCGCAGAGCAACATTCCGCTGTCGGTGACGCGCACGGGGACCGCGTCGCCGGTGCGGGTGGCGCCCGGCGGCAGGGCATGGGTGAAACTGACCTTCGTCCAGGTCCAGGGCGAGGGCGACGGCTACTGCGAGTCCGGTGCGGAGTCCGTCGCCTATCCCTCTCTGGTGGTCGGGCTGCCGGGGTCCGGGGCACACCAAGTCGCTCTGGAGGAAGGGCTCTTCGCCGAGTGCGACGACAAGGTGACGGTCACCCCGGTGTCGGCGACGAAGCCGAACTGACCGCCCTGGCCGTCAAATCGGCAGATCTCTGGACGATTGGCCAGGTCAGACGGCTTGTAGCCGAACCGTTGCCGTTCCGGCGGCGGTCCCGGACCGGGACGGCATAGTGTGTGGTGCCGTTCCGGCCCGCCGTGAGGATGCGTGATCTCAGCCCGCGATCAACGCGAGAGCACGGCGGAAAGCGTCAAGTCCGTTCATTTCTGGGGGAGTCAGAGCATGCGACCCATACGCCCGTCCTGCACCGTTCGCCGAGGGGCAGGCGCCCGCCGCACCACCTCCCCCGTGCTGACCGCCGTCGCACTGGCCTCGGCGCTGGCGCTCACCGCCACCGGTTGCGACTCGGGCGACGCCAAGGCGGACAGCCGGCCCCCGGCCTCCGTGACCCCCGGCGACGCCGGCGGAACCGGCGACGGCAGGATCAAGATCCCGGACGACATCAGGCGGAAGCTCGAGGAGCGCGGGATCGACATCGACAAGTGGAGGAACGGCGCCTGGAAGGACTGGAACAGGGACGACTGGCTGCGCGAGGCGGGCGACTTCGTCAACCCGATCATCAAGGACCTGTGGGACCCGGACCGCATGCGCCAGGCCGAGGACCCGGACAGGGGCGTCGACGACAACGACCTCTCCGGCGACCAGGGCGTCACCGACCCGGCTCCGGCACCGGTGAGGGCGCGGGCGGTCCCGCCGGCCTACCACGCGAACGCGGCGACGGCGGGCAAGGTGTTCTTCGACTCCCCCGAGGGCAGCATGGTCTGCTCGGCGACGGTCGTCCAGGACCCGGCCCGCCCGGGCAGGTCCAACCTGGTGTGGACGGCCGGCCACTGCGTGCACGCCGGCAGGAAGGGCGGCTGGTACCGCAACATCGCCTTCGTGCCGTCGTACAACGACACGGGCAGAAGCGCCGCCCAGCTGCGGGACGCTCCCCAGGACGAGGTCGCCCCGTACGGCGTGTGGTGGGGCGACTGGGCGCAGACCTCCCAGCAGTGGATCGAGCAGGGCGGCTCGACCGGCGGTCAGGGCGCCTCGTACGACTTCGCCGTCATCCACGTCACGCCCGAGAAGGGCGGCAGCGGCAAGTCGCTGGAGGAGACCGTCGGCGCGGCGCTGCCCGTCGACTTCGACGCCCCGGCCGTGCCGAAGGTGAACAGCGTCACCGCGACCGGCTACCCGGCTGCGCCCCCGTACGACGGCCAGCGGCTGTACCAGTGCCAGGACAAGCCGGGCCGTCTGTCGCTGAACGCCTCGGACCCGACGATGTACCGCATCGGCTGCACCATGACCGGCGGCTCCTCCGGCGGCGGCTGGGTCGCGACGGGCTCGGACGGCAGGCCCGCCCTGGTCTCCAACACCTCGATCGGCCCGGTGACGGCGGGCTGGCTGGCGGGGCCGCGGCTGGGCAAGGCGGCCGAGGGCGTGTACGACGCGGTCAGCAGGAAGTTCGCCGGGCGGTAACCGCTCCGCCTCGCACCAAGGCGCTGAGCCGCCGGGCCCGGCGCACGGCATCCACACGAACCGACGGGGGGTCCTCCACACCATGCTTTCCCACGGCGCCTGGTGGGCGGACTGGGCGTCCACCTCGAACCAGTGGATCCAGGGCGGCGCGGAGACGGGCGGCGCGGGAGCGGCGTACGACTACGCCGTGCTGCACGTGAAGCCGGAGTCCGGCTCGAAGTCGCTGGAGGAGACCGTCGGGGCGGCTCTGGACGTGGACTTCTCCGCGCCGTCGGCGACGCGGGTCACCTCGATGGGCGCCTGGGGCTACCCGGCGGCGCCGCCGTACGACGGCCTGAGCATGTTCCGCTGCGTCGACCGGCCGGGCCGGCTGTCGCTCGGCCCGTCCCTGCCGACGATGTACCGTATCGGCTGCACCATGACCGGCGGCTCCTCCGGCGGCGGCTGGTTCCGCGTGGTGGACGGCAGGACCAGGCTGGTGTCCAACACCTCGATCGGCCCGGCCGACCACAGCCGGCCCGCGGCTGGGCCGGGACGCCGAGGCGCTGTACCGGAACATGAGCAGGAAGTACGGCGGCCGGTGACACCGTGAACGCCGAGGGCCCGCCCCCCTGTCGACAGGGGGGCGGGCCCTCGGCTCGTGGAACTCTGGATCAGAGCGCGGGAGCCGGCGCGTACGGTGCGAGTTCCGCCGCGAGCTCCTCGTTCACCCGGGCCTTGAGCAGGGTGCCCTCCGCGGTGTGCTCCTCGGAGATCACCTCGCCCTCGGTGTGGGCGCGGGCGACCAGCTTGCCGTGGGTGTACGGCACCAGGGCCTCGATCTCGACGGCCGGCCGGGGCAGCTCGCTGTCGATCAGGGCCAGCAGCTCGGGGATGCCCTGTCCGGTGCGGGCCGAGACCGCGATCGAGTGCTTCTCGATCCGCAGCAGCCGCTGGAGCACCAGCGGGTCCGCCGCGTCCGCCTTGTTGATCACGACGATCTCGGGTACGTCGGTGGCGCCGACGTCCTTGATCACCTCGCGCACGGCGGCCAGCTGCTCCTCCGGGGCGGGGTGGGAGCCGTCGACCACGTGCAGGATCAGGTCGGAGTCGCCGACCTCCTCCATGGTGGAGCGGAACGCCTCGACCAGGTGGTGCGGCAGGTGCCGGACGAAACCGACGGTGTCGGCCAGCGTGTAGCTCCGGCCGCTCGGGGTCTCGGCCCGGCGCACGGTCGGGTCCAGGGTCGCGAACAGCGCGTTCTCGACCAGGACGCCCGCGCCGGTGAGGCGGTTGAGCAGGGAGGACTTGCCGGCGTTGGTGTAACCGGCGATGGCGACGGAGGGCACCTTGTTGCGGCGCCGCTCCCGGCGCTTGATCTCGCGGCCGGTCTTCATGTGCGCGATCTCCCGGCGCATCTTCGCCATCTTCTCGCGAATCCGCCGCCGGTCCGTCTCGATCTTGGTCTCACCGGGACCACGCGTGGCGATGCCACCGCTGCCGCCGCCCATCTGCCGGGACAGCGACTGGCCCCAGCCGCGCAGCCTCGGCAGCATGTACTGCATCTGCGCGAGCGCGACCTGCGCCTTGCCCTCCCGGGACTTGGCATGCTGGGCGAAGATGTCGAGGATCAGGGCCGTACGGTCGATGACCTTGACCTTGACGACGTCCTCGAGCTGGATCAGCTGGCCCGGGCTGAGCTCACCGTCGCAGATGACGGTGTCCGCGGCCGTCTCCAGGACGATGTCGCGCAGCTCGTCGGCCTTGCCGGAGCCGATGTAGGTGGCCGCGTCGGGCTTGTCGCGGCGCTGGATCACACCGTCGAGCACGACCGCGCCCGCGGTCTCCGCGAGGGCGGCGAGCTCGGCGAGCGAGTTCTCGGCGTCCTGCGCGGTCCCCGAGGTCCAGACGCCGACGAGCACGACCCGCTCCAGGCGGAGCTGGCGGTACTCGACCTCGGTGACGTCCTCGAGCTCGGTGGACAGGCCCGCGACCCGACGCAGGGCCACGCGCTCGGAGCGGTCGAACTGGTCGCCGTCCCGCTCTCCGTCGAACTCGTGGCTCCAGGCGACGTCCTCTTCCATCAGGGCATCGGCCCGGAGGCCTTCGGGGCGGGTGTGCGCGAGGCGCTTGCCGGCCTGGAACGACTGAAACGTCTGGGAAGAGGAAGAAGAGGAGGTCATTGGGTCCTTACGTCGTGGAAGATTCCGTCACCGGTCACAACGCACGGGTACCCGGGAAGATTCCCCCGTCCCGTGCCGTGCCGTCCTGAAGATGGTCGCACGGCACGGGCCGCCCCGTCACGGCGTTATTTCCCCGGTCACTTCTTCGCCGTCTTCGGCGGCGGCGCGGCCTTCCAGTCGGGATGGCCGGGCATCGGCGGGGTCTTCTCCCCGTACAGCCAGGCCTTGAAGAAGCCGCTCAGATCGCGTCCGGCGACGTCCGAGGCCAGGCGCTGGAAGTCGGCCGTGGTCGCGTCGGTGTCCCGGTGGGCGCGCACCCAGTCACGCTCCAGGCGCTCGAAGGCCGGCTTGCCGATCTCCTGACGCAGCGCGTACAGGACGAGCGCGGCGCCGTCGTAGACGTTCGCGCGGAAGATGCCGATCTTCTGGCCGGGCTTCGGCGGCTTGGGCATCGCGGGCGGCCCGCCGGCCTCGCGCCAGCGGTCGGAGGCGCTGTAGGCGGCCTTCATCCGGGCCTCCAACGGCCGGTTCGCCTTCTCCTCGGCGTACAGGGCCTCGTACCAGGTGGCGTGCCCCTCGTTGAGCCACAGGTCGGACCAGACGCGCGGGCTCACGCTGTCGCCGAACCACTGGTGGGACAGCTCGTGCACCATGACCGACTCGACGTACCACTTGGGGTAGGCGGTGTCGGTGAAAAGCTTCTTCTCGAACAGGGACAGGGTCTGCGTCTCGAGTTCGAAGCCGGTGGCGGCGGAGGCCACGAGCACGCCGTACGTCTCGAAGGGGTACGGGCCGACCTTGCTCTCCATCCAGGCGATCTGGCCGGGGGTCCTGGCCAGCCACGGCTCGAGCGCCTGACGGTCCTTGGTGGGGACGACGTCGCGCACGGGCAGGCCCTGCGGGCCGGTGCGGTGCAGCACGGTGGAGCGGCCGATGGAGACCTGCGTCAGCTCCGTGGCCATGGGGTGCTGGGTGCGGTACGTCCACGTGGTCGTCCCGCCGGTCCGGGCGACGCCGGCCGGCAGGCCGTTGGCGACGGCCGTGTACCCCTCGGGCGCGGTGACGTGGATGGTGAACATCGCCTTGTCGGACGGGTGGTCGTTGCACGGGAACACCAGGTGCGCGGCGTCGGCCTGGTTGGCCATGGCGAGGCCGTCCGCGGTGCGCACCCAGCCTCCGTCGCGGCCCTTCACGGACACAGGGTCACTGGTGTGGCGCACGGTGATCCGCGTCCAGCTACTGCGCGGCAGCGGGTTCTTGGGGGTGATCACGAGGTCCTCGCCGGCGGTGGTGAACGCGGCCGGCCGGCCGTCGACCTCCACGGAGTCGACCCTGCCGTGCGCGAAGTCGAGGTTCACACGGTCCAGCTTCTCGGTGGTCCACGCGTCGATCGTGGTGACGGCCCGCAGCGGCTTGCTGTTGTCGCCGGGGTAGGTGAAGGACAGGTCGTACGACGACACGTCGTACCCCGGGTTGCCCAGGTACGGGAAGAGCCGGTCGCCGACGCCCAGCGGCGCGGGCGGGGCGCTCGCGGCGACGAGGCAGACGGCGGCGGCGGAGGCGAGGAGGGTCGCCTTCAGGCGACGCGGGACACGGGGTCCAGGGCTGAGCGGCATGCACCACCGCTACCAGCGCCCGTGCGCGGCACGGCGCAGACTCGCTCCCGGCCCACCCGAAAGGGTCCGTCAGGACCACACCGAGGGTCATGGGAAGAGGTGTGGGGGG
>NZ_POTZ01000325.1 GCF_003236365.1 Streptomyces sp. NTH33
CCCTCACCCCCGCCCGACACCCGAAGAAGTGCTCACCGCATCCAACGAGCGTCCTGGTCAAAGGTCACGCATTCGAAACCAGAACGCTCGTCGCCCTGCTGCCTGCTGCCTGCTGCTGTCCCACGTCGCGCACCGCCACCGCGACGCTCACTCATGCACACCGGAAGACGCTCAACCACTGTCAACCGGCAGCAGTTCACAATCCCACCCCCGTATGCGCCAGAATGAGGTCCGTGCCTTCCCTGTTGCTGATCGAGGACGACGACGCCATCCGGACGGCCCTGGAGCTCTCACTGACGCGCCAGGGGCACCGGGTGGCCACCGCTGCCAGCGGTGAGGACGGTCTGAAGATGCTGCGCGAGCAGCGGCCGGACCTGATCGTGCTGGACGTGATGCTGCCCGGCATCGACGGGTTCGAGGTGTGTCGGCGCATCCGGCGCACGGACCAGTTGCCGATCATCCTGCTCACCGCCCGCAACGACGACATCGACGTGGTGGTCGGGCTGGAGTCCGGAGCGGACGACTACGTCGTCAAGCCGGTCCAGGGCCGGGTGCTGGACGCCCGGATCCGGGCCGTGCTGCGGCGCGGCGAGCGGGAGGCGAACGACTCGGCGACCTTCGGCAGCCTCGTCATCGACCGTGCGGCGATGACGGTGACGAAGAACGGCGAGGACCTGCAGCTGACCCCGACCGAGCTCAGACTGCTGCTGGAGCTGAGCCGGCGGCCCGGGCAGGCGCTGTCCCGGCAGCAGTTGCTGCGGCTGGTGTGGGAGCACGACTACCTCGGCGACTCGCGGCTCGTGGACGCCTGTGTGCAGCGGCTGCGCGCCAAGGTCGAGGACGTGCCGTCGTCCCCGACGCTGATCCGTACCGTGCGCGGAGTCGGTTACCGCCTGGACACGCCGTCGTGAGCGACGCACGCATCGATGCATCCTGCGCGCAGCGCAGTCGATCGAGGGTGGTGGCGGGCGACGGGCGGGACACCGGCCCGCAGCCGAGCGCGAAAGCCGCACCTCTGCGCCGCGCGGGCGGAGAAGCGAACGGTAAGACACTGTGACCGAACGGCAAGGAGGGTTCCGCGGCTGGGCCGCGAGGCGCGGGAAGGCACTGTCCGGGCTGCGGTTCACCAGTCTGCGTCTGCGGCTGGTCGTCGTCTTCGCGCTGGTGGCGCTGACCGCCGCCGTGTCGGCGTCCGGGATCGCGTACTGGCTCAACCGCGAGGCCGTGCTGACCCGCGCGCAGGACGCGGTGCTGCGCGACTTCCAGCAGGAGATGCAGTACCGCGCGGGCGCGCTGCCGGTGCACCCGTCGCAGGACCAGCTGCAGCACACCGCAGGTCAGATGGCGGGCAGCAGCCAGCGCTTCAGCGTGCTGCTGGTCGGCCAGGACACGAACGGCCGCACGGTGTACGGCAACTCCGGTGGTCTGAGCGGCTTCTCGCTCCAGGACGTGCCCGAGTCGCTGCGCGCCGCGGTGGACAAGCGGCAGCCGCTGTCCTCGGCCAACAAGTCGCCGCACCACCTGTACTGGCAGCGGGTCGTGCGGCACGGCACGCCGTACCTCGTGGCCGGCAGCAAGGTGATCGGGGGCGGTCCGACCGGCTACATGCTCAAGTCGCTGGAGCCGGAGGCCAAGGACCTCAACTCGCTGGCCTGGTCGCTGGGCATCGCCACCGGCCTGGCGCTGATCGGTGCCGCGCTGCTCGCGCAGGCCGCCGCCACGACCGTGCTGAAGCCCGTGCACCGGCTGGGCATCGCCGCGCGCCGGCTCGGCGAGGGCAAGCTCGACACCCGGCTCAGGGTGTCCGGCACCGACGAACTCGCCGACCTGTCCCGTACGTTCAACAACGCGGCCGAGGCCCTGGAGAAGCGGGTCGCCGACATGGCCGCCCGCGACGAGGCCTCCCGCCGCTTCGTGGCGGACATGAGCCATGAGCTGCGTACGCCGCTGACCGCCATCACCGCCGTGACGGAGGTGCTGGAGGAGGAGCTGGACTCCGAGAGCGGCGGCATCGACCCGATGGTCGAGCCCGCGGTCCGGCTCGTGGTCAGCGAGACCCGGCGGCTGAACGACCTGGTCGAGAACCTGATGGAGGTCACCCGCTTCGACGCGGGCACGGCCCGCCTCGTCCTGGACGACGTCGACATCGCCGACCAGATCACCGCCTGCATCGACACCCGCGCCTGGCTGGACGCGGTCGAGCTGGACGCCGAGCGCGGCATCCACGCCCGCCTCGACCCGCGCCGCCTGGACGTCATCCTCGCCAACCTCGTCGGCAACGCGCTCAAGCACGGCGGCTCGCCGGTGCGGGTCTCGGTGCACGAGGCGGACGAGGAGATCGTCATCCAGGTCCGCGACCACGGCCCCGGCATTCCGGAGGAGGTCCTGCCGCACGTCTTCGACCGGTTCTACAAGGCGAGCGCCTCCCGGCCGCGCTCCGAGGGCAGCGGCCTCGGCCTGTCCATCGCCCTGAACAACGCCCACATCCACGGCGGCGGCATCACCGCGGCCAACTCCCCCGAGGGCGGCGCGGTGTTCACGCTGCGACTGCCGCGGGACGCCTCGGCGCTCGCGGCGGAGCGGACGGAGACGGCGGAGCGGACGGAGACAGCCGAAAAGGCGGGAAAGGCCGAGAAGGTGGGAAAGGCGGAGAGCGGCCAGGACGGCGGGAAGGGCACCGGCTCGAAGGGGGCCGCCCGATGAACGCACGCCGGCTCCTGCCGGTGCTCCCCGCCCTGGCCCTGCTGCTCGCCGGCTGCGGGATCCGCTCCACCGAGGTGCCCACGGACTTCGGCGCCGCGCCCTCCCGCGTGCCCTGCTCGCTGTCCCGGCCGGACGTGTCCGCGCAGCCCCCGCGCGGAGTGCCCGTACAGGTGTTCCTGCTGTGCGGCTCGTCGCTGGTGGCCGTCGACCGGACGGTACGGGTGCCGGAGGACACGGCGGACGCACAGCGGCGCGTGATCGTGGCACAGGGGCTGCTCGGCCAGCTCGCCGCGACACCGTCGGCCGGCGAGTCGGCGGCCGGATACACCACGCACGTCCCCGGCGGTCTGACCGTCACCGGACCGCACCCCAAGGACCCCGGGGAGACACTCCGGCTGAGCACCGCACCGGACGGCCTCACCTCGTACGCCCTCGCACAGATCGTCTGCACGCTGTCCGACTCGGCGGCCACCGAGGGTGACGGCTCCGTGGTCCTCGGCGGCCCGGACGACACCCGGCTGCGCCGCTACCGGTGCAGCGAGGAGCTGCGCTCCCGGCCGGGCACCACGAAGCCGCCGTCGGCCCAGGTGACCGACGGCTGACCCACGGGCCGCCGGGCATGTGGCACAGCTCGCACGGCTGCGCGTGCCCGTCTGCCGGAACCGATCGTGCCGGGGGCCGCGTCTAGGGGAGCGTGCAGCGTCAAGGCTCCATCGGCGGCAGCGCCGCGATCCGCGTCCGTGTGACAGGGGGTGTCCTCCTTGTCGCCCATCTCGCGCTCGTCGCCTGGCTCACGCTGCGTCCGCTGGACGTCCCCTGGGTGACACCGCCCAACCTGCGCCCGCTCGCCACCATCCGCGCCGACCTGGCGCTGGACCGGATCGAGGCGGCCCGGCGCATCGGCAAGGGACTCGCGCTGCTCGCTCCGCTGGGCGTCCTGCTGCCGATGGCCCACGGCAGGCTCCGCGTCTCCCCGGTGGCCTCTCTGATCCGTACGCTGGCCGCCGGCACCCTGGTCTCGCTGGCCATAGCCCTGCTGCAGACCGGCGTGCCCGGCCGGGTCGTGGACGTGGACACCCTGCTGCTCAACACCGCGGGCGTGGCCCTGGCCCACCTGGCGATCGTCCCCGCGGGCCGCTCCCGCCTCCGCCACAGGGCCGAGCGCCGGGCCCCCTCGACCGTGCGCCAGGAGGACCCGCCTCAGGGTCGCACCCCGACGATTCCCAGGGTCGGCCTCGCCCCGTGGAGCGACGCTTTGCCCCCTTCGTCTCCCTAACGTGGTCACTGGACGGGGCAGCCGACGGGGAGGCCCCGCACCACGACTCACGGAGGAGTTCGGATGACCGCCCTTGCCCGCCCCACCCACGGCCGCATGATCGGCGGAGTGTGCGCCGCGCTGGCTCGGCGCTTCGGTACCTCCGCGACGACGATGCGCGTGCTCTTCCTGCTCTCCTGCCTGCTGCCGGGCCCGCAGTTCCTGGTGTACATCGTGCTGTGGATCCTGCTGCCCTCGGAGGACAGGGCCGGTTCGACCTGGTAGATCCACCACGGACCGTAAAACGCCGTCGGGGCGCCCCCTGAAACAAGGGGTGCGCCCCGGTCCTACGGCAACCGACAGCCGACTCAGCCCAGCGGCACACCGTTCACCGGCACACCGTGCGTCGGCAGCCCCTGCACCGGCAGCCCGCCGAGCAGGCCGGGGGCCGGCTTGGTCAGGCCGTTCCCCAGCGTGTCACGGGCGACGGGCTGCGCGGCGGCGAGGCCCTTCTGGACCGTGGGCTTGGCCTGGTTCAGCGCCTGACCGGCCGGCAGCGCCTTGCTGACGTTCTCCGTCGGGAGCGCCTTGCTGACGGAGCCGAGCACCTGGCCCGCGTCCGGGGCGGCCGGCGCGGCGTTCGCGGCGCCCGCGCCGACGGCGGCGAAAGCGGCACCGAGGGCGGCGACACCGAGGGTCTTGGCAGCAGACTGCTTCATGAAAATGCGTCCTTGAATGGAAGACGGGGAACTGAGCGGTCCAAGACCGTAAACACGCCGGGCCGCCCGCCGCAAACGCGGAAATGCGGACGGTTTGTGAAGACCGATCGCCCCTCTTCTCCCTTCGGTCAGCCCTCCGATCCCGCAGAACCGCTGGTGGAAGCGGCTCCATGAAACAGCCATTCGGATTTCAGTGCCGCATATCCGGGCTTGATCACGTCATTGATCATCGCCAGTCGTTCATCGAAAGGGATGAACGCTGATTTCATCGCATTGACGGAGAACCACTGCATGTCGTCGAGCGTGTAGCCGAATGCCTCGACAAGGTGCTCGAATTCCCGGCTCATGCTGGTGTGGGACATGAGCCGGTTGTCCGTGTTGACCGTGGCGCGGAACAGCAGCCGCCGCAGCAGCCCGATCGGATGCTCGGCGTACGACGACGCCGCGCCGGTCTGGAGGTTGGAACTGGGGCACAGCTCCAGCGGGATGCGCTTGTCGCGGACGTACGAGGCCAGCCGTCCCAGCTCGACCGTGCCGTCCTCGTGCACCTGGATGTCGTCGATGATGCGCACGCCGTGCCCGAGCCGGTCCGCTCCGCACCACTGCAGCGCCTGCCAGATGGACGGCAGGCCGAAGGCCTCACCGGCGTGGATGGTGAAGTGGTTGTTCTCCCGCTTCAGGTACTCGAAGGCGTCCAGGTGCCGGGTGGGCGGGTGACCGGCCTCCGCGCCCGCGATGTCGAAGCCGGCGACGCCCGAGTCCCGGTGGCGGTTGGCGAGTTCGGCGATCTCCAGGGAGCGGGCCGCGTGCCGCATGGCGGTGAGCAGGGCGCCGACGCGGATGCGCCGGCCGGCCGCCGATGCGGCCCGTTCGCCCTCCCTGAACCCCTCGTTGACGGCCTCGACGACCTGCTCCAGGCTCAGCCCGCCCTCCAGGTGCTGCTCGGGGGCGTAGCGCACCTCGGCGTAGACGACACCGTCCGCGGCGAGGTCCTCGGCGCACTCGCGGGCGACCCGGACGAGGGCGTCGCGGGTCTGCATGACGCCGACGGTGTGCGAGAAGGTCTCCAAGTACCGTTCGAGGGAACCGGAGTCGGCGGCCTCCCGGAACCACAGGCCGAGCTTCTCCGGGTCGGTCTCGGGGAGTTGGGTGTACCCGGCGTCGCGGGCGAGTTCGACGATCGTGGCCGGGCGGAGCCCGCCGTCGAGGTGGTCGTGCAGCAGAACCTTGGGCGCCCGGCGGATCTGGTCCGAGCTCGGGGTGTTCCCCATATGGGCAGTCTGGCTCGTCATTTCCGCACTCTAACGCCTACGCGCGTAGATCACCTCGTGTACACATCCGTCGATATGTAACGGTGACCGCCCGGACGGGTGGCGTACACCGCTGCTTCTGAGACTGTTCTGTCATGACAGAGCAGGCGACGCCGGTTCGCACGGCCCGGCTGGGGAGGACGCTCGGCCCGGAGCCGGCGGCGGTGGGCGGGGCGGTGCTGCTGCTCCCGGGTGGCCAGGAGGTGTCCGGCCGCAGGCCCTCGCCGGTGCGGGCGGCCGCCTCGGTGCGCGGGCTGGGGCGCCGGCTGGCCCGGCTGGGGCGCGACGAGGGCCTGGCCGTGCACGTGGTGCACTACCGCTACCGCGGCTGGAACGGCGGCGAGGCGCATCAGGCCCGCGACGCCGCGTGGGCCGTCGAGGAGGTCGTACGGCGCTACGGGGACGTGCCGGTGTGCCTCGCCGGTCTCGGCATGGGCGGCCGGGCCGCGCTGCACGCGGGCGGGCACGAGGCCGTCGGCTCCGTGGTGGCGATCGCGCCCTGGCTGCCCGGGGACGGCGTGGCGGCCGCGTCCGAACCGGTGAAGCAGCTCGTCGGGCGCAGGGTGCTGATCGTGCACGGTACGAACGACGTGCGGGCCGACCCCGAGCGGTCGTTCCGGTTCGCGGAGCGGGCGAAGAAGGTGAACCGGGACGTGTGCCGGTTCGAAGTCCACACCGACGGGCACGGGTTGCGGCAGTACCGGGGCGAAGTCATCTCCCTCGCCTCGGACTTCGTCATGGGCACGTTGTTCGGGCGGGCGTTCTCGCGGCCGGTCCAGGACGCGCTCGCGGCTCCGCCGCCGCTGGGGCTGCGGATGCCGCTGGCGGCGGGGTTCGGCAGGACGTTGCGGCGGTAGGAGGTGTCCCGCCCGAGCGGGAAGCAGGAGAGACCCCCGCCCGAGCGGGAAACAGGAGACGTCCCCGCTCAGGTGGGGAGCAGCTTCCCTCGTTTCGCCAGCAGGAACTTCTTGAAGGCCGCCACCGGCGGTGTGTCCGGGTGGCCCTCCAGCCAGGCCACGCCGATCTCCCGGGCCGCGCGCGGGGCCGTCACCGTCAGTTCGGCAACGCCCGGGCGGGGGACGGCCGGCGGGGGCAGCAGGGCGACCCCGAGGCCCGCCGCGACCAGGCCCCGCAGCGTCTCGGCCTCCTCGCCCTCGAAGGCGACGCGCGGCTTGAAACCGGCCTCGCGGCACAGGTCGTCGGTGATGCGGCGCAGGCCGTAGCCGGGTTCCAGGGTCACGAAGGTCTCGTCGGCGGCCTCGGCCAGGCGGATGCGGCGGCGGGCGGCAAGGCGGTGGTCGGCGGGGACCACCAGGCGCAGCTTCTGCTCGTCCAGGCGGCGGGCCACGAGGTCGGGCGCGTCCGGCACGGGGGATGTCAGGCAGAGGTCGAGTTCGCCGGCCCGCAGCCGCTTCAGCATGGCCTCGCCGTAGTCCTGTACGAGGCTGAAGCGGACGCGGGGGTGGTCGGCGCGGAAGGTGTGGAGGAGGCCGGGCACGGTCTCGGCGCCCATGGTGTGCAGGAAGCCGAAGGCGACCTTGCCGGCGGCCGGGTCGGCGTCGGCGCGCACCTCGTCGGCGGCGCGCCCGACCTCGGCGAGGGCGCGTTCGACGGAGGCGAGGAAGGTGCGGCCCGCGGGGGTCAGGGAGACGGTGCGGCCCCGGCGGGCGAAGAGGTCGACGCCGAGGTCCGCCTCGAGCCGGGCCATGGCCCGCGACAGCGTGGACTGCGGGACCCGCATCTCCTGCGCGGCACGGGTGACGTGCTCGGTGCGGGCCACGCCGGCGAAATGCGCGAGGCGTGGCGCGAGCAACGCGACGACGTCTTCTGTGTCACCGGTCTGTGACAGGCGCCCCTGTGACCTCTGCTGATGCACCATGGGAACGATTATGGCAAGTCCGTGCATTGGACGGATGAGTACGGGTGTTCCTACGGTCGCAGCATGACTTCCGCCCATACCGGGGCGTCCGCCACCGTGGACGCCGCCACCC
>NZ_POTZ01000326.1 GCF_003236365.1 Streptomyces sp. NTH33
CTCGGGGCGGGATGGGTCCTCCTCGTCCGCGGGGATGGGGACGGACGTCGTGGGGGCCGTCATCGCTCCTCGTCCTCCTCTTCGGGCGAGCGCCCTCCTGCCATCAGGTGGGCGTACTCGGCGTTGGTGCGCAGCAGTTCGTGGTGCGTGCCCACGGCGGCGATCCGGCCGCCCGACAGCAGGGCGACGCGGTCGGCCAGCAGGACCGTGGAGGGACGGTGGGCCACGATCAGGGCGGTGGTGTCGGCGAGGACCTGGCGCAGGGCGGCCTCCACGGCGGCCTCGGTGTGCACGTCCAGGGCGGACAGCGGGTCGTCCAGGACCAGGAACCGGGGCCGTCCCACGACGGCACGGGCCAGTGCGAGGCGCTGCCGCTGGCCGCCGGAGAGGCTGAGGCCCTGCTCGCCGACCTGTGTGTCCGTGCCCTGGGGGAGGGCGTGCGCGAAGTCGGCCTGTGCGATGGAGAGCGCGCGGTTCAGTTCGGCGGCGCCGGCGGTGGCGCCGGCGCCCATGAGAACGTTGTCGCCGACGCTCGCGGAGAAGAGGGTGGGTTCCTCGAAGGCGACGGCGACCATCGAGCGCAGTTCCTCGCGGGACAACTCGGTGATGTCCTGCCCGTCGAGGGTGATGCGGCCCTCGGTCACCTCGTGGAGGCGGGGGATGAGCGCCGTGAGGGTCGTCTTGCCGCTTCCCGTCGCGCCGACCAGGGCCATGGACTCGCCGGGGCGGATGTGCAGGTCGATACGGTCGAGCAGGGGCGGGGAGCCGGGCGGGGCGTCAGGGTAGCGGAAACGGACGCCGTGGAACCGCAGCCCGTCCGAAAGCCTGCGGGCGGCACCCCGTACCGCCGGGCCGCGCACCCCACCTCCCGGCACCGGTTCACGCTCACCGGAAGCCGGCGGGTCCTCGGGCTCCGCGTCCAGCACCTCGAAGTACCGTGCCGTCGCCGTCGCCGCCTCCTGGCTCATCGCCAGCAGGAAGCCGATCGACTCCACCGGCCAGCGCAGCGCCAGCGCCGTGGACAGGAAGGCCACCAGCGTGCCCGTCGACAGCGAGCCGTCCGCGACCTGGACCGCCCCCACCACCAGCGCCGCCCCGATGGCCACCTCCGGCAGGGCCATGATGACCGCCCAGATGGTGGCCAGCAGGCGGGCCTTGCGCAGCTCGGTGCCCCGCAGGGTCCGGGACAGCTCGCGGAACGCCCGCGCCTGGCTGCGGTGCCGGCCGAACCCCTTGATGACGCGGATGCCGAGCACGCTCTCCTCGACCACCGTCGTCAGGTCCCCGACCTGGTCCTGCGCCAGCCGCGCCACGTGCGCGTACCGCTTCTCGAAGGCCGCGCTCAGGGCGACCAGCGGCACGGCCGGCGTGAGCATCACCAGCCCCAGCGTCCAGTCCTGCATCAGCATGATGACCACACCGACCACGATCGTCACACCGTTGACCAGCAGGAACGTCAGCGGAAAGGCGAGGAACTGACGCAGCAGCATCAAGTCGGTCGTGCCCCGGGAGAGCAGCTGGCCCGACGCCCACCGGTCGTGGAAGGCCACCGGCAGCCGCTGCAGATGTCCGTAGAGGCCCGCCCGCATCTCCGCCTCCACGTGCGACAGCGGCCGGGCCACCAGCCACCGCCGCAGCCCGAACAGCAGGGCCTCCGCCACTCCGAGCAGCAGCAGGTACAGCGCCCCGAGCCACACGCCGCGCGGGTCCCGGTCGGCGACCGGCCCGTCCACCATCCACTTCAGGACGAGCGGGATCACCAGCCCCACGCAGGAGGCGACGATCGCGACGAACGCGGCGGTGGACAGCCGCACCCGCACCGGCCGTACGTACGGCCACAGGCGCAGCAGTGTACGCACGGCCGAACGGCCGGTCGGGCCGGCGCGGTCGGCGGGATCCTCGGCGAAGACAGGTGTACTGGGCATCATGGGCGAGCCTACGGACCGCCACTGACATCGCCCACAGAGTTTTCGGCGGTTCGGCCGGATCGCACTCCGCCGCTGGTCCTACGACCTGCGCGTACGGCCGTACGAACACCCGCCCGACCTGCGGGGTATGACCGCGGCATCAACCGATCGGCTGATGTTTCCCCGAGCGCGACGGGCGATGTGCGCGGGCCCTTCCCACCGCGAACCTTGAGCCATGTCCATCATCGAAGTGAGCGACCTGCGCAAGTCCTACGGCGGCCGGGCCGCCGTCGACGGCGTCTCCTTCGCGGTCGAGGAGGGCGAGGTCTTCGGCATCCTCGGCCCGAACGGCGCCGGCAAGACCACCACCGTCGAGTGCGTCGAGGGCCTGCGCGTCCCCGACGCGGGCCGCGTCCGCGTCACCGGCCTCGACCCGGTCGCCGACCACGAGCGGGTCGCCCGCGTGCTGGGCGCCCAGCTCCAGCAGAGCGAGCTGCAGGCCAAGCTCACCGTGCGCGAGGCGCTTCAGCTGTACGCCTCCTTCTACCCGACCCCGGCCGACTGGCGGCCGTTGGCCGAACGCCTCGGCCTGACGGAGAAGCTCACCACCCGGTTCGCCAAGCTCTCCGGCGGCCAGAAGCAGCGGCTGTTCATCGCGCTCGCCCTCATCGGCAACCCCCGCGTGGTCGTCCTGGACGAGCTGACCACCGGACTCGACCCGCGCGCCCGCCGTGACACCTGGCAGCTCATCGAGGACATCCGGGCCGGCGGGGTCACCGTCCTGCTCGTCACGCACTTCATGGAAGAGGCCCAGCGGCTGTGCGACCGGATCGCCGTCATCGACCAGGGGCGGGTCGCCGCCCTGGACACCCCGGACAGCCTGATCCGGCGCTCGGCCGGTGCCACCGTCGTCAGCTTCACCCCGTCCGCGCCGCTGGACGAGGGTGACCTGAACGCGCTGCCCGAGCTGGCGTCCCTCGCCCACGAGGAGGGCCGGACCACGCTCTCCGGTACCGACGAGACCGTCAACGCCGTCATCACCCTGCTCGCCCGCCACCGCGTCACCGCCCACCAACTCCGCGTCACCGACGCCACGCTCGACGACGCCTTCCTGGACCTGACGGAGGTCGCCGTATGAGCAACACCCTTGTGCACCGGGCCGTACTGCGCACCGAGATCCGGCTCTTCGGCCGTGAGCCCGGCGGCATCTTCTGGATCCTGCTGTTCCCCACCCTGCTGCTGGTGATCCTCGGCTCCATCCCGTCCTTCCGGCAGCCCGACCACTCCCTCGGGGGCCTGAGGCCCATCGACGCCTACGTGCCGGTCACGGTGCTGATCGGGCTGCTCATGGGAGGGCTGCAGGGCATGCCGCAGACCCTCACCGGCTACCGCGAGCGCGGCATCCTGCGCCGGATGTCCGCCACGCCGGTCCGGCCCGCCGCCCTGCTGTCCGCGCAGATGGCGCTGTACGGGGGAGCGGCCCTGGTCTCGGCACTGCTCGCGCTCGCCGTCGGGCGGCTCGTCTTCGACGTGACCCTGCCCGAGCAGCCGTTCGGATACGCCGTCGCCCTGCTGCCGGCCGTCCTGGTGGCGCTCGCCCTGGGGGCGGTGATCTCCGCGCTGTCGCGCACCACGAAGATCGCGGGCGCGATCGGGTCCGCGGCGCTCTTCCCGATGATGTTCTGCGCGGGTGTGTGGCTGCCGGTGCAGGCCATGCCCGACATGCTCGCCCGGATCGTCGGCTGCACCCCGTTCGGCGCCGCCGCCCAGGCCCTGAACCAGGCGACGGCGGGCCACTGGCCGGGCTGGTCCCACCTGGGCGTGCTGGTCGCGTGGACGGTGCTGCTCACCGCGGCGGCCTGCCGCTGGTTCCGCTGGGAGTGAGGTGCAGCGTGCCCGGCTCTGTGTCCGACACTGAGGGGATGAGCGAGACGGGGGTGGTGGAACAGCGGTGGGCGATGTTCCACCGCTGGGGGGCGGCCGGGCTGCTGACCGTCGGAACCGTGATCGCCTCGGTGGCAGCCGATGCGGTCGGCATGACCAGCGGTGAGCGGTACGCGGCCGCCGGCCTGGTCGGCACGGCGTACGCCCTGGAGGTGTGGTGGAGACGGGCCTCGCGCAGCCGCCCCGGCCCGTCCTCGGTGAGTACGGGTTACTACGTCCTGCGCTGGGCGCTCGCCTTCACCCTGGCCTGGCTGAATCCCCTGTTCTCCTTCTACGCGGGCATCGGCTACTTCAGCGCCGATCGGCTGCTGCCGCAGCGGCTGCGTAAGGCCGGTCTGTTCGCCACCGCCGTGACCCTCGCAGGCTCCCAGGCGGGCGGGCTGCCCCCGCGCGGTGGTATGGGCTGGGCCTTCTTCGGGGCGATCCTCGCGGTGAACATCATGCTGGTGGCGTTGTTCGCCCACCTCGCCGACCTGGAGGACGCCCGGGCCCGTACCCAGGCCGAGACCATCGCCGAACTGGAGCGCACCAACACGGCGTTGCAGCAGGCCCTCGACGAGAACGCCGCCCTGCACGCCCAGCTCCTCGTCCAGGCCCGCGAGGCCGGGGTCGCCGACGAGCGCCGGCGCCTGGCCGCCGAGATCCACGACACCCTCGCCCAGGGCCTGACCGGCATCATCGCCCAGCTCCAGGTCGTGGCGAACGCCCCGGACGAGGCGGTGGCCCACGAGCACGTCGGCCGCGCGATCGACCTGGCCCGGCACAGCCTGGGCGAGGCCCGCCGCTCCGTGCACAACCTCTCCCCGGCGGCCCTCGACGGCAACGGTCTGCCCGAGGCGCTGAAGAAGACGGTCGCGGACTGGGGTGAACGCACCGGCTCACGGGCCGACTTCACCGTCACCGGCACCGCCGAGCAGTTGCACGAGGAGGTCGCGGCCACCCTGCTGCGCATCACCCAGGAGGCCCTGGCCAACGCCGAGCGGCACGCCCGCGCCTCCCGCGTCGGCGTCACCCTGTCCTTCATGGGCGACGAGGTCTCCCTCGACATCCGCGACGACGGCCGCGGCTTCGACCCGCTCACCGTGCCCGAGCGCACCCGCGCCGGCGGCTTCGGCCTGGACGGCATGCGCGCCCGCGCCGAACGCATCGCCGGCTCCCTCACGGTCGAGTCCGAACCGGGGCACGGCACGGCCGTCTCGGCTCGCGTACCGTTGGTGCGCCATGACCGATGACGCCGTGATCTCCCTGCTGATGGTCGACGACCACCCCGTCGTACGGGACGGCCTGCGCGGCATGTTCGAGTCCGCGCCCGGGTTCACGGTGCTCGGCGAGGCGTCGAACGGCGTCGAGGCGGTCGAGAAGGCCGCCGCCCTCGACCCGGACGTGATCCTCATGGATCTGCGCATGCCGGGCGGCTCCGGCGTGGACGCCATCCGGGAACTGACCCACCGCGGCACCCGCGCCAAGGTGCTGGTGCTGACGACGTACGACACCGACTCCGACACCCTGCCCGCGATCGAGGCGGGCGCGACCGGCTACCTGCTCAAGGACGCCCCGCGCGACGAGCTGTTCACCGCCGTCCGGGCCGCCGCCCAGGGCCGTACGGTCCTCTCCCCGGCCGTGGCCTCCCGGCTGGTCTCCGCGGTCCGCGCCCCGGCCCCCGGCAACGAGCCCCTCTCCGCCCGCGAGCGCGAGGTCCTCGCCCTGGTCGCCAAGGGCACCTCCAACCGGGAGATCGCCCGCGAGTTGTTCATCAGCGAGGCCACCGTGAAGACCCACCTCACCCACCTGTACGCCAAGCTCGGCGTCAAGGACCGCGCGGCGGCGGTCGCGGTGGCGTACGACCGGGGGATCCTCGGTCAGTCCACCGGTTGACCGGTCCACCGGTCCGCGACCCTGAGCAGCAGGACGGACCTGGCGGGCACCGTGACCGCCGCACCCGAGGTGTGCGACACGGCCGGCGCGTCCGCCTGTTCCTCCCGTGAGGTGTCCACGATCACCTCGTAGCGCTCCGCCCACGGCGGCCCCGGCAGGACGAAGCTCACCGGGTGGTCCCCGGCGTGCAGTACGGCCAGGAAGCTGTCGTCGACGACCGGGGCGCCGCGCTCGTCGCGGCCCGGGATGTCCCGGCCGGAGAGGTACATGCCCAGGGTGGCGGCGGGGGCGTACCAGTCTCCTTCCGTCATCTCCGTGCCGCGCGCGGTGAACCAGGCCAGGTCCCGCAGCCCGTCCGCCGAGTGCGCGCGCCCGGAGAAGAACGCGCGGCGGCGCAGCACGGGGTGCCGGTGGCGCAGGGCGATCAGGCGGGAGGTGAGCGCGCACAGCTCCCGCCAGCCGGGGTCCTCCAGCAGGGTCCAGTCCAGCCAGCCGATCTCGTTGTCCTGGCAGTAGGCGTTGTTGTTGCCGCGCTGGGTGCGGCCCATCTCGTCGCCGGCGACCAGCATCGGCACGCCCGTCGACAGCAGCAGCGTGGTCATCAGGTTCCGCAGCTGCCGGCGCCGCAGCGCGCGGATCGGCTCGTCGCCGGTCTCGCCCTCCGCCCCGCAGTTCCAGGAGCGGTTGTCGTCGGTGCCGTCCCGGTTGCCCTCGCCGTTGGCCTCGTTGTGCTTGCGGTCGTACGACACCAGGTCCCTGAGGGTGAAACCGTCGTGCGCGGTGACGAAGTTGACGGAGGCGTAGGGGCGGCGGCCGTTCCAGGCGTACAGGTCGCTGGAGCCGGACAGCCGGTAGCCCATCTCCCGCACGTCGGGCAGGGCGTGCCGCCAGAAGTCCCGTACGGCGTCGCGGTAGCGGTCGTTCCACTCCGTCCACAGCGGGGGGAAGGCGCCCACCTGGTAGCCGCCCGAGCCGACGTCCCACGGCTCGGCGATCAGCTTGACCCGGCGCAGCACCGGGTCCTGGGCGATGACCGCGAGGAACGGGGAGAGCATGTCCACGTCGTGCATGGAGCGGGCCAGCGCCGCCGCCAGGTCGAAGCGGAAGCCGTCCACGCCCATCTCGGTCACCCAGTAGCGCAGCGAGTCGGTGATCAGGCGCAGCACGTGCGGCTGGACCACGTGCAGGGTGTTGCCGCAGCCGGTGTAGTCGGCGTACCGGCGCGGGTCCGGCTGGGGGCGGTAGTAGCGGTGGTTGTCGATGCCCTTCAGGGACAGCGTGGGGCCGTACTCGTTCGCCTCCGCCGTGTGGTTGTAGACCACGTCGAGGATCACCTCGATGCCGGCCGCGTGCAGCGCGCGCACCATCCGCTTGAACTCGCCCACCTGCTGCCCCGTGGTGCCGGAGGCGGCGTAGGCCGCGTGCGGGGCGAAGTAGCCGATGGAGTTGTAGCCCCAGTAGTTGCGCAGGCCGCGGCGCAGCAGGTGGTCCTCGTGCGCGAACTGGTGCACCGGCAGCAGCTCCACCGCCGTCACGCCCAGCCTCACCAGGTGCTCGACCGCCGCCGGGTGGGCCAGTCCGGCGTAGGTGCCCCGCAGTTCCTCCGGGACCCCGGGGTGCCGCCGGGTGAAGCCGCGCACGTGCAGCTCGTAGATCACCGAGTCGGCCCACGGCGTCTTGGGACGGCGGTCGTCGGACCAGTCGTCGTCATCGTGGACGACGACGCCCTTGGGCACGTACGGCGCCGAGTCCCGCTCGTCGCGCACGGTGTCCGCCACCGACTGGTCGGGCCAGTCCCGGACGTGCCCGTACACCTGAGGGGGCAGCCGGCTGTAATCATTTCCTTTGGCACCGTCCACCGCGCGCGCGTACGGGTCGAGCAGCAGCTTGGCCGGGTTCCAGCGGGCGCCGGTCCACGGGTCCCAGCGGCCGTGCACCCGGTAGCCGTACCGCTGCCCCGGCATGACGCCCGGGACGAAGCCGTGCCAGATCTCGTGCGTCAGCTCGGTGAGCCGGGCGCGGGTCTCCCTGCCCGACTCGTCGAACAGGCACAGCTCCACCGCCTCCGCCCCGCCCGCCCACAGCGCGAAGTTGGTGCCCGCCGCCCCGTCCGGGCCGACCCGGAAGCGGGCGCCCAGCGGTGCCGGCGCGCCCGGCCACACGGGCACGCCGGGCGGCGGCGCGGTGCGGCGGGCGCCGTTCACGGCGGCGGACGGGCGGTCCTCCCGGACGGCCCGCCCGTCCTCGGTGG
>NZ_POTZ01000327.1 GCF_003236365.1 Streptomyces sp. NTH33
CCCCAGCCCCGCCGACCACACCGCCCCGCTCGCCGCCCAGGCCGCGGGCTGGGACAGACGGCTCGCGAAGGAGACCCCGAACGGCCACCTGCTGCGGCGCAACGCCCTCTTCGAAGCCCTGAGCGGCAGCGGCAAGCTGCACCTGCTGCACGTCACACACGCCCTGGAGGAGATCAGCCGACAGGGAGTGCTCTACCCGTCGGGCGGCTGCCTCGTCGGCAGTATCTACTGCGCGCCGCTCACCGCGACCGACCAGGGCTTTCGCATGCACAACCTGGGCTCGTACGTCCTGACCAAGGAAGCGCCGGCCTTCCTGGCCCAGCTCGGCGTGACCGACCGCGTCCCCACCCCGCTGGTCTTCGAGATCGACACCCCGCCACAGGCGTACCTCGGGCTCGCCGGCGTGGACTACCTGCGGCTCGGCCTCATCCACCTGCAGATCTACAGCCACCTCGAATACCTGCTGAGCAAGAACGAAAGGCACCAGCTGCGCGAGACCGTCGTCGGCCGCGTCAAGAACTCGGCCGCGTTCCTCGCCACCGCTGCCGCCATCGCCTACCAGGACACCCGGGTCGACGCTGCGCCGTTCCTCAAGCTGCTCGACGAGACGATCCCCCGCCTGCCGATCCTCGGCTACCTGTACTTCGAAGCGGTCGCCGAGTACCTGATGCTCCACTCGACCTCCCACCACACCCGGCGCCTGGCCGAGCTCGGCGAGCTGAACAACTGGCTGTACAAGGAGATGCTGTTCGCTGCCTTCCCCGCCATGGCCGGCAAGTTCGACCTCGCGAGATTCCGTCCCCGCCCGAAGCAGCTGGCCGCGCTCATTCACCGAGTCGACCCGACCATCGACGCCAACCACGCGAGCGTGTACTTGGTCGAGCGGATCAGCTACCTCGTCGCGGCCCGTCTCCTCGCACCCGGCGAGGCCCCCGAAGCCTGGCACCGCACCCGCTGGGAGTTCGACTCCCTGGCCACCCCGCTCGGACCGCTCCTGGGCCACCTCATCCACCGGGAGCTGCGCACCTTCGGCCGCTACCCCGACTTCTACTTCTACTTCGACCAGCACAAGGCGCTGCAAGCCTGGAACTACTGGAACCACATGGACATCGTCGCCCCGTTCAACGGCACGATGCCCAAGGGCGAGATCGGCATCAACCCGGCCTACCCCAACCTCGACTACCGCGTCTGGCGCGCCGAGCAGGACGACACCGGCCACCTCCACCCGGCCGAGGAGCTCTCGCTGACCATCGCCCCGCGGCTGGTGGACATCAAGTACACCCTCATGCGCAACAACCAGTGGACCGCCCCGGCGCCCAGCGTCGTCTGATCACCACCACCGCTCGCGGTCCACCCAAGCAGCCTCACACGCAGGAGACCTGTGATGAGTCCCTCCGGCATGCCCTCCATCGACCTTCTCGGCGAACAGATCAACACTGTTCTCGCCGACCCTGCCACCACCCATGGTCTCGCCCGCGCCCTCAGGGCCGCCGCCAAGGAGATCGAACTCCACCGCTACCACCACGCCAGCCGGCGCGCCTGGCCCAACGGCCGGATCGACGACAAGCCCTCCAAAGTCCAGATCGGCGGCGGATCCCACCGCATCGACGGCTTCTTCAACATCGACCTCGCGCCGCCGGCCGACCTCCTCTGGGACATCCGCGAGGGCATCCCCCTCCAGGACGACAGCACCGACGAGATCTTCTCCGAACACTTCCTGGAACACATCGACTACCCGCGCTCCGCGAAGCACTACGTCCGCGAGGCCCACCGCGTCCTCGTGCCGGGCGGCCGGATCATCACCGGCGTCCCCGACGCCGCCTTCGCCCTGAGCCACTACCCCGGCCCTCTGGGAGCCTCCGACGAGACGATCGAACGCTGGTACGCCAAGCGCGACTGCCGCGACGACATCAACACGCGGCTCGACCTCGTCAACCTCGTCTTCCGCGACCAGGACGACGACCCCACGTACACTCCACACCTGTGGGCCTACGACCACGAGAAGCTCGTCCAACTCTTCACCGAGGCCGGCTTCACCACCGTCGCCCCCTGGACGTTCGACCCCACCATGGCCAACCCCAAGCGCCGCTGGGGCAGCGTCTACGTCGTCGCCACGAAGTAGCCCCTCAAGCAGCCCACGAGTCCGGGACGCCCCCTCCTTAGCCGTCCCGGACTCGCGGGCCTCCGCCTACGCCCCGCACCCGTCCGGCCACGCCGCCGAGGGAGCCACCTGCTCTCGGCGCCGGACGCGACCCGCATCCCGTGCTGCCTGGGCGACGAGGGTTCCTGGCACTACGCCGACCTGCCCCACGGCGACATCGGCCGCTACCCACACCACCTGATCGAACTCGCCGCCTGCTTCACCGAGCTCACACGGCGGCCGAAGCCCTGATCAGTGCCTCCGTGACCGAGGGCACCACTGTCCTCCTGGGCCGCGCAACACGTCGTTGCCGAAGCCGCCGCCGGTGCACACCCCGGCACCCGATAGGTCAGAAACGGTGCTTGTCGTGCTCGCGGTCGATGAGGGTCAGGAACTCGTCGACACTCTGCGGCCGTCGCTCGATTTCGTGCTGCGTTGCTTCCCTGACGATGGTCCGCCACGGCTCCTGCGTCGGCAGGAGGGGAATGTTCGCCTGCGGCCACTCACCAGTGAGGGCCCACGCGGCTACCCGTCCGAGGCTGTAGATGTCCGATGCGGGGACGGCATCATGCGGCTTGACGGACAGCTCAGGTGGAGCGAACCCCAGAGTGCCTATGTATGCGCCAGTGCGGCCGATGAAGGTGGTCTGGCCGCGAGGCCGCCGCCCGGTGCCCCAGTCAGCCAGCGTCCACCGCCCATGCAACAAGAGAATATTCGACGGCTTGATGTCGCGGTGGCGCCAGCCGTGCCGGTGAGCCTCGGCCAGCACGGACGCCACCGCTTTGATCATGTTGTGCAGACGCTTCGGGTCCTTCAGGTGAAGGGTCTGCTCTTCAGCGGTTGCCTCGGCCAGAGGCATGACGAACCAGTGGTGCTTAGCATCGAAGTCTAGGACCGGCATGGCATGCGGGTGCCCGTTCAACATGCGGGAGATCTCGATCTCGCGCCCCATCCGGACAGCTGCCTTCTTTCCCGGCGAGAGCCTCCGCTTGAACGCGACATCGATGCCCGACGCCTTGTGGACGGCCCGGAACACTTCCGCTTGCCCGCCCTTCTTGGGGATACGGTCCAGGGAATAGTCCTTTTTCACACCCCGCGCGGCCTCGACCACCTCACGGTAGCGCCCCAAATACGGCGGGATTTCTTCCAACGGCCCCACAACGCGTGCAAGTAGCCGACGGCTGAACCGATCGACGAACCGCTGCACGGTCATCCCTGCTTTCGGCTCCCGCAGTACCTCATCGGCGTAGTAGGTGTAGGCAATCTCGTTGTAGAGCTCATCGTTATGGAACTGGTTCAGCGCCTCTTCGAGCCTCGGCTGGACGTGGATGCTCTCGCCCTGCTCCAGCATGATGAAGAGCCCGAGCTGCGGCTGCAGCCCGTCGTGATCGTGAGAGCTCCGTACGGAAAAGGCTTGCGAGGTCAGCTCGCGGATCCGGTTGGCCAAGTTTTTTGAGGCAGAGAGTCCGGACAGCGTGGCGAACTCGATGGCACCGAGCGGTGTTTCATCCTTGGCGACGACGATGTCCCAGCGAGTTTTCCCCAAACCGAAGGAGCCGGGCAGATAGGCGTCATGGCCCACCTGTATCCAGGAGCGATCGATGCCGCGCTCGACAAGCGCATTGATCGTGGCATTGATGACTGACGCCAGGTGTCGGCCGCTCAGGATATGAGGCCGGAGCGGATCGTAGCTCCGGTTGTTGACGTCGACCCAGTATTTCCGGGCCGCGTCCGTCAACGCCTCTGTCATCAGCTCCCCCTATCGAGCGCCTACTGGCCTTGGGGAGACTACCTGCGGCGTTGAGGCAGCCGGGCCGGAGGAGGCATGCAGGTACGCCATCCAGGCTCTCGACCAGTTGGCGATCACCTGGTACGCCATGGGCATGGACCGCATCCGCGAGGTCCAGCGCACGCTCGTCCCCTGGCAGAACGAGCGATGCGTCCGGGACCTCGATGATCGTCTCTACGACTGGGGTTACGACGGTCAGCGCCCTTCAGCGTTGAACTTGGCGATCTTCTCCGGCAACTCCGCGAGCGAGTCGATGCGCATCGTCGTGATCGCGTCCGCGTCCGGGTCACGCTGCTGGATCGTCCCCCAGGGACCGCGCCGGATCAGCGCGGTCAAGAGCCCTGCCTGCACAGCCGGGCGGATGTCGTTGTCGAGCCGGTCACCGACGTACAGAATCTCGCCCGGCTCGGCAGGCGTCGCCTCGATGACGCTCTCGAAAAACTTCACATCCGGCTTCGACACCCCCCAGTCATCGCTGGTGGCGATCATGTCGGAAGGGAGATCCAGCCCCCGTAGCAGGCCGCCGGCCCGCACGGTCTGGTTCCCGGCGATACCCACCCACAGCCCCGCCTCACGCAGGGCAGCCAGCGTGGGCCGCACGTCCGGGTACAGGTCATCCTCGCCAAACCACTCCGGTTGTCCGGCAGCCGCCCGCTTCTCTCGTTCCTCGGTCAGATCGAACCCGGGCCGGAACTCCTGGAACGTCTCGCGGTAGTCGCGCCCCTGCGCGATGACCGCCCCGAACATAGCCGCGAAGGTGTGCCGTGGTACCCCCAGCCAGTCAGCCCACGTCCCGTACTCCCGGGTCTCGTCAACAAGGCACTCACCCACGTCGAATACCACCGCACGAATCATGCTCCGCAGGTTAGACAGTCCAGCCCGATGGCGAGACAGCCCTGTAGGTCTGCGGCCAAATACTGACTGCTGCGCACCCTGTTGAGTGTCAGTGGTCGTTCCTATCGTGGAGGAATGGCGAACGGGGTGTGGCACACCGGTTATGGCATAGAGATCAATCTGTCGTTACCCGATCTCGGGCATCCGGGCCGTCCGGAGCTGCTTCGTGAGATCACCGCGAGCGTGACCGACCGCGACCCGCAACTGCTCGAATGCCTGGCGCACCACGAGGGGCGGGAGTGCCAGTCGGAGATCGGCGGGAAGTCTCCGTGGATGTTCATCCGCCGAGGTCGCGTGGGCGGCCGAAGGCCGCTGGTTGCTTCTCACCTGCCGGTTACGCACAAGCCGACCCCGGCAGAGAGCGCACAGCACAAGGCCACCAAGGAGCGGGTCGTCGAGACTGCCGCGCGGTACGGGCTGGATTCCGAGGCCGAGGTTCCAGTGGCGAACCGGCGGAGCGTCACGGACGCCGTCGTCACCGGGCCCGGTGGCATACGAATCGGCTGGGAGATCCAGTACCACCACATCAGCCCCAGCAGCGTGCACCGCCGCTCGGTCAATGCCGTGGAGCACGGCATCACGCCCTTGTGGGTGGCGAAGGACCGGACGGCTTCCCTGATCGACCGTGCGCCGTGGGCACGCGTCGACGACATGCCATGGAAGGACATCGCCGACGGCAAGGAGATGGTGGTCCGCGGTGGGTACCGCCACCTTCAGGTCTGGAAGTGCGTACCGAGCAGCGACCGCCACTGCCTCGTCAGCGAGGGCGCCGGTCACTGTGACGCGATTCACGCTGACTGGTTCGTGCCCGCGCTGTGCCTTCCCGAGAAGAAGCCGGTCCACATCGAAGACCTGGTCCTGCAGAGCGCCACGGGGGAGAGCGTCCCGGTCTACGTGCCCAGCCGCGGCAACGGCCGGGCCGGTCGACACATGTGGGTGCCGGCGGAGGATCGCATGCTGTGGGAGGAGATCGTCGGTGAACGGACCCCTCTTCCTCCAGCCTCCGCCGAAGAGGACGACGACGTGATCACCTTCGCCGAGCAGGAGATCGACCGCACCTGCCGGGCAGGGGAAGAAGGCCGGTTCGTCAGCGACGCTCGACCCCTCCGCGACCTCGGCCAGTCGACTGGCGGCTTCACCCTTCCTCGCATGCCCGTGCAGGGCTCCCATGAGGCGATGCGGATCACACCAGTCGAGCGGGCCGCCGCGTCCGCCGCGCTGGGATGCCCGACGTGGGAGCTGGGGCCGTGCGCCGGCTGCGGCCAGCTGATGCGCAGGTACGGGCGGTACGCGGCGATGTACTGCAAGGTGTGCCGGGCCGTCCTCAACGGGCGGTAGCCGGGAACTGCAACCAAAACTGCAACCACGGAACGACGAAGGCTCCGGCCGCGATGCGGTCGGAGCCCTCGTTTGCCCAGGTGGGCGGCTGCGGAGGATACGAGATTCGAACTCGTGAGGGGTTGCCCCCAACACGCTTTCCAAGCGTGCGCCCTAGGCCTCTAGGCGAATCCTCCGCCGGAAACATTACATGACGGAGAGGAGTGCTCGCGAACTCGTTCCCTGCCGCCGGCATCGGGTAGGCTTCTCGCAGCCCCTCACGCGGCGCTATCTGACTGAACTCCCCCAGGGCCGGAAGGCAGCAAGGGTAGGTTGGCTCTGGCGGGTGCGTGGGGGGCGCTTGCGTTGCGAGAGGGCTCGCGTCCATGGGCGGGCCGGTTGTCGGTGGGCGCCTATAACCTCGTAGACGTGTCGTCTCTCGCGCTGTACCGCCGCTATCGCCCGGAGTCGTTCGCCGAGGTCATCGGGCAGGAGCATGTCACCGACCCGCTGCAGCAGGCGCTGCGGAACAACCGGGTCAATCACGCGTACCTGTTCAGCGGTCCGCGCGGGTGCGGCAAGACGACCAGTGCGCGCATCCTCGCCCGGTGCCTGAACTGCGAGAAGGGGCCGACCCCCACGCCCTGCGGTGAGTGCGATTCCTGCCGTGACCTGGCCAGGAACGGGCCGGGCTCCATCGACGTCATCGAGATCGACGCCGCTTCGCACGGCGGTGTGGACGACGCCCGCGATCTGCGGGAGAAGGCCTTCTTCGGGCCCGCGCGCAGCCGGTACAAGATCTACATCATCGACGAGGCCCACATGGTCACGTCGGCCGGTTTCAACGCGCTGCTCAAGGTGGTCGAGGAGCCGCCGGAGCACCTGAAGTTCATCTTCGCGACCACCGAGCCCGAGAAGGTCATCGGGACCATCCGGTCGCGGACCCACCACTACCCCTTCCGGCTGGTTCCGCCGGGGACCCTGCGGGACTACCTCGGTGAGGTGTGCCAGAAGGAGGACATCCCCGTCGAGGAGGGAGTCCTTCCGCTGGTCGTGCGGGCCGGCGCCGGGTCCGTGCGTGACTCCATGTCCGTCATGGACCAGCTGCTCGCAGGCGCGAGGGAGGAGGGTGTGACCTATGCCATGGCCACCTCGCTCCTCGGGTACACCGACGGCTCGCTGCTCGACTCCGTCGTCGAGGCCTTCGCCTCCGGGGACGGCTCCGGTGCCTTCGAGGTCGTCGACCACGTCATCGAGGGCGGCAACGACCCTCGCCGGTTCGTCGCCGACCTGCTGGAGCGGCTGCGTGACCTGGTGATCCTCGCCGCCGTTCCGGACGCCGCCGAGAAGGGGCTCATCGACGCCCCCGTCGATGTCGTCGAGCGGATGCAGGCCCAGGCCCGGTCCTTCGGTGCCGCCGAGCTGAGCCGCGCCGCCGACCTCGTCAACGAGGGGCTGACCGAGATGCGCGGCGCCACCTCCCCCCGCCTCCAGCTCGAGCTGATCTGCGCCCGCGTGCTGCTGCCCGCGGCCTACGGCGACGAGCGGTCGGTGATGGCCCGCCTCGACCGGCTCGAGCGGGGTGTGAGCTTTTCCACAGGGGCCGGGGCGCCCGCGATGGGGTACGCACCGGGGCCGGAGGTCCATGGCGCCCCGACGAGCGGTCCGGCGGGCGGTGGCGGGGCGGCAGCGCCGGTCCCGGCGGCCTCGGCGGCTCCGCTGGTGCAGCCCGGCGGCGGGGCCGCGGCCGCGCGAGCCGCCGTACGGACCTCGGGAGTACCGGGCGGGCCCGGTGCCGCCGGAGCGGCGTCCTCCGCGTCCTCCGCGGC
>NZ_POTZ01000328.1 GCF_003236365.1 Streptomyces sp. NTH33
ATCCGGCCGGAGACGGGGTATCAACATATCTGGCGTTGATTTTTGGCACGCTGTTGAGTTCTCAAGGAACGGACGCTTCCTTCGTACTCACCCTCGCGGGCTTTCCTCCGGGCGCTTCCCTTCGGTGATCCAAACTCTATCAGGATTTTCCGGTCTCTCTGACCACCGTCCTGCAGACATGCAGAAGGCGATCCCGAGATAGGATCTGACAAGTTGGATGCTGCTGGGTGCGGACACGTGGTCGCGCCACTCACCCCCAAGCAGGGGTACGACTGTACATGGACCCCGGAGCAGGTGCAAATCAATTGACCTGGCGGTCTAGACCACTGTGGCATGCCCTCTGCACACCGCGCCGTCCGGGACAGGCAGTGCTGTGACGGCGCACATGGATCTCCACCCCTGGGAGGCTTCCCATGACCACCGTGACGTCCCCGCTCGCAGGGCGCGCCATCGGTCTGGCGGCAGTGCCGGATCCGGTCTTCTCCGGGGCCATGGTCGGCCCGGGCACGGCGATCGATCCCGTACGCGAGCCCGCCGACGCCGTGGCCCCCGTGGAGGGAGTCATCGTCTCGCTGCATCCGCACGCGTTCGTCGTCGTCGACGAGCAAGGGCACGGGGTGCTCGCCCACCTCGGCATCGACACCGTGCAGCTCAACGGCGAGGGCTTCGAGTTGCTGGTGAGCAAGGGCGACACGGTGACGCGCGGCCAGGCCCTGGTGCGCTGGAACCCCGCCGCCGTCGAAGCCGTCGGCAAGTCCCCTGTGTGCCCGGTCGTGGCCCTGGAGGCGACCGCGAACTCCCTCTCCGATCTTCGCGACGACGGCGATGTGAAGGCGGGCGACAGTCTCTTCACCTGGAAGTGACACCGCTGCCTCCTTAATGGACGGCATACAGAACAACCATCACGGCGGCAGGGCCCGCCGCACTATCGGAGACGGGTGAGATGGAGACAACGCTGCGAGGCGTCGGTGTGAGCCACGGAGTGGCGATCGGCGAGGTTCGGCACATGGGGACGGCGGTGCTGGAGCCGCCTGCCAAGCAGATCCCGGCGGACGAGGCGGAGCGTGAGCAGGGGCGCGCGCGTCAGGCCGTGGAAGCCGTGGCGGCAGACCTCCTGGCACGCGGCAATCTGGCGGGGGGCGAGGCCCAGGTGGTGCTCGAGGCGCAGTCCATGATGGCGCGGGATCCGGAGCTGATCGCTGATGTCGAGCGGCGTATCGCCGTCGGCAGCACGGCCGAGCGCGCGGTGTACGACGCGTTCGCCGCCTACCGGGACCTGCTGGCCGGTGCGGGTGAGTACCTCGCGGGCCGGGTGGCCGACCTGGACGATGTACGGAACCGTATCGTCGCTCGTCTGCTCGGCGTGCCGATGCCGGGTGTGCCGGACAGCGACGAGCCGTATGTCCTGGTCGCCCGTGACCTGGCGCCGGCGGACACGGCGCTGCTGGACCCGACCCTCGTCCTCGGCTTCGTCACCGAGGAGGGCGGGCCGACCAGCCACAGCGCGATTCTGGCGCGGGCGCTGGGTGTGCCGGCCGTGGTGGCGCTGCCCGGTGCCGTCGAGCTGGCCGAGGGCACGGTGATCGCCGTGGACGGAAGCACCGGCGAGATCTTCGTGAACCCCGGTGACGAGAAGAAGGCACAGCTGGAGGCCGTGGCTGCCGAGCGCAAGGCCGCGCTGGCCGCCTCGACCGGTCCGGGTGCCACCTCCGACGGTCACAAGATGCCGCTCCTCGCGAACATCGGCGGTCCCGCGGACGTGGTGGCGGCGGTCGAGGCCGGGGCCGAGGGCGTCGGGCTGTTCCGGACCGAGTTCCTGTTCCTGGACGACGACAAGAACGCGCCGTCCGAGGAGAAGCAGGTCGAGGCCTACCGACAGGTCCTGGAGGCCTTCCCGGAGGGCCGAGTGGTCGTACGCGTGCTGGATGCGGGTGCGGACAAGCCGCTGGACTTCCTGACGCCGGCCGACGAGCCGAACCCCGCTCTCGGTGTGCGGGGCCTGCGGACGCTGCTCGACCACCCGGAGGTGCTGCGCACCCAGCTGTCCGCGCTCGCCAAGGCGGCCGAGGGCCTGCCGGTCTACCTCGAGGTGATGGCCCCGATGGTGGCGGACCGGACGGATGCCAAGGCGTTCGCGGACGCGTGCCGGGCGGCGGGGCTGCGGGCGAAGTTCGGTGCGATGGTGGAGATCCCGTCCGCCGCGCTGCGGGCCCGTTCGGTGCTGCAGGAGGTCGAGTTCCTGTCGCTGGGGACCAATGACCTCGCGCAGTACACCTTCGCGGCCGACCGGCAGGTGGGGGCGGTGTCCCGGCTGCAGGACCCGTGGCAGCCCGCGCTGCTGGACCTGGTCGCGATGGCCGCCGAGGCGGCGAAGGCCGAGGGAAAGAGCTGCGGTGTCTGCGGTGAGGCCGCCTCCGATCCGCTGCTGGCCTGTGTACTGACGGGTCTGGGTGTCACCTCCTTGTCCATGGGTGCGGCGTCGCTTCCTTATGTACGGGCGACTCTGGCGAAGTACACGTTGGCTCAGTGCGAGCGTGCGGCGGCTGCGGCACGGGCCGCGGACACCGCCGAGGAGGCGCGCAGCGCGGCTCAGGCGGTGCTTTCCGGCGAGTGACGCAGCCGCGCCGTTCGCCTGTGGCTTGCCGAGGGACGCTCCGCTTGCGGGTGGGGCGCCCCTCGGGCGTTCAGTGTGGGTGCCGCGAGGCTGGTCCTTCCTCTCCGAGGTCGGGCGGCTCGCTGTAGTCGACGCCGGATTCCGGGGAGATCAGGTCGCCGGATTCGATGTCGGTGCAGTAGGCGTCGAAGACCTCGCTCGCGGTGAGGGGGGCGAGGCCGTCGGCGCGCAGGCGCCAGCCGTAGATCCGGTCGGCGGTGCCGGGGGCGGTGGTGCGCATGACGAGTCCGCCGGGGCTGCCGGTGGCGATGCCGAGAGCGAGGACCGTGGTGAACTCGAGGGCTTCGGCCTCGTCGAGGTGTGTGTCACCGGCGTCCTCGTCGTCGGCGTGGAGGACGGCGGTCAGGTTTTCGGGCGTGCCGGTGACGCTGCACACCAGGTGCCGGTTGCCCGGTGGGGCCGTGCCGAGGATGCGGACGAGGAGGTCCGCGGCACGGGCGAAGGCGGCGCGGCCGATGTTCTCGCCGCAGCCGGCGCAGGGACCGAGCCGGGCGAGGAGGGTGGAGGCGTACTCCCAGGTTGCCTGGCGGATGGCCTCGTCGACGAGGTCGGGGACGAGTTCCGCGAGGGGCCGGCCGTCGTAGGGAAGCGTGGGGCCTGTGGCGGCGAGTTCGGCGGTGTAGCGGGCGCGGCTGGACGGGATGTCGGGGTCGAGGCCGGTTTCCGCGCAGTATTCGGCGTATTCCTCGGGGTCGAAGAGGGCGACCGTGGTGTGGCCGCCCTGCTCGGCGACGGTCTTGAGGAGTGCCTCGACCTGTCGCAGGTAGGTGGTGTGGTCGTCGAAGGCGAAGCTGCGGTAGCGCCGCATGGCGCAAAAATCCTGTTCGTCGGTGAGCAGGCCGATGGTGCCGGCGATTTCCCGGCGCAGGACGCGTCGCATGGTCCGGTGGTCGGTGTGCGCCATGTCTCCCCCTGTACGAGTGGTCGGTCAATGCTCACTCACAGTAACCGTGGGCACTGACAACAGGGGTGCCTCGGACTTCACCGCCGTGCTCGGCGAAGTCCGAGGCCGCCTGCGCCGGGTTGCCGGGGCCGTTCAGGCGCGCTTGCGGGCCAGGTCCTCGTAGAAGCGCAGCAGGTCGAGGTCGTCGACCGAGCCGGGGTTGACCGCCTTTTCCAGTGGTGTGCCCTGCAGGAGGCGCTTGACCGGGACCTCGATGCGCTTGCCGGTGAGGGTGTGCGGGATGCCGGGCACCTCGATGATCTCGTCGGGGATGTGCCGCGGGGAGAGCTGTTCGCGGATGGTCTGCTTGACCCGGCTGAGCAGCGCGTCGTCGAGGACGGCTCCGGGGACCAGGTGCACGAAGAGGGGCATCCAGTAGCCGCCGTCTGGCTGCTCGATGCCGATGACCAGGGACTCCTTGATCTCGGGGAGGCGTTCGACGGCTTCGTAGATGTCGGCGGAGCCCATTCGCACGCCCTGGCGGTTGAGCGTGGAGTCGGAGCGGCCGTGGATGATCACGGAGCCGCGGAAGGTCAGCGTGATCCAGTCGCCGTGGCGCCACACTCCGGGGTACATGGCGAAGTAGCTGTCGTGGTAGCGGCTGCCGTCGGGGTCGTTCCAGAAGTGGATCGGCATCGACGGCATGGGGTTGGTGACCACGAGTTCGCCGACTTCGTCGACCAGCGGTGTGCCGTGGGGGTCCCACGACTGCAGGTCGGTGCCGAGGCAGGGGGCCTGGAGTTCGCCGATGTGGACCGGGAGGGTCGGTACGGCTCCCGCGAAGCAGGAGCACACGTCCGTGCCGCCGCTGACGGAAGCGATCCACAGATCGTCGCGGACCTCGCCGTGCAGCCAGCGGAATCCGTCCGGCGGCAGCGGCGATCCGGTCGTCGCGACGCACTGCACCCGGGACAGGTCGAAGTCGCGGGAGGGGTGCACTCCCGCTTTGCGGCAGGCCATCACGTACGCGGCGGAGGTGCCGAACAGAGTGGCTCCGGTGCGTTCGGCGACCCGCCACTGGGCGCCCGTGTCGGGGTATCCGGGGCTGCCGTCGTACAGGACGATCGTCGTGCCGGTCAGCAGGCCGGAGACGAGGAAGTTCCACATCATCCAGCCGGTCGACGTGTACCAGAAGAAACGGTCCTGGGGACCGAGGTCGCAGTGCAGACCGAGCTGTTTGAGGTGCTCGACCAGGATGCCGCCCTGGGACTGCACGATGGCCTTGGGCAGGCCGGTGGTGCCGGAGGAGTACAGCACCCACAGGGGATGGTCGAAGGGCACTTGTTCGAAGACGGGGTCCGCGTCGGCGGAGGTCAGGCCGGCCCAGTCCAGGGCGCCTTCGGGGGCCTCGGTACCCAGCAGCGGGATGTGGACGACCGCGCGCAGAGTGGGCAGCTCACGGCGCAGCTCGGCGACGATGTCGCGGCGGTCGTGCTCCTTGCCGCCGTAGCGGTAGCCGTCGACGGCGAACAGGACGACCGGTTCCACCTGCTGGAAGCGGTCGAGGACGCTGCGGGCGCCGAAGTCGGGGGCGCAGGACGTCCAGACGGCTCCCACGGCGGCCGTGGCGAGGAGGGCGACGACGGCCTGGGGGATGTTCGGCAGATAGCCGCTGACCCGGTCTCCCGGGCGTACCCCCAGGGTGCGCAGTTCGGCGGCCAGGGAGCCCACCTGGCGGCGCAGCTCGGACCAGGTCACCGGGCTCGGTTCGTGGGTCTCGTCGACATACAGCAGGGCGGGTTCGTCGGCGCGGGTGGCGGCCGCGCGCAGGGCGTGCTCGGCGTAGTTCAGGGTCGCGCCGGGGAACCACTGGGCGCCGGGCATCGAGCGGTCGCCCAGCACGCGCGCGTAGGGCGTGGCGAACCGTACGTCGAACCACTCCGTCACGGCTTTCCAGAAGGTGTCCAGTTCGTCGACGGACCAGCGGTGCAGTGCCGCGTAGCCGCCCTCGGCCGGGGCTCCGTGGTGCTCGGCCGCCCAGGCCTGGAACTTCGTGATCTGTGCCTGGGCGATCCGCTGTGGATCGGGCTGCCAGAGTGGCTGGGGGTTCGCGGTCGACATGGGGCTGCTCCCGGACTGTGCGCGTTGTGTGCGTCGGCCCGCGCACGTGCTGGGGTGTGCGCGTGACGCGGCTGACACGGACGATGCCATGTGATCGACTTCTGCACCAGGGTGCACTGCACATAGTCCGCGCAGTGAAGATGTGGTTGCGGCACGGATGAACGGCAGTTGAACGAGGCGCCCGCGGGCGGCTGTCAATGGCAGGGTGAGCAGCATGGACGGTCGTGACCTGGTGCGTTTGGCGAAGGCGGTCGGTTCGGCGGGGGCGGCCCAGGGGCTGCGGACCGTACGGGCCGCCTGGCGCAGGCGCCACACCGACGCCAGGGACCTGCCGCCGCGGGGGCCCGAGCGTGCGCGGGTGCCCGGTGCGGTGCGGGACGCGGAGCCCGGGCCCGGGGGTGGCGTCGTGCGGTTCGGCCGCTCGGAGCTGCGCATCGTCGTCGCTGTGAACGGTGCCGTCTTCTGGGGCTGGGACGGGGCCGGGCCCGCGCCGTCGTACGCGCTCGACGGCCGTTGTCCGGCCCCGGACCCGCGCGCGGTGCTGGAGCCGGACAAGGACGGCGGCTGGCGGGTCGTGGCCGAGCGGGTCACCGTCGCCGTGTCGCGGCACGGTGCGGTCGAGGTGCGCACGCCGGGGGGTGTGCCGCTGCGCCGCGACCTGCCGCCCCGGTGGTGGGAGCCGGTGGGCGGGGGCCCCGCGCGCTGGTCGCAGCGGTCCGAGGTGGCGGCCGACGCGCGGTTCTTCGGTCTGGGCGGCCGGGCTTCGGGGCCGCGGCTGCGTGACGGCGCCTACCGCCTGTGGAACACCGATCCCGGCCGTGCCTTCGGGCCTGGTGACGACCCGTTGTACATCACCATGCCGGTCCAGCTGGTCGTGGCCGACGCGGGGACTCATCTGGTGTTCCACGACAACTCCTGGGACGGCACGGTCACGCTGCGGGAGGGCGCGGAGGGCGCCGGCTCGGGCCACGACCGGGCCGGTACCAGCGAGCTGAGGATGGCCGGTGGTCCGCTGCGCTGCTGGGTGATCGTCGGCGCCCCCGCGCGCGTGGCGCAGACCTGGGCCTCGCTCACCGGAGCGGCCGCGCTGCCGCCCGCGTGGGCACTCGGTCACCATCACGCGCGGTGGGGCTTCGGCAGTGAGCAGGAGGTGCGGCGGATCGTCGCGGGCTACCGCCGGCACGGTCTGCCGCTGGACGCGGTGCACCTGGACATCGACCACTACGACGCGCACCAGGTGTTCACCGTGGACCAGGACCGCTTCCCGGAACTGCCGGTGCTCGCCGAGGAGCTGCGGCGGGGCGGGATCCGGCTGGTGTCCATCGTCGACCCCGCGGTGAAAGCGGCGCCGGGCAACACCGTGTACGACGAGGGAGCGGCCGGGGACGCCTTCGTCGGGGATGCTTCGGGCGACGTCGTACGGGGCCTTGTGTGGCCCGGGGAGGTGGTCTTCCCGGACTTCACGCACACGCGGGTGCGGCAGTGGTGGGGCGGGCTGTACCGGGAGCGGCTGGCCCAGGGGTTCGCCGGTTTCTGGCACGACATGAACGAGCCGACGTCGTTCGCCGCCTTCGGTGAGACGACCCTGCCCCGGTCCGCCCGGCATGCTCTGGAGGGCCGGGGCGGTGACCATCGTGAGGCGCACAACGTGTACGCGCTGTGCATGGCCAGGGCCGGCTACGAGGGGCTGCGCGCCCTGGTGCCCGAGGAGCGGCCGTTCGTCTTCTCGCGCTCGGGGTGGGCCGGGCTGCAGCGCTACGGCGGCACCTGGTCGGGGGATGTGGCGACCGGCTGGCCGGGGTTGCGGGCGTCGCTGTCGCTGGTCCTGGGACTGGGCCTGTGCGGGGTGCCGTACTCCGGCCCGGACGTGGGCGGGTTCGACGGCAGTCCCTCACCGGAGTTGTATGTGCGCTGGTTCCAGCTGGGGTCGTACCTGCCGCTGTTCCGGACGCACGCGAGCCTGTGGGCGGGGCGCCGGGAGCCGTGGGAGTTCGGTTCCGAGGTCCTTCGGCACGCACGCGTGGCACTCGTCGAGCGCCGGCGTCTGCTGCCGTACTTCGTGACGCTGGCGCACCTGGCGCGGCGTACGGGGGCGCCGTACGTGCGGCCGCTGTGGTGGGGCGCTCCGGAGGATCGCGCCCTGCGGGACTGCGAGGACGCCTTCCTTCTCGGTGGCAGCCTGCTGGTGGCGCCCGTGCTCGAGCCGGGCGCGGACCGGCGGGCGGTGCGGCTGCCGCGGGGCCGCTGGTACGACAC
>NZ_POTZ01000329.1 GCF_003236365.1 Streptomyces sp. NTH33
AGCGAGCACGTCGGCGAGCAGGGCCAGGAGCTCCGGCTCGTCGTTGAGTACTCGCCGCGACATCAGCCGTCTGCCCTCGGCGTCCAGCACCACGCAGTGGTGGTGGCTCTTGCCGATGTCCGTCCCCTGGGAGCACGAGCCGAACCGCGGCTTCCTGCGTGCCCTGCACGCCCTCGCGCGCGCCGCGCAGGCGATCGGCGAGCAGGAGGAGTACGAGCGCTGCGCGCAGTTCCTGAAGGACTCCTCCGAGACGGCGGCGCAGACGCTGGGCTGAGCGACGCACGACGGATCGTGAGGTCCGCCGGAGCGCAAGGCCCGCCCGAACGACCGGGCGGGCCTTGCGCTCCGTGCCCGTGGTGCGCAGGATGCCGGTGGGGACCGGGGCCCCCGTGCCGGCATCGGCAGGGGCGGACCGCTACCCGGAGTACACAGCAGGAGACAGCGATGTCCCAACAGGCTCACCCGACCCCTCAGCACACCGAGGCCGCTGAGGCCAATGAGCCCGAGACCCCGCATCTCGACTTCGAGGGCACGACGCCGTACGAGGACTACGTCCGGGCGGACGTGCTCACCCACCTCCAGCAGACCCTCTCGGACGACCCCGGAGAGATGGTCTTCCTGGTCACCACCCAGGTGATGGAGCTGTGGTTCACCGTCATCGTGCACGAGTGGGAGACCGCCGCCCGCGCCCTGCGCGCGGACGACGTACCGACGGCGATCGCCGCGCTGAAGCGGTCGGTGCGGGAGCTTCAGGCGCTGAACGCCTCCTGGAAGCCGCTCGCCGCACTCACGCCGGCCCAGTTCAACAGCTACCGCGGCGCCCTCGGCGAAGGCTCCGGCTTCCAGTCGGCGATGTACCGCCGCATGGAGTTCCTGCTCGGCGACAAGTCCGCGTCCATGCTCGTCCCGCACCGCGGCGCCCCCCGCGCCCACGCGGAACTGGAGAAGGCGCTGCACGAGCCGAGCCTGTACGACGAGGTGCTGCGGCTGCTCGCCCGGCGCGGCCACGCCGTCCCGGACGCCGTCCTGGACCGCGACGTGTCGCTGCGCTACGAGCCGTCGGAGGAGGTCGAGGCCGTCTGGGCGGCGCTCTACTCCGGCGACCCGGACGACGAACTCGCCCGCCTGGGAGAGGCGTTGACGGACGTCGCCGAACTGGTGTGGCGCTGGCGCAACGACCACCTCGTCGCCACCCGCCGCGCGATGGGCGCCAAGGCCGGCACGGGCGGTTCCGCCGGGGTGGCCTGGCTGGAGAAGCGAGCCCGCAAGAACGTCTTCCCCGAGCTGTGGACGGCGAGGTCCCATGTCTGAACTGACCGCCAGAGCAGAGAAGTCGGACGCGGCGGACGAACTGGCGGGGCTCCGCGGCCGGTTCGTCCTCGACGAGGGCGTCTACCTGGACGGAAACTCACTGGGCGCGCTTCCGGCGCACGTCCCGGACCGGGTCGCCGACGTCGTCCGCCGCCAGTGGGGCGAGCTGCGCATCCGCTCCTGGACGGAGAGCGGCTGGTGGACCGCGCCCGAGCGGATCGGTGACCGGATCGCCCCGCTGGTCGGGGCGGCACCGGGCCAGATCGTGGTGGGCGACTCGACCAGCGTCAACGTCTTCAAGGCGCTGGTGGCGGCCGTGCGGATGGCCCGGGAGCAGGGCGACGGCGGCGGTGACCGGGACGAGATCCTCGTCGACGCGACGACCTTCCCCACGGACGGGTACCTCGCGCACTCCGCCGCCCGGATGACGGGCTGCACCCTGCGCCCGGTGACACCGGCCGAGGTGCCCGGGGCCCTGTCCTCCCGCACCGCCGCGGTCCTGCTCAACCACGTCGACTACCGCACCGGCCGCCTGTACGACCTGCCCTCCCTCACCGCGGCCGTGCACGCGGCGGGCGCGTACGCCGTCTGGGACCTGTGCCACAGCGCGGGCGCCCTGCCGGTGGGGCTGGACGAGCACGGCGTCGGCCTGGCGGTCGGCTGCACCTACAAGTACCTGAACGGCGGCCCGGGTTCACCGGCGTTCCTGTACATCCGCCGCGACCTCCAGGACCGCTTCGACTCCCCGCTGCCCGGCTGGAACTCGCACGCCGACCCCTTCGGCATGCGGTCCGGCTACGAACCGGCGGCGAGCGCGGTCCGCGGCCGCGTCGGCACCCCGGACATCCTCTCCCTGCTCGCCCTGGAGGCGGCGCTGGAGGTCTGGGACGGGGTGACGGTCGAGGCCGTGCGCGCCAAGTCCCTCGCGCTGACGGACTTCTTCCTGGAGTGCGTCGCCGCGTACGTCCCCGCCGGACGCGTGGAGTGTCTGACCCCGGCGGCCCACGAGGAGCGGGGCAGTCAGGTGGCCCTGCGCTGCCCGGACGCCGGGGACGTGATGAGGCGGCTGATCGAGCGCGGCGTGGTCGGCGACTTCCGCCACCCCGACGTGCTGCGCTTCGGCTTCACCCCGCTGTACGTCGGCTTCGCGGACGTGGAGCGGGCGGCGCGGGCGCTGGCGGAGGAGCTGCTCGGCTGACCCACCGCCCGCAGGGCCGGTCCCGATGAACGGTTCCGCCGCACGGTCCCACGCCGTGCGGCGGAACCGTCCGGCGGAACCGGGCGTGACCTTCCCGCCTCCGCGCACGTCACCGCCCTGGTACCGTCCCGGCCAGCGGCCGAACGGTTTCTCCCTGGTCCGCACATCTGTTCAGTCGCTGAGAGGTGGGAGCATGCCGGACGCCGCCGCATCATGCGATGCCGCAGAACCGGAGAACACCGCCGGCCGCGACGCGGCCGCGCGTGCCGCCGCGGAGGAGGAGTCGGCCTTCTCGCACGCGCCCGTCGACCCCGACGCCACGGCCGCCTACGGCGACCACCCCGACCAGGTCGTCGACTTCTACGCCCCGCGCGGCGCTCCGGACTCCCCGGCGCCCTCCTCTCCCGCACCCCTCGTGGTGGTGCTGCACGGCGGCGCCTGGCGGTCCCCGTACGACCGCCGCCACATCACCCCCTTCGCGGACTTCCTCGCCCGCCGCGGCTTCGCCGTGGCCAACGTCGAGTACCGGCGCGGCGGCACCGCCCCGGCGGCCGGGGGCGAGGCCCCGGTCGCGGGCCGCTGGCCGGACACGTTCGACGACGTGGCCGCCGCCCTCGACGCCCTGCCCGCGCTCGTACGGCAGGCGCTCCCGCAGGCCGACATCCGCCGCACGGTGATCACCGGTCACTCGGCGGGCGGCCACCTGGCCCTGTGGGCGGCGGCCCGGCACGTCCTCCCGGCGGACGCACCCTGGCGCACGGACGGCCCCGCCCCGCTGCGCGGCGTGGTCGCCCTCGCCCCGATCGCCGACTTCGCGGTCGCCGAGAAGCTGGACGTGTGCGGCGGAGCGGCCCGCCAACTGCTGGGCGGCGAGGAGGGTTTCATGGAGCGCCGGCCCTACGCCGACCCGGCCCTCCTCCTGCCCACCGGCATCGCGACCACCCTCGTCCAGGGCCGCGGTGACCTGGTCGTACCGCAGGCGGTCGCGGAGTCCTACACGGAAGCGGCGGCGAAGGCGGGTGAACTGGTCGGCCTGACCCTCCTGGAGGAGGTCGGCCACTTCCCCCTGATCGACCCGGCGGCGGACGCCTGCGCGGTGGTGGCGGAGGAGATCGCCCAGCTGGCGTGGTGAGCCCCGGGGGGACACGGTCAGGCCGGTAGTACCTGAGACGGACCGGGGAAGACCCTTCTCACTGGGGACGACCGCGCCCCCGCCTCCCCCTACCGTTCTCACCGTGACCGAGACGACCCAGACGCAGCGGACGGCGCCGGACGGCGCGTTCGGCGCGCACAAGCCGCGCAGCCCCGAGTACACGCTGGCCGCGAACGCCCTGCGGCAGGATCTGTTCCAGGGCGCCTTCGCCTACCGTCCGATGCGCCGCATGAGCGTCGACGGCCCGCTGACCCGGCGGCTGCCCGGACGCCTGCGGGAGTGCGCGGCCTGGGCCCCGCACGCCGTGGTGGTGGGAGCCGGCCTGCTGGCCATGCTCCTCGCGTGGGTGAGCGCCCACGGCGGCCCGGCACCGGTATACGGCCTGCTGGCCCTGGTGCCGGTCCTGCTCACCCTGGTCCGCCCGGTCGGAGCCTTCTGGCTCTCCCTGGGGGCGACCGCGGCCTCGTGGGTGGTGTTCGGCAACCTCGGCGGCTGGCCGTGGTCGCCCGGCAGCTTCGTCGCGCACCTGACGGTCCTCACCGTGGTGGCGATACGCACCCGGCCGCGTACGGCGGCGTGGACCTGGATGGTCACCGCGTGCTACGCCTTGGCCGCCGAGACCGTGTACGGCCACCACTCCGGCGACAACTCGGGACCCATGCTGGTCCTCTCCGCGCTCGTGCTCCTCGTCGTCACCCTCTGGCACATACGCCGGGACGCCGCACAGGAGGTGACCGCCCAGCAGACGGTGACCGCGCACGAGCGGTCCCGCCGCACCCTGCTGGAGGAGCGCACCACGATCGCCCGTGAGCTGCACGACGTCGTGGCCCACCACATGTCCGTCGTCGCCATCCAGGCCGAGGCCGCCCCCTACCGGGTGCAGAACCCGCCGCCGGAGCTGGAGAAGGCCTTCGCCACGATCCGCGAGAACGCGGTGGCGGCCCTCACCGAACTGCGCCGCGTCCTCGGGGTCGTCCGCGCCGAGGACTACGAAGCCCCCCAGGCCCCGCAGCCCACGCTCGCCGACCTCGACACGCTGCTGGCGAACGTGCGGGAGGCCGGCCTGACCGTGGAGAAGACGGTGATGGGCGCGGTGCGCGAACTCCCGCAGGGCGTGGAACTGTCGGCGTACCGGATCGTCCAGGAGGCCCTGAGCAACACCCTGCGGCACGCGCCCGGCGCGAGCGCCCGGGTGGAGATCGGCTACGTCCTCGGCGGGCTCGCCCTGCGCGTGGTCAACGGCCCGCCGCCCGCTACCTCGTTGACGAAGCCCTCGCCCGGATCCGGGCACGGCATCACCGGCATGCGGGAGCGGGTGTCGATGCTGGACGGCGAGATGACGGCGGGCCCGGTCGACGACGGGGGCTACGAGGTGGCGGTGTTCCTGCCGGTCGCCACGGTGACGGAGCGCACGGACGACGACGGAGCCGGGGCATGACGGCCACGGCCGGCACGATCCGCGTCCTGATCGCGGACGACCAGATGATGGTGCGCGAGGGTTTCTCGGTCCTGCTGAACGCGATGCCCGGCATCGAGGTCGTCGGCGAGGCCGTCAACGGACGCGAGGCGGTGGAGCGGGTACGCGAACTGGCCCCGGACGTGGTCCTGATGGACATCCGGATGCCGGAGCTGAACGGCATCGAGGCGACCCGGGAGATCGTCGCCGCGGACGGCACGGCGAAGGTGCTGGTCCTCACCACGTTCGACCTGGACGAGTACGTGTACCAGGCGCTGCGGGCGGGGGCCTCCGGCTTCCTGCTCAAGGACGCCTCGGCGCGGCAGCTCGCCGACGGGGTACGGGTGGTCGCGGCCGGCGAGGCGCTGCTCGCGCCCTCGGTCACCCGGCGGCTGATCACGGAGTTCTCGAAGATGACCGAGCCCTCGCGGGCGGCGGCCGCGGGGCAGGCGGCGTACGGGGACCTGACCGAGCGGGAGACGGAGGTCCTGGTGCTGATCGCGCAGGGGCTGTCGAACGCGGAGATCGCCGAGCGGCTGGTGGTCGCCGAGTCGACCATCAAGACCCATGTGAGCAGGATCCTGGTCAAGCTGGGCCTGCGGGACCGCACCCAGGCGGCCGTGTTCGCCTACGAGGCGAGACTGGTCACGCCGGGCTGAGCGGCCCCGCCGGGCCGTGTGAGGTGAGACGGCACCCCTGGTCAGACCGGGGGTGGCCGGGCTAACGTCCGGGCATGTCCGCACTTTCCGACCTCGCCTTCGACCCGTGGGACCCGGCGTTCGTCGCCGACCCGTACCCGGCGTACGCCGAGCTGCGCGCCCGGGGCCGCGTGCTCTACTACGAGCCCAGCGACCAGTGGCTGGTCCCGCGCCACGCGGACGTCTCGGCGCTGCTGCGGGACCGCAGGCTGGGCCGGACCTACCAGCACCGGTTCACGCACGAGGAGTTCGGCCGTACGGCGCCCCCGCCGGAGCACGAGCCGTTCCACGTCCTCAACGACCACGGGATGCTCGACCTGGAGCCGCCGGACCACACCCGGATCCGGCGCCTGGTGTCGAAGGCGTTCACGCCGCGCACGGTGGAGCGGCTGAAGCCGTACGTGCACCGGCTGGCGAACGAGCTGGTCTCCGCCCTGGTGGAGGCGGGCGGCGGCGACCTGCTCACGGACGTCGCGGAACCGCTGCCGGTCGCCGTGATCGCCGAGATGCTGGGCATCCCCGAGGCGGACCGGGCCCCGCTGCGGCCCTGGTCGGCGGACATCTGCGGGATGTACGAGCTGAACCCGTCCGAGGAGGCGGCGGAGAAGGCGGTGCGGGCGTCGGTCGAGTTCTCCGACTACCTGCGCGAGCTGATCGCCGAGCGCCGCAAGGAGCCGGGCGAGGACCTGATCTCCGGGCTGATCGCGGCGCACGACGAGGACGACCGGCTGACGGAGCAGGAGATGATCTCCACGGCCGTCCTGCTCCTCAACGCCGGTCACGAGGCCACCGTGAACGCCACGGTCAACGGCTGGTGGGCGCTGTTCCGCAACCCGGACCAGCTCGCGGCCCTGCGCGCGGACCACTCCCTGGTCCCGTCCGCGATTGAGGAGCTGATGCGCTACGACACCCCGCTGCAGCTCTTCGAACGCTGGGTCCTGGACGAGATCGAGATCGACGGCACGACGATCCCCAGGGGCGCGGAGATCGCCATGCTCTTCGGCTCGGCCAACCACGACCCGGCCGTCTTCACCGACCCCGCCCGCCTGGACCTGACCCGCCGGGACAACCCGCACATCTCCTTCAGCGCGGGCATCCACTACTGCATCGGCGCCCCCCTGGCCCGTATCGAACTGGCGGCCTCCATGACGGCCCTGCTGGAGCGGGCCCCCACGCTCGCCCTGGCGGCGGAGCCGCGGCGGAAGCCGAACTTCGTGATCCGGGGGCTGGAGGGGGTGAGCGTGGTGGTGCGCTGACGCCCGCGCCCGGCTCACCCGTTCGGCTGATAACGGATCATTTCCGATCATCGGCCACCCGCTGCTCGGCATACTGGCCGTGACCCGAGAGGGGGTGCACCATGACGGTTATGGCAGAGCGCACGACACACGCGTCCCAGATGTCCGTGGAGGAGTTCGAGAGGATCGCCGAATTCGCGGCCAGGGAGACCGACGACGCCGTCAGGTTCGAGTTCATCGACGGGCGGATCGGGGTCAAGAACGTGCCTGACGGCGACCACAACACCATCGTGATGTGGCTGATGCGGCGTTGTATGCAGTCGCGGCCCGACCTGGACCTGTACCAGGGGCAAGGGCTGAGGGTGGAGAAGTACCGCAAGGGGCGGGCGCGTCCGGACGGAGTGCTGGTGCCCGCCGCGCACTTCGCGGGGCAGGGTGAGTGGGCGCCGACCGAGGGAGTGCTCCTGGTCCTGGAGGTCACGTCGTACGACTCGGACACCGATCAGCGTGACCGCAAGGAGAAGCCCTTGGCCTACGGCGACGCGGGCATCCCGTTCTACCTGTTGGTCGACCGCGACGACGCCTCCGTCACGCTCTACAGCGACCCCGCCCCGGGCGAGGGGTACCGCAGTGCCAGCAAGAAGTCGTTCGGGGTCAAGCTCTCGCTGCCGGAGCCCCTCGGCATCGAACTCGACACCGAGGAGCTCAAGCAGTACGCCGACTGAGCCGCCCGAGCCGCACCTCTTGTTGCTCGCTCAGCCGCCGACGTCCCGTCTGCGCAGCCCCGCCAGCCCCCCGGCCACCAGGAGCGCCGCGAGTGCGAGCAGGACACCGACCGGCCCCCACTC
>NZ_POTZ01000032.1 GCF_003236365.1 Streptomyces sp. NTH33
GTCCAGTACCTGGCCGCCCGTGCCCGCCACGCCCGACACCACCCGATCGAGCGAAACAGTCGGGACGGGGGTCCCAGGCGGCCAGGTACTGGACCGCCAGGCCGCACCCCAGCAGCAAGCGGCAGGAAGCACGGACCGAGAGCGCGCGGACCGAGGGAGCCCGTCAAGGGTTGCCGCAAGGGTGAACCACAGCGGTTGAGCACCAGCGGCCGATTCAGGCATAGCTCACAAAAGCCGTGAATAAGGTCGCCCTGCTGGGGGACTCGTCCTTGTGATCCCCTCACGGAACGGAGACCCATCGAATGATCATCAAGAAAATGCATGAAATGGGCGTCCGTAGCGAACACGCCTACCTCGCCGGCATGGTCTCCATCGGCCTCAGCGTCGCCGCCTGGGTGAGCAGCCTGAAGATGGAGCCCGGCGCCGGCCTCGACCGCGCCGATCGCTGGGGTATCTTCGTCGGGGAGTGGGCACCCACCTTCTTCGGTCTCGGCATCGCGCTCTCCCATTACGAACAGCAGGACGGCACCCTCACCGCCGCCAACGTCCACGAACTCCGTGAACGGCAAAAGGCACAGGCCGTCTGACCGACGCCGAACCAGCACCACCTCTGGCAGAAGGGGTGGGGCGCAACGCACCGAACGCTCCCGCGACCGGTGTCGTGGGAGCGTTCGTGCTCAGGCGCCTGTCGGTGCTCGACAACCAGACCAGAACCGCCCCCTCCCGGAGTGCCACGGAGGGACCGGCGTACGGCTGGCTGACTACCCGGCCGGTGTCGCAGCCGGGGCCGGGCTCGGCGCAGGGGCGTACCCCGCGGGGCGGGTCGTGAAGATGCCCCGGCCCTGGGTCCGGCTGCGCAACCGGGTCGCGTAGCCGAAGACTTCGGCCAGCGGAACGGTCGCGGTGATCACCGCCGTACCGGCGCGCGTGACATGGCCCGAGACCCGGCCGCGCCGTGCGGCGAGGTCTGCGAGGACACCGCCCACGGCGTCCTCGGGAACGGTCACCGTCGCCTCGACGACCGGTTCCAGCAGGCGCATCGCGCAGGCACGCAACGCCTCGCGGAGACCGAGCCGCCCGGCTGTGCGGAACGCCATCTCGGAGGAGTCCTTCGGATGGGTCGCCCCGTCGGTCAGCGTGACGCGCAGCCCGGTCACCGGATGACCGCCGAGCGGCCCTTCGGCCAGGGCGTCACGGCAGCCGGCCTCGACCGCACGGACGTATTCCTGCGGCACACGGCCACCGACGACGACCGACCGGAAGGCGAAGCCGTTCCCACTGCCGCCGGGCTCGACGGACTTGACGAGCTTCACGGGCTCCACGTCCAGGACGACATGGGCGAACTGCCCTGCCCCGCCGTCCTGTTTGACATGCCGGTAGAGCACACCGGACACCCCGCGCACCACCGTCTCCCGGAAGGCCACCCGGGGCCGGCCCTCGTTGACATCGATCCGGTGGGCCTGACGCAGCTTCTCCACGGCCACTTCCAGGTGCAACTCCCCCATGCCCGACAGCACCGTCTGCCCGGTCTCGGCGTCGGTCCGCACGACCAGCGAGGGATCCTCCTCGGTCAGCCGGACGAGGGCGGACGCCAACCGGTCGACGCCCGTCCGCGTGCGCGCCTCGACGGCCACGGAGACGACGGGCTCGGCCACACCGGGCGGTTCGAGGACGATCGGAGCCCGGGGATCGCACAGGGTGGAACCCGCGTGGGCGGACTTCAACCCGACCACGGCGGCGATGTCCCCGGCGAGCGCGCGTTCGAGCGGCACCTGCCGGTCGGCCTGCACGCGCAGGATCCGCCCGATGCGCTCGGTGCGCCGCGCGGTCGGGTTCCACACGGTGTCTCCTTTCTCGATCGAGCCCGAGTACACGCGGAGGTAGGTCAGCCGCCCGGTGGCGGTGGCGTTCACCTTGAAGGCGAGCGCGGCGAAGGGAGCCGCCGGATCGGCGGCCCGCTCCTGCCCTTCGGGCCCGTCCTGCGTACCGCGCACGGCGGGAACGTCGAGCGGCGAGGGCAGGTAGGCCACGACGGCGTCGAGCAGCGGCTCGATCCCCCGGTTGCGGAAGGCGGAGCCGCACAGCACGACGACACCGTCACCGGTACGGGTCAGGTCGCGCAGCACCGTGGCGAGCGTGGCCGCGGACAACGTCTCCAGCTCGCAGTACTCCTCGAGCGCGACCGGATGGCGTTCGGCCACCGCCTCTTCCAGGACCCGCCGCCGGCGCACGGCCTCCTCGCGCAAGGAGTCGGGCACCGGAACGACGCCGACGACGTCACCGCCGTCACCGCTATCGCCCCAGAGCAGGCCGCGCATACGCACCAGATCGACGACACCGCGGAACCCGCCCTCCGCCCCGATGGGCAGTTGCACGACCAGCGGGACCGGATGCAACCGCTCCCGCACGGATGCCACGGCGGTGTCGAGATCGGCCCCGACCCGGTCCATCTTGTTGACGAACGCGATCCGGGGCACCCCGTGCCGGTCGGCCTGCCGCCACACCGACTCGCTCTGCGGCTCCACACCCGCGACGGCGTCGAACACGGCGACCGCTCCGTCGAGCACGCGCAGCGACCGCTCGACCTCGTCGACGAAGTCGACGTGCCCCGGAGTGTCGATCAGGTTGAGCCGGTGCCCGTCCCAGGCACAGCTCACGGCCGCCGAGGAGATGGTGATGCCCCGCTCCCGCTCCAGCGGGTCGAAGTCGGTGACGGTCGTCCCGTGGTGCACGTCGCCCCGCTTGTGCGTGGTCCCGGTGGCGAACAGGATCCGCTCGGTGACGGTGGTCTTGCCGGCGTCGACGTGGGCGAGGATGCCGAGGTTGCGGAGGGTGGCGAGAGGGTTGACGGTGTTGCGCACGGCCCATGGCCTTTCACTGATGCGGAAAGGGGCAGCGCTATTTCCCGTACGAGGAAGCGAGGAGAGACAGACGCACCTGCCCGACCCACCCGGCCGGCAGCTCGACAACCGAGCGGACCGTCAGCGGTACTGGCGTACTGGGTCAGACCCTCGACACGGGCATCCGGTACCGGCCGCGCAGCGAGCACCGGACGGACCGAGACACCAGGATCATCTCGAAGCGCGACGGGGGAACGACGACAGCGACGCGGTCACGCACGGCCGGGCTCCCCTCTCTGATCGCGGTGCGCGCCACCACGGATCGGGCTACGCGCAGGGTGTGGCGACCGTAACAGGTTCGACTGCGCGGAACGTATCGAATTTCGCTTCCTCTCACGGCACTTCCCCGTGGCGAACACCTGCAGTGGCTTCGCCGGGAGGCTTCCGGCCCTTCGCGATCAGCTCTGCCGGGCGCGGGCGAGGACGTCGAACACCCACTCATGGAACACAAGCTTCGGGAAGATCCTGCCTTTCACACGGAAGTCGAGCGAGAAGTACATGTGGTCCGTCCGCTGCCCCCGATGCGCGATGTAGACGCAGACGAACGTGTCCGGAAGCCACCAGGCCGACCCCATGGGGACGATCTCGTTGATCCTCGCGTGGATACGGTCCCCGTACACCAGCGCGGCACAGCCGTGCTCCTTGGCCTTCTCCGAAGGGACGCTGTACTGCCAGCGGTGGATCTCGTCGAGATACCCGTACTTGGACAGCTCGCTCAGACTGATCTTCTCCATGCGCACGTTCTCCGGGCCGTCGAGGAAAACCATGAGCTGAGGCACCCCCTTGCGGCGCCGCCAGTGGGCCGGGAGTCCCTGGACAACGCAGTCCAGGACACGCAGGACGTCCGCGCGCCGCGCGGGATCCAGTCTCTGGAGTTCGCTCAGCATGAGTTCGCCGGACTCGTTCACCGCACAAGCGTGCACCAGGGCAGGTGTCGGCTCAACCGCGCATCAGGTCCCGCGTCGGCACCTGAGCCAGCAGCGGAGGTTCCGTCTCGCCCTCGTAGCCGAAGTGGAGTTCGTTCCGGGCCCGTGTGGCCAGCACGTAGTACTGCATGCGCAGGACGGCGGACGTGGGGTCGTCCGAGGCGTCGGTGTGCGTGTCGGGGACGACGACGATGTCGAAGCCGAGTCCCTTGGCGCTCTTGCGGTGGGCGAGGACGATGCCCGGACGGCCGAGGTCGAGGTTGCGGTACTGGCCGCTCTTCGCGTCGGACGTGTAGAGCTGGGGCTTGAGCCGCGGCGCGCGGTGCGACAGGCTTCCCAGCAGGGAGAACTGGGTGTGCTTGGAGTTGACGATCACCCCGATGCTCCGCTGCGGATGTCGTTCCGCCAGCAGGATCAGCAGGTCTGCGGCGCCGCGCTCGGGAAAGCGGTGCAGACGCGGGGGTGGCCCCTGCCTGTCCGGAAGCACGGGTACCCCGGCGCCGGTGTGGAAGTGGGCTGCCAGGGACGCGATCTGCTGGGTATTGCGGTGGTTGCCTTCGAGTTCGTGGCGGGCGCACCGGCCCAGGCTCCGGGCGATGTCCGCGAGGGTGGAGTTGGTGTCGGTGAGCCGCTGGTACTCGTCCGCGCAGACCGTCGTACGGGCCCCCAGCATCCGGCAGAGCAGGTAGAACTCGCGAGGCAGGTCCTGGCCCTCGTCGACGACCAGGGTGAGACCGGGGACCGGGCCGGTGTCGGCGGCCCGGTCGAAGAAGGCGCTCCAGTCGTACCAGCCGTCGGCAGCGCGCGGGGCCTTCCCTCCGTACCACTCGGCGAGCCAGGAGTGCGCGGTCGTGACGCGGACCGAGCGGTCGGTGGGGCCCAGTGCGTGGGCGGCGCCGGCCAGGGACTGGCGCAGCAGGTTGGAGTAGGTCAGCAGGGTCACCGGGGTTCCGGTGAGGGCGAGCATGACGGCCCGCTGCACTGCCAGGAGGCTCTTGCCGCTGCCCGGTGGGCCACTCACCAAGTGGTTGCCGTCGAACGGGATTCCGTCGAGGCACCCGCGCTGTTCCGGGGTGAGGCCGAGGTAGGTGATGGTCATGCCTGCTCCAGGGCACCGGCCGCGGCGGCGCGGCCGGCGGTGACGACGGACTCCAGGTAGCCGGGCACGTGTTCGCCGCCGACGACGAGGGCCCGGTCCAGCAGTGTGTTGCCGGTCTCGCAACTGGTCTCCGGGAGCAGCGCACAGGCGTGGCAGGCGGCACGGTTGAGGTTGCCGAAGCCCTGGCCGGTGTGTTCCGCGCACAGCGGGTCGGCCGAGCACCAGGCGGCTGCCTCGGTCATCCGCAGCAGGGTTTCCACGAGTCGCGGCGGCTCGCCCTGGCGGACGAGGCCGCCGAGGGTGCCCTCGGCGTCTCCGGCGGCGGTGTAGACGAGGATGCCGTACTGGTCCTGCTCAGAACGGGCGTAGATCCGTTCGCGCAGGCTGGCCGTGGTGTATCCGGACTCGAAGGAGAGCTGGCGGATCAGCAGGTGGGCGAGTGTGTGCAGCAGGACGAACCGCGGGGCGAGTTCCGAACCGGTCAGAGTCTCCAGGCGGTCCTTCTGGAAGGAGCGGTCCAGGTCGGCACGCATTCCGGCGACGTGCTTGCGCACGTCCTCGTCGTCCTCCCAGGTCGTGAGTTCGGTCCGGTTCAGGGTGAGGAAGATGCCTTCGCCGAACACTTCCACCGCGGGCAGCCACTTCAGGCGGCGGGCGGTGTCGGCGGGTACGACGGTGGCGTCCGGGGAGACCCGGGTGAAGCCGGACAGGGCACGTACCTCGCGCAGCCGGTCGGCGAGGACGATCCTGCCGAAGCGGCGGCCGAGTGAGGCCCACGGGTCGGCGGTCTCGCCGGCCAGGCCGAGTGTGGTCTCGCGCAGGGCGAAGTCCCGGGTGGCGGGCGGGGCGGGTGCCGTGAACGCGGCCCACTCCTCGCGGCTGAGGTCGGGCCGTGCCGGGCCGGTGGGTGCGTCGGCGGATGCCGCCGGGGCCTGCCCGGTCTCCTCGGCGAGCAGGGCCTCCAGGAGGGCGTCGTCGGCGCCGGTGTCCTCCTGGATCATCGTCTGGAAGACGGCGGCGCGCGGAGTCCCGGCCACCCGGCACAGTGACACCCACAGGTCGTGTTCGCGCACCTGGGCCGCGACCTCGTCGTCGGCGTACGCCGGTACGTCCGTCTCGGGGATGTCGAGTGCGGAGTGCGTGATCGGGTAGTACAGGTTGCCGGCGGTGCGCTGCACGACCTGTACCGGGCGGTTGCACTCCACTTCCTCGCTCCTCCGCTGCCAGGGGTTGCGGCCGGAGCAGCGCATGCCGTGGGTGCCGAGGATGTCGAGCAGGTCCCGGGTGGCGCCGCAGTCCTTGGCGGTGCAGGCGACGGAGAGCGCTTCGAGGCCGGAGGCCCGCTCGGACACCAGGAAGCGCAGCTTCTCCCGTTCGCCGCACCGCCGGCGTTCGCCCGCGTCGCGCCGGGAGTGGGCCCAGAACCACCAGTCGACGTCGCCGAGGTGCCCGGCCTGGCAGATCTGCACGAACCGCATGGGCGCCAGCGTCCGCGCCGGCGAGCAGGACGGGCAGCGCGGCGGCTGCCCGGGCTTCTCGTCGGCGATGCGCCAGCGCTTCATCCGCCGGCAGGCGCCGCAGAACAGCCAGGAGGGGAAGCGGATGTACGGTGCTCCGGGCGCGTCGGGGACGTCGAAGCGGTCGTTGGCGGTCGCCGGCGCGGCGTAGAAGCCGCTGACGCCGAGGCGGGAGGCGAGCCGGGGCGACTCGATCCGCTGTTTGGCCTTGGCCGGCCAGTCGCCGATGCCGGTGGCCACGAACGACTCGCCCTGGATGTCGAAGACGGCTCCGACGCCGAACGGCAGCACGGTCTGGGACTGGCGTACGCGGAGTGTGCGGCTCACAGGTCGGCTCCCTTCACCGTCACCTGGCATTCCCGGTCGACGTTGCGCATGGAGTTCGGTGTCTCCCACAGGCCGTAGTTCTGTTCGAAGCTCTTGATCAGGTTGGACTGGCCCTTGCCCTGGCTGCGGTAGTACAGCTCGCGGCCGTCCTTGCGGGCTTCCCGTGCGGCGTCCTCCCAGTCGGCGAGGAGACCCGCGAGTTCCTTGCGCACGGCCTCGCCGGCGCCCGGTTCGGCCGTCTCGGCGCGTGCCGCCAACCGGTCGGCGAGCTGCTCGGCTTCGGGCATCCGGTCGAGCACGTGCCCGGCCTGGTTCTCCGCGGCGAGCCCGAGTTCGTGCCGTACGAGGACGACGAGCGCGGCGTGCAGGGCGCGTCGGCGGGCGGGCACGGACCAGGGCGTGACGCTGGTCGGTTCGACGTGCCGATAGAGGGAGCGGTGGTAGACGTCGAAGGTCTCGTAGTGCGAACGGTCCCTGGGACGGGTGGCGTTGAAGAAGGTCACGACGAGTCCGGGAACCGAGTGCCGGCCGACGCGGCTGGTGGCCTGGATGTACTCGGCGGTGGTCTTCGGCTGGCCCTGCATCAGCATCAGGGCGAGCCGCTTGACGTCGACACCGACGGACAGCATGTTCGTGCACGGCAGGAAGGACACCGACTGCGGGTCGTTCCAGGGCTTCTCCAGCCGGTCGAGCAGCACGGGCTGCTCGGACCGGTGCAGGTTGCTGGTCAGCTCCTGGACCTGATGGTCCGCCAATACGCGCACGCCGCCGCCGGAGTCGAGACCGGCCAGCTGGGCGGGGATGTCGTCGGCCGCCGCGGTGACCGTACGGCCGAGTTCGCGCAGGCTGTGGTGGTAGGCGACGAGGGTCCAGTAGGCGTCGCGGTGTTCTTCGGGCAGCTCCCAGGCGCCCTGGAGCATGGCGGCGGCGGTGGCCACGGAGGCGCGGCCGGCGGTGTGTCCCTGGGCCATGACGCCGAGGTAGCGGCGACCGGGGCGGGAGGTGTCGGGTTCGGCGAAGTAGGAGTGGCGGGCGTCGAGTCCGCCCGGCGGGAAGAGCTGGACCTCACCGCCGTACAGGGCGCGCACCTGCTCGCCGGAGCGGCGGATGGTGGCCGTGGACGCCACCACCTTGGGGCCGGTGCCGTCGGGTGCGGTGCACAGTCCGAGGACGGCCGACTCGTACAGCCCCACGGTGGTGCCCAGCGGGCCGGTGAGCAGGTGCAGCTCGTCCTGGATGACGAGGGACGGCGGAAGGCTCCCGCCCTGCGTGCCACCCGCACCGAACAACCGTCCCGCGCGTGGCTCCCAGGCCAGCCGGGCGAACTTGTCGACGGTGCCGAGGACGAACGTCGGCGGCCGGTCGTACAGCTGCTCGTCCACGACGGCGACGGGCAGTTCGTCGTGGAACACGCACTCCTCGCGCGGGCAGAAGAAGGCGAAGGAGTCGGCGGCGGCGCGCACCCCGTAGTCACCGATGTCGGGCGACTTGTGGGCGGGCAGGACGCGGGTGCCGCACCACGGGCAGCGGTCGAGGATGAACACGTCCTCGGGTGTGGCGGCCTGGCGGGCGTTGTCGAAGGCCGCGCGGGCCTTTTCGTAGGTGTTCGGAGTGGTGGTCTCGCCGACCCACAGGCCGATGGAGAAGGGCTCGTCGCCGTATGTCGCCGGGTCGGCGCGGCGCAGTGTCTCCAGGGCGCAGACGGTGGTGGCGGCCCGCTGGAACTGCTGGGTGGTGAGCAGGCTGAGGGTGTAGCGGCTGAGTACGGCCGTACCGCCACCGTCGGGTTCCCGGCGCCTGAGCACCATGGTGAAGGCGGCGAGCAGCAGGTACGCCTCGGTCTTGCCGCCACCGGTCGGGAACCAGATCAGGTCCGTCACGGTCCGGTCGGGGTGCCGGGGGTCTGCCACTCCGTCCAGCGAGAGCAGGAAGAACGCCAGCTGGAAGGGGCGCCAGGCGGCCTCGGGCGCGGGCTCGGCGACGGCGGGCACGGCGTCCCGGCGGGAGCGCCGGGTGCCGGCGAGGTCGGGGGCGGAGTGGCGCATCTGCAGGGCCATCGCCTGGTTGGCGGCGCGGAAGGCGTGCAGCAGTTCGGGGCGGCGCGGGTCGCACAGGGTGCGCACGCCGGACTCGATGCGGGTGACGGCGGCTCCTATGCGGGCCAGGATGCGGTCGGCGGCCTCGCGCCCCCACCCGGGGACTTCCGTGTTGAGCTGTCCGACGTACCAGGCGCGGTAGTCGGCGGCGAACTCGGTGAGTTCCTCCCGCAGTTGTTCGACCGGAACGCCGGGGTCGGCGAGGTGGCAGAGGTTCAGTACCGGGGAGCCGCTCAGACCCGCGGCGCGTACGCCGGTGACCTCGGCCTCGGGCATGACGGCCGCCCGCAGGCCGGTCACCTCCTCGCCCGCGTCGTCGTACAGCTCCTCGACCGCGCAGCCGTGGCCGACGGCGTGGGTGCGGACATGCCGGTACTGCAGCCGCAGTTCCTGCTCCTCCGGGTCGCGACTGGCCAGTCGCACGCTCGGGTACTGGAGCACACGGCCGTCCACCGGCCGTGCCTCGAGCCCCACCTGGAACAGCATCCGGTCCCAGTGGGCCGCCTTGCCGAGGGCGGTCTCGTGCCGGGCGGCGTTGACCAGGGCGACGGTGACCAGCTGCCCGGGGCCGAACGCACGACGTCGGATGCGGAGTTCGGCACGTCCGTCCAGGACCGGGACGTGGTCGCGGTCGGGACCGAGGGTGTGCGTCTCGGCGGGAAGCGGGATCCGCTGCCAGCTGCGCCCGCGCTCGCCGGTACCGGCCCGGGTCAGGTAGTGGGCGGCCGTGCAGCCGATCTCCACGGTGGTGGCGTCGGTGTAGAAGCTGAAACCGAGGGAGGAGGGCAGCCAGGAGTTGGACTCGGGCACGGGGTCGCCGGCCGGGGCGGTGTCCTCGGCCCTCCCCTCCGTTCCGGCTCCGTCGCGCTCCTCCGCCGCGAGATCCAGCTGCTGCTGGAGGTCGGCCTCCTGGGGGTACAGGGTGCCCATGAGGTACTGCCGGTCGGGCGGTGCGTCGAGGGTCTCCTGCTCGCCGCCGGCCGGCCCGACGAGTTGGCGTCGGAGGTAGGAGACGAGTTCCTGTCGGGGGTCCATGGTGTTCCTGGTGGTTGTGGTCGGTCGGTGGCATTCTCGGGCGGGCGGAGGGACCGGCGGGCGTGCGTGTCAGGAACGGCGCCAGCGGTCCCGGAGGAGGGTGCGGCTCTGGGCCGCCTCCTGCGCGGCGGCGAGCTGTGCCTGGAGGTCGCTCAGCTGCGTCTGCAACTCGGTGACGCGCAGCCGGGCGTCGTGCTCGCTCCGCGCGATGCGCTGGACGGCTTCCCGCTCGGCCCCCTCCGCGCGCCGACGGGCCGTCTCGACGAACAGATCCCGCTGCTCGACCGCCGATTCGGCCTCCCGCAGTCGCGCCTCGATCTCGGCGATCCGCACCTGGGCACCCTGGCGGTACTCCTCCCGTGCCGACGCGGCGGCGCGCTCCCGCTCGGCGGCGGCCGCCTCGGCCTTGCGCAGCCTTGCCTCCAGCTCGGCGATCCGCGCCCCAGCAGCACGTTCACGCTCGGTGGCGGCCGTCTGGGCCTCCCACAGCCGTGACTCGAGATCCGCGATGCGCGCTTCGGCGCCCTCGCGGTACTCCCGCAGTCTCTGCTCCAGGGCGTGGCCCCGCTCCTCGGCGCCGTCCGCCTGCCGGGCGGCCTCCTCCGCGTCTTCGGCCCTGCGCAGCAACGCCTGGTACGCCTCGTGGTGCTCCTGTTCCAGACGCGCGACGCGCTCCTCGGCCTGGCGCCGCACGTGCTGCTCACGACGCTCACGGGCCCTGTCCGCACGGCACAGCAGCTCCTCCTCCAGCGCGTCGAGCTGCCGCTCGGCCTCCATACGGGCAACCGCGAGGCGCTCGTCGGCGGCGACCCGCTCCTCGGCGAGCCGACGCTCGTGTTCCCGCGCCAGCCGGGCGAGCTCGGCCTCGTGCTGGGCACGGGCCTCGGCGAGCAGTTGGTCGGCCGTCGTGGAGGGCGGTTCCGAGGATTCCCCGGTGTCGGTCCGCGGCTCCTCGGGCACGCTCGTGTCGTCGTTACCCGGCGCCGGCTCGTCGCGTTTCGCCTGCGCGTCGACGAACTCGCGCAGCGCGTCGCGGACGGCGAGACGCGACTCGCTCCCCACCAGAGGTCGCGCGGCCAGGTACGCCCGGGGGGTGACCCCTACGAGGGCCTCAGCAGGTCGCTCGAAGAAGTGCTCGGGGCGCAGCCCCAGCTTCTTGAGCGCGTCGAAGACACCCTTGAGCACTTCCAGGGCCCTGATGACGTGACAGTTGAGCATGCCTCGCTGCCGCGCCGCCCGGACCACGGTGTCCGCGGCGGACGAGCCGAGCAGCACGCCCAGTTGCGGGCGCCCCACGGCCAGCAGCGCGTACTCGGCGAGCCAGGCCACCTCTCCGCCGAAGGGCGGTCGCGTCATCGTGATGGCCTTGTCCCAGTCGGCGGCGTCCGTGGTCGGCACCGTGTCGGGCACAGGGGCGGGCTCCGCCCCTGTGTCCCCCACGGTCGCGTCAGCCGCTTCCCGCGTGGGCTCGAAGACCTCGTCGGACGTCGGCGTCACCGCCTCGGCGTCAGCGGCCTCCTCAGTGCTCGCGTCCTCTGCGGCATCCGTCATCGCGTCGGTCGTCGGGCTCATCACTCCGAGGTCAGCGACCTCCCCCACCTCGGTGGCCCCCTCGCCGCCCGTAGCCGCCTCGGCCTCCGGCACCGCCGCGACCTCGGCCGCCGCCTCGGCAATCGGCGCGTCACCGCTCGCGTCCACCACCACAGTCCGGGCCGGCACCGTGGCCACCCGTGCTTCCTCCGTGGCAGGCCTGGCAAAGCGCTCCGCCCTGGCCCTGCGGAAAGCGTGCCGGGCCGCGTGGATGGCGCGGGCGACACGGGCTGCTCGTACCGCCTCGGCGGCCCGTTCCGCCGCACGCTCGGCCTTCTCGCACTCGGCGTCCAGGTCCACCCCGAAGAGGCCGGCCACGCGCAGCCGTTCCTTCAGCTCCGGCCGCAGCTTCACCTCCAGCTGCCGGATGCGCTCCCGGGTCACACCGAACTCGGCCCCCAGCTCGTCCAGCGTCGACCGTTCGTCCCCGTCGAGCCCCAGCCGCCGTACGAGGATCCGGTGATCACGTCCGCTGAACGTGTTCACCACGGCCATGACCTCTGCGGCGTGCAGGACGTCCAGCACCTGTTTCTCCACGGACGGCAACGGCTGCGTCCGCCCCACGAAATCCGCGAGCGTCGCCCCGTCGCCGATGATCCGGTCGAGGGAGTCCGTACGACGGCTCAGCTTCCGGGCCTGCTCCACCTTCTCCAGGCTCAGGTCGCACGCCACCGCCACGTCGGCCGCAGTCGCCGGTCGTCCCTGCGCGGCCAGGGCCCGCTCGGCGCCGGCCACCTTGCGGATCTGCTCGTGCATGTGGACGGGGATGCGAATGATGGCGCCTTCGTCGGCGATGGCACGTGTCATCGCCTGCCGAATCCACCATGTCGCGTAGGTGGAGAACTTGTTGCCCATCATCGGGTCGAACTTCCGCGCCGCCCGCATCAGCCCGAGCACGCCGTGCTGGAACAGGTCCTCGTAGTCCAGGCCCTGTTCCAGCACGGTCCGAACGAGGGAGTGCACCAGGCCCTGATTGTGGACGACCAGGCAGTCGCGGGCGCGGATCCGGATGTCGTCCCTCGGCAGCGCCTTCAGCTCCTCCTCGCCGGGTTCCTGGGCGACCCGGTCCGCCCCGCCTCGGACCAGCACGGCCAGTCCCACCTCGGCGTCAGCGCTGAGCATCCGCTTCTCCGGCCGCCGCTCGAGCCGGTCGGCCTCCAGCACGGCCATCGCGGCCGCCACGGCGTCGGTGAGGCCGTCGTCAGCCGCGGCCCCGACCTCGTCCGGCGTGGTCGCCACGGCGACCTCATGAGGTCCCTGGGATGCCTCCGCACCACCGGGCTCCCCCTCCACGGCACCGTCGGAGTCCCGCCGCACACTGGCCCCGGCCCGCAGCTCCGCGGCTTCCCTGGCGTCAAGTCCCGCCAGCCGTACGACGCCCTCAAGGGCCCGGGACGTCACGCACCCCGTGGCGTCGCTGTACCGCGACAGCAGGACCTGCGCAATCGCGACACGCGGAAACACAGTTTCTCCACCTTCACGTGCAACCTTTTCACCACCACGCGAGTCGAAGTCTGCGTGCGTGTGCAAATCCCGCACGGGCAGACCCAGCCGGGCGAGCTCGCTGCGCAACCGGTCCCGTTCGCCGTCGTCCAGGGCGAGCGCTTGCACGCCCTGAAGGAACTCGCGTTCGGGCACCACGCCGTGCACCGCGGCACGCCGCAACTGCTTCAGCAGGCCACCCAGAGCGGCCTTCGACACGGATGTGCCGGATTCTCCGGCCAGTTGACGCCCCAAGGCCTCCACCCCCAACCCGATTGCACGTCAGAGCGTAGCGGTAACGCGTTAACAATGTCAACACACGAGAGGTCTAGAAAAGCTGGCAACCTTCGTGTACGGTGCCGAAAGCCGTGCTCCCTGAAGGAAAGTCAGCGGAGCGCAGCACACCAAGGGGCGGGCGAGTCCCTGCACAAGGCAGCAGAGTTGGGGAAGAGGGGCGGCCGTGGGCCAGGAGCTGATCGATGGCAGGTTCCGCATCGGACAGGTCATCGGCAAGGGCAACATGGGGGAGGTGCACCGGGCCGAGGATCTTCAGGCTCCGGAGGGCAGCGCCGAGCGCACCGTCGCCTTGAAGACGATCCTGCGCCGCCGCACGGGCGCCCTGATCGACACCGGCGCGGACCCCAAGTCGGCGGAGCGCTTCGCGCGCGAGGTCCGCATCATGCGCCGCCTCGAGCACCCGAACCTGACGCGGCTCATCGCCGGTGGGGTCAGCGAGGACGGTGGACTGCCTTACCTGGCGATGGAGTTCCTGGACGGCGAGACACTGCGCGACCTCATCGAGGAGGAGCGCCAGCTGCCCATCTCCTGGGTGGCCGCGATCGGCGCCCAGATGGCCGACGGTCTCTGTGCCGCCCACGCGGCCGACGTGGTGCACCGCGACCTGAAGCCCGCGAACGTCATGCTGACCCGCGGCGGAACCGTCAAGGTCCTCGACTTCGGCATGGGCCGTATCGTCGACGACCCCGACGAGGCACGGCTCACCAGCACCGGCGTAAGCGTGGGCACCGCCCGCTACATGGCACCCGAGCAGTTCCAGGCCCGCCAGGTAACCCAGGCCGCCGACCTGTACGCGCTCGGCTGTGTGCTGTACGAAATGCTCGTCGGAATACCGCCCTTCGTCAGCGAGTCGCCCTTCGAACTCGCCCGCAAGCACCTCGAGGCCGAGCCGGTTCCCCTCGGCATCATCCGCGGCGGGATCCCCGCCGAACTGATCCGCCTCGTCGGCCGGCTGCTCGCGAAGGACCCGGCCGACCGCCCCGCGAACGCGGCCGAAGTCCGCGACGCCCTGCACCCGCTGGCCGTGCGGGACGGGGACACCTCCCAACTCCCCCACTGGAGCGCCTTCGACCCGGCACGACACCTGGCCGCCACCGCCGCTGCCCGCACCACCACTTCCTCGTCCACACCCACCCCGCGGCCCGCGCCGGTCACCGCCTCCGGCACGGCGATGGACGTCTTCGGCGTGCACCGCGCGCTCATCAAGGACTACCGCTCCTTCACCGAGGGCGGCACCGTGATCCGCGACGACCGCGTCGCCGCGTTCGTGGAGAAGGACCTCGACGACAAGGCGCAGTGGCCGGACCCGTGGCTGTCGCTCAACCCGTTCTTCCAGAGCGGCGGAACGGTCGCCGAACTGGTCGGGGAGAAGGTGCTCCACCCGGAGTGCGCCCGCATCTTCCAGGCAGGCAAGACGGAAGGAGGCACGGTCCCGGACGGCCGGCCGCTCACCCTCCACCGCCACCAGCGCGAGGCCATCGACGCCGCCGCGCACGGCGCCTCTTACGTGCTGACGACCGGCACCGGGTCCGGCAAGTCGCTGTCCTACATCGTTCCGATCGTGAACCGGGTACTTCATGAGCGGGACTCCCAAGGCCCGAAGGCCGAGAAGAGGGTGCGCGCCATCATCGTGTACCCCATGAACGCCCTGGCGAACAGTCAGCTCAAGGAACTCGAGAAATACCTTCGCGACGGCTACGGCCAGGGCCGCGAACCGGTCACCTTCGCCCGCTACACGGGCCAGGAGGACGACGCGAAGCGCAGGGAGATCCGCGACAACCCGCCGGACATCCTGCTCACCAACTACGTGATGCTGGAACTGATGCTGACCCGGCCGGCGGACCGGGCCAGCCTCATCAAGATGGCCAAGGGCCTGGAGTTCCTGGTCTTCGACGAGCTGCACACCTACCGCGGCCGGCAGGGCGCCGACGTGGCCCTGCTCATCCGCCGGGTCCGCGAGGCCTGCCAGGCCCCGGACGTGCAGTGCATCGGCACCTCGGCGACCATGTCGACCGAGGGCACCGTCGAGGACCAGAAGAAGGTCGTCGCCGGTGTGGCGAGCACCCTGTTCGGTACGGCGGTCAGCCCGGAGCACGTCATCGGCGAGACGCTGGTCCGCGCGACCGACGAGGCGCCCGACACCGTTCCCGCCGAGCGCCTGGCCTCCCCCGCCGCGCCGCGCGCGTACGCCGATCTGGTGCGCGACCCGCTGGCCCGCTGGATCGAGACGCGCTTCGGCCTGGCCACGGACGGGGCGACGGGCCGGCTGGTGCGCCGGCAGCCCACGAAGATCGAGGTTGCGGCGCGCGAGCTGGCCGAGCGGTCCGGCGTCCCCAAGGACGACTGCGTGAAGGCCATCGAGGCAACCCTGGAAGCCGGTTCGCAGGCCCGGCACCCGGTCACCGACCGTCCCCTGTTCGCTTTCCGGCTGCACCAGTTCCTCTCCAAGGGCGACACCGTCTACGTCACCCTGGAGGACAAGCTCTCCCGCCACCTCACCCGTTCCTACCAGCTGGAGCAGCCGGGCAGCGGCGGCAAGTTGCTGATGCCGCTGGCGTTCTGCCGGGAGTGCGGCCAGGAGTACCTGACGGTCTGGCGCACCGAGAAGGACGGCGAGGTCCGCTACGAGGCCCGCCGGGACACCTCCGCCACGGGCGGGCGGCAGGGCGACGGCTACCTCTACGTCGACGACGAGCGCGCCTGGCCCTCCAGCGTCCAGTACGCCGTCGACGACCGCCGGCTGCCGGAGTCCTGGCTGGAGTTGGACGGCGGGGGCCAGGAGGTCGTCAAGAAGACGTACCGCGACCGGGTGCCGCGCGCGGTGACGGTCGACCCGCTCGGCTACGAGGGCCGGGGCGAGCTGCGGGCCGCGTTCATCCCGTCGCCGTTCCTGTTCTGCCTGCACTGCGGGGTGGCCTACGAGCAGACGCGCGGCCGGGACTTCGCGAAGCTGGCGACGCTGGACCAGGAGGGCCGCTCGTCGGCGACCTCCCTCGTCTCCGCGTCGATCGTGCGGTCCCTGAAGTCCGTGCCGGAGGAGGCGCTGGACAAGGAGGCGCGCAAGCTCCTCACCTTCGTCGACAACCGCCAGGACGCCTCCCTCCAGGCCGGCCACTTCAACGACTTCGTGCAGATCACCCAGTTGCGTGGGGCCCTGTACCGGGCCGCCCTGGACGCGGGCGAGGACGGCCTCACCCACGAGGAGCTGGCCTCCGCGGTGACCAACGCGCTCGCGATCGCCCCCGTGGACTACACCGGCGACGCCGACCAGCCCCCGTCGCTGGCCCGCGCCGCGGCGAAGACGCTGCGCGACGTGATCGCCTTCCGCCTCTACCTCGACCTGGAGCGCGGCTGGCGCATCACCATGCCCAACCTGGAGCAGACGGGTCTGCTGGAGATCGACTACGCCGACCTGCACTGGATCGCCGACAAGCAGGACCGCTGGGCGGACACCCACGCGGCGCTGCGGGACGCCGACCCCTCTCTGCGGGCCGAGATCATGAAGGCGCTGCTCAACGAGATGCGCCGGTCGCTCGCCATCGACGTGTCCTACTTCCGCGACGACTTCGACGCGTTGCAGCGGGCGAGCGAGGAACGGCTGGTGGACCCGTGGATGCTGTCGGCGTCCGACCGCCCGAGCGTCGGCACCGCCTACCCGCACCCGTCGTCGGGCCGCGGACTGGACCGCTCGGGCCTGTTCCTGTCGGCGCGGGGCAAGTTCGGCAAGTACCTCAGGCGCGCCGACGCCTCGTTCAAGAAACTCTCCCCCGACGACCTGCAGCTCGTCATCGCGGAACTGCTGAAGGTCCTGACCGCGGGCGGCCTGGTGAAGGAGGTGGCGGAGGCCCCGCAGCGCGCGGGCCGCTACCGCAAGGCCAACACCCCGGCCACGACCGGTTACCGGGTCGCGGCCCAGTCGCTGGTCTGGCGGGCGGGCAAGGGCGAGACGGGCGCGCACGACCCGTTGACGCGCACCTATCCAAGCGGCGACGGACCGCGGGTGAACACGTTCTTCCGGGACCTGTACAAGGAGGCGGCGAGCGCGCTGGCCGGACTGTTCGCGCGCGAGCACACCGCCCAAGTGGCGCCGGAGGAGCGGGAGCGGCGCGAGGAGGCGTTCCGCAAGGCGGAGCTGAAGCTGCTGTACTGCTCCCCCACGATGGAGCTGGGCGTCGACATCTCCTCCCTCAACGCGGTGATGATGCGCAACGTGCCGCCCACACCCGCCAACTACGCCCAGCGTTCGGGCCGTGCGGGCCGCAGCGGCCAGCCCGCGCTGGTGACGACGTACTGCGCGACGGGCAACAGCCACGACCAGTACTACTTCCGCCGCTCGGAGCGCATGGTCGCGGGCGCGGTGGCGCCGCCGCGCCTGGACCTCGCCAACGAGGACCTCGTCCTCTCTCATCTCCAGGGCATATGGATCGCGGAGGCCGGCCTGAAGCTGGGCCGCGCGATACCCGAGCTCCTGGACGTGTCGTACCCGGACACCGGCGACCGCCCCGACCCGGCGCTGGAGCTGCTGCCCGACATCCTCGCGGCCTCCCTGGACGAGAGTGCGCAGGACCGCACGGTGGACGCGGCGCTGCGGGTGCTCGGCCCGCTGCTGCCGGACTTCGCCGACACGACGTGGTGGCACGACGACTGGATCCAGGACCGGGTGCGCACGGTGCCGGAGCGCTTCGACCGGGCCTTCGACCGGTGGCGGCAGCTGTTCCGCGCCGCGCTCGACGACCAGTACATCCAGAACAAGCGGCGCCTGGACTACAGCCTCACCGAGAGCGACCGCAATCGGGCCAACGCCCGCCGCCGCGAGGCGGAGACGCAGCTGACCCTGCTGATGAACGAGAGCGTCGACAGCAGGTCGGTCCTCTCCGACTTCAACCCCTACCGCTACCTGGCCTCCGAGGGCTTCCTGCCCGGCTACAGCTTCCCGCGCCTGCCGCTGGCCGCCTACATCCCGACGATCGGCCGCCGCCGCGGCGACGGCGACTACCTCCAACGGCCCCGCTTCCTCGCCATCCGCGAGTTCGGCCCCGGCGCGCTCATCTACCACGAGGGCGCCCGCTACCAGGTGACCCGCATCCAGCTGCCGCCGGACTCCTCCGGCGACCTGGCGACCAGCGAGGCCCGCCGCTGCACCCAGTGCGGCTACCACCACGACCCGGCCGAGCGCCAGGACCGCTGCCAGATGTGCGACGAACCGCTGGGCGCGGCGACGCACGGCCTGCTGCAGCTCCACACCGTCTACACCACGCGCCGGGAGCGGATCTCCTCCGACGAGGAGGAGCGGCGCCGGGCCGGCTTCCGCCTGGAGACGTCGTACCGCTTCCAGGACCACGGCGCCCGCAAGGGCCGCCTCAACGCCTCCGTCGCACAGGCCTCGGGTGCGCCGCTGGCCAACCTCGCGTACGGCGACTCGGCGACCGTCCGCATCACCAACCTCGGTCGGGTGCGCGCCAAGCGGGACGAGCCGCCGGGCTACTGGCTCGACCTCGCCGACGGCCGCTGGATGAACGACAAGGACGCCGCCGAGGCCTCCGGCGACTCCAGCGAGCTGCCGGTGGTCGACGAGGAGGGCAAGGAGCGGCGCCGCAAGAAGCGGGTCATCCCCTACGTGGAGGACCGCCGCAACATCCTCGTCGTCACCCTCGACGAGCCGCTGCCCGAGCCTGAGGCGCTGTCCCTGATGTACGCGCTGGAGCGGGGCATCGAGGCCGCCTTCGAGCTGGAGGACGCCGAGCTGTCCAGCGAGCTGCTGCCGCCGGACGGCGGCCCCCACGACCGGCTGCTGTTCACGGAGGCGGCCGAGGGCGGCGCGGGCGTGCTGCGCCGCCTCCAGGCGGAGCCGGACGCCCTGGCGAAGGCGGCCCGGTACGCCCTGTCGATCTGCCACTTCGACGAGAACGGCACCGACCTCGGCGGCCCGCACCCGGACCGACCGTGCGCCCGCGGCTGCTACGAGTGCCTGCTGACGTACGGCAACCAGCTCGACCACGCGCTGATCAACCGCCACTCGGTGCGGGAGTTGCTGGTGCGGTTCGCCTCGGCGACGGCCGAGCGCGAGTCGCGCGGGGAGTCTCGGTCGGAGCAGTACCGCCGCCTGCTCGACCAGGATCCCGCGGCACCGACTGCGGTCGAGTCGTCGACCGCCGCCGAACTGGCCGCGCAGGGTGACTTCCTGGGCTGGGCGAAGGCGCGGGGGCTGAACCTCCCGGACGAGGCGGGCCCGTTCCTCACCGAGGCCAACGCGATGCCGGACTTCGTGTACCGGCTCCCGGGCGGGAACGTGGCCGTCTTCGTGGACACGCCCGACAAGGAACAGGACACCTTCCGGGACGAGGACGCCGAGGACCGTCTCTTCAACGCCAGTTGGGACGTCATCCGCTTCCCGCTCGGCGCCGACTGGGACGCGATCGCCGCCGCCAACACCCGCTACTTCGGCACTTCTTCCGCCAACTGACCACCCTTTCCAGAGGACTTGAAGACACACATGGCACTCACGTACTCCGCCGGTTCCCTGGTGAAGGCCCGCGGCCGCGAATGGGTGGTGCTCCCCGAGAGCGAACCCGACCTGCTCGTCCTGCGCCCGCTCGGCGGCTCGGACGACGACATCGCCGCCGTGTTCCCGGTGTTCGAGGCGGTCGAGGAGGCGAGGTTCGCTCCGCCGGAGCCGAGCGACCTCGGCGACCAGCGGGCGGCCGGCCTGCTGCGCACCGCCCTGCGGGTGGGCTTCCGCTCGGGCGCGGGCCCGTTCCGCTCGCTCGCCGGGATCGCGGTGGAGCCGCGCGCGTACCAGCTCGTGCCGTTGCTGATGGCGCTGCGTCAGAAGACGGTCCGCATGCTGATCTCCGACGACGTCGGCATCGGCAAGACCGTCGAGGCGGGTCTGATCGCGAGCGAACTGCTCGCGCAGGGCGAGGCGTCGGGCCTGGCGGTGTTGTGCTCGCCCGCCTTGGCGGAGCAGTGGCAGCAGGAGCTGCGCAGCAAGTTCGGCATCGACGCGGAGCTGGTGCTGGCGTCGACGGTCACCCGTCTGGAGCGCGGCCTGGACCTGGGCCAGTCCCTCTTCGACCGCTACCCCAACGTCATCGTCTCCACAGACTTCATCAAGTCCCCGCGCCACCGCGACGACTTCGTACGCCACTGCCCCGACCTGGTGATCGTCGACGAGGCGCACACGTGCGTGGCCGCCGACGACGTCTCGGCGGGCTCGCAGAGCCAGCTCCGCTACGAGCTGCTGCGCCGCGTCGCCGAGGACGCCGAGCGGCACCTGCTGCTGGTGACGGCCACCCCGCACAGCGGCAAGGAGTCCGCGTTCCGCAACCTGCTGGGCCTGGTCAAGCCCGAACTGGCCCACGTGAACCTGGAGTCGGAGGCGGGCAGGAAGCTGCTCGCCCAGCACTTCGTGGCCCGCAAGCGCGCGGACGTACGCCAGTACCTCACCAAGGAGGACGGCCTGGCCGACGACTCGCTCGCCGAGCGCACCGCGTTCCCCTCGGACCGCTACTTCAAGGACGAGACGTACAAGCTGTCCCCGGAGTACCGGGCCCTGCTGGACGACGCGATCGCCTACGCGAGCGAGCGGGTGGAGGAGGCGGACGGCCGGGGCCGGCGCGAGGCACGAATAGCCTGGTGGTCGGCGATCGCCCTGCTCCGCTCGCTGGTGTCCTCGCCGCGCGCCGCCGCGCAGACGCTGCGGACGCGGTCGGCGGCGGCGGTCGCGTCGTCGGCGGAGGAGGCCGACAAGCTGGGCGCACCGCTCAACAGCGACGCCGCCGACAGCGACTCGATGGAGGGCATGGACGTAGCGCCCGGCGCGGAGATCGAGGAGGACGACCCGCGCTCGCGCCTGGCCGAACTCGCCGACCGCGCCGAGGAGCTGGAGGGCCCGGCGCAGGACCTCAAGCTGAAGGCCCTGATCAAGCACCTCAAGGCGCTGCTCGCCGACGGCTACAACCCGATCGTCTTCTGCCGCTACATCCCGACGGCCAAGTACCTGGCCGAGCAGCTGGCGAACGACCCGGAGACGAAGAAGCGCGGCCCGCTGGGCGCGAAGACGGTCGTCAAGGCGGTCACCGGCGAGCTGTCGCCGCAGCAGCGCATCGACAACATCGAGGCGCTGGCCGCGGAGGCCGGCGAGGACGCCGCCGCACGCCGCGTGCTGATCGCCACGGACTGCCTGTCGGAGGGCGTGAACCTCCAGCACTACTTCGACGCGGTGATCCACTACGACCTGGCGTGGAACCCCACCCGCCACGACCAGCGCGAAGGCCGCGTCGACCGCTACGGCCAGCGCCGCGACGAGGTCCGCGTCATCACCCTGTACGGCGACGACAACGGCATCGACGGCAAGGTCCTCGAAGTCCTCATCAAGAAGCACCGCCAGATCAAGAAGGACCTGGGCATCTCGGTGTCGGTCCCGGACGAGCTGTCGACCGGCGTGACGGACGCGATCGTGGAGTGGCTGCTGATGCGCGGCCGCGAGAACGAGGACGCGCTGTTCAGCGCGGACGCGTTCAAGGTGAGCACGGCGAAGCTGGACAGCGACTGGAACTCGGCGGCGGAGCGGGAGAAGCGGTCCCAGTCCCGGTTCGCGCAGCGCGCGATCCACCCGGAGGAAGTGGCCCGCGAGGTCGCCGCGATCCGGGAGGCGCTGGGCGGCACGGGCGAGGTCAGGACGTTCGTACGGGAATCCCTGGGCGCGCTGGGCGCGGTGCTGCGCGGTGCGGACGAGGCCGACGACTTCACGGCCCAGGTGGGCGGCACGCCGGCGGGCCTGCGCGACGCCCTCGCCACGGCCGTGGGCGCGGAGGTGATCGAGCAGGACCGTCCGATCCCGTTCCGCACGGATCCGGCGGTGGCGCGGGGCGAGGCGGCGCTGGTGCGGACGGACCCGGTCGTGGGCGCGCTCGCGTCGCATGTCCTGAACGCGGCGCTGGACGCGCAGGCGGACGGCGCCCGCCCGGCACGCCGCTGCGGCGTGATCACGACGGACGCGGTGACGACGCGGACGACGCTGCTGCTGGTCCGCTACCGGTTCCATCTCACCCTGCCGTCGCGGAGCGGCGAGAAGCAACTGGTCGCAGAGGACGCGAGGCTGCTGGCCTTCGAGGGCTCCCCGAAGAACGCGGTGTGGCTGTCGCAGGAGCGCGCCGCGGCCCTGCTGGACGCGACGGCGTCCGAGAACACGGACCCGCACTTCGGCGAGCGCATGACGAAGCGCATCCTCGACCAACTCCCCGAGATCAACGGCTACCTGGAGTCGTACGGCGATGACCTGGCCGCCGAGCTGGACGCCTCGCACCGCCGGGTGCGCCAGGCGTCCGGCGAGATCGTCCGCGGCCTGTCGGTGACGGCCCAGAAGCCGGCCGACGTCCTGGGCGCGTACCTGTACCTGCCCGCCAACCCCACTGCTTCCTCCCCTGCCCCTGCTGCTGTCTCTGGAGCGTCCGCCTGATGTCCGCCACGACTCGCCACCAGGTGTTCACCGCCGTCCACACGGTCGGAGGGCTGCTGCCGGCCGACATGCTGCTGCGCATCTCCGAGGGCAAGGACGTCCCGGGCGCGAAGCCCGCCGACTACGGCCTGCCGTCGTCCCGCTCGGTACGGGACGAGGCGGAGCGCAGCTGGGAGTACCTGAAGCCCCTCTGGCGCGAGCTGCGCAAGCACCTGCCCGAGGACCGGGAGACGGGCCTGCCCGCCACCGACCCCACGGGCCGCGCGGGTGCCGACTGGCTGGCGCCGCTGTGGAGGGAGCTGGGTTTCGGCCGCCTGACGCCGATCGGCACGGAGGGCGTCCGGGCCGACTCGGACACGGAGAAGCGGTTCGAGGTCACGCACCGCTGGCAGCACGCGCTGATCCACCAGACACCGTGGAACGCCCACCTGGACAAGCGCCCGGGCGGCGCGGGCACGGTCCCGCCGCAGTCGATGCTCCAGGAGTGCCTGAACCGAACCGAGGCCCACCTGTGGGGCGTCCTGACGAACGGCCGTCAGGTACGTCTGCTGCGCGACTCCAGCGCGCTGGCCACGGCCTCGTACGTCGAGTTCGACCTTGAGGCGATCTTCGACGGTGAGCTGTTCAGCGAGTTCGTGCTGCTGTACCGGCTGCTGCACGTGTCGCGCTTCGAGGTCGCGGAGGACGCGGCGCCGTCGACGTGTTGGCTGGAGAAGTGGCGCACGGAGGCGATCGCGCAGGGCACGCGCGCCCTGGACCAGCTCAGGAAGGGCGTCCAGCGGGCGATCACGACCCTCGGCACGGGCTTCTTGAAGCACCCGGACAACCGGGAGCTGCGCGAGACGCTGGAGGTAAAGACCTTCCACTACGCGCTGCTGCGCCTGGTCTACCGCCTGCTGTTCCTGTTCGTGGCCGAGGACCGCGAGGTCCTGCTGTCCCCGTCGGCGGACGAGACGGCGAAGGAGCGCTACGCCGCGTACTTCTCGTCGGCCCGCCTGCGCCGGCACGCCCAGCGACGCCGGGGCACGGCCCACGGCGACCTGTACCAGGCCCTGCGCCTGGTCCTCTCGGGCCTGGGCAACGACGACGGCCTCCCGGAGCTGGGCCTGCCCGGCCTCGGCGGCATCTTCGACGACACGGAGGCGGACAAGCTCCTGCACGGCCTGTCCCTGTCGAACGAGCCGCTGCTGGAGGCGGTACGGGCGCTGTCGATCGTGCGGGACACCAACAGCAAGCGCAACCGGGTGGTCGACTACCGTCACCTGGACGCGGAGGAGCTGGGCTCGATCTACGAGTCCCTGCTGGAACTGGTCCCCCAGCACAACGCGACCGAGCGCACCTTCGAACTGGTCGAGCTGGCGGGCAACGCGCGGAAGACGACGGGCTCGTACTACACCCCGTCCTCGCTCATCGAGTGCCTGCTGGACTCGGCGCTGGACCCGGTCATCGACGACGCGGTCAAGCGCGGCGAGATCCGAGCGACGCGCTCGGGCCAGCCGGACCCGGGCCCGGCCATCGTCGAGGAACTGCTGAACCTCACGGTCTGCGACCCGGCCTGCGGCTCGGGCCACTTCCTGGTGGCGGCGGCCCGACGCATCGCGAAGCGGGTGGCTGCGGTACGGGAGCAGAACCCGGAGCCGACGATCGACGCGGTACGTCACGCCCTGCACGAGGTCGTCGCGCGGTGCATCTACGGCGTGGACCTCAACCCGATGGCGGTCGAGCTGGCCAAGGTGTCGCTGTGGCTGGAGGCCCTGGAACCGGGCAAGCCGCTGGGCTTCCTGGACGCCCACATCAAGCACGGCAACGCGCTGATCGGGGCAACGCCGGCCCTGCTGACCAAGGGCATACCTGATGACGCGTTCAAGCCGATCGAGGGCGACGACAAGAAGATCGCGTCGGCCATCAAGAAGCGGAACGCTGCGGAGCGCGGTGGCCAGCTGAGCTTCCACACGGAGGAGCGCATCTGGGTCTCCAACGCCTCCTTCGCGGCGAGCCTGCGCGACATCACCGCCGCCCCGGTCGACACCCTGCGCGACGTCCGGCTCCAGTCCAGCCGCTTCCGTGACCTGGAGCAGTCCGCGGACTACCTCCGGGCCCTGCACATCGGCGACGCCTGGTGCGCCGCCTTCGTCTGGCCCAAAGTTCAGGGCGCGCCGACCCCGGTCACCGAGGGCGTCTTCCGGGACCTCCAGAGCGCGGGCGCGGGCATTCCAGTGAGTACGAACGAGGAGGTCATCCGCCTCGCCCAGCAGTACAGGTTCTTCCACTGGCATCTGGAGTTCCCAGAGGTCTTCACCGTCTTGGAGACTGCGAGCGGCGACGTCGATCCGTCCGTGGGGTGGGCTGGGGGCTTCTCTTGCGTGCTGGGGAATCCGCCGTGGGAGCGCATCAAGCTCCAGGAACAGGAGTTCTTCGCCCAGCGCGACGCGGCCATCGCCAACGCCCCGAATGCGGCCGCCCGCAAGCGGCTCATCGCGGCCCTCCCGGAGACGAACCCGGATCTCTTCGCCGAGTTCACCGCAGCCAAGCGTCAGGCTGAGGGAGAGAGCCAATTCCTGCGCTTGTCACTGCGCTACCCGCTCACGGGCCGGGGCGACATCAACACGTACGCCGTCTTCGCCGAGACCGACCGCATGATGACAGGGCCACGCGGCCGCATGGGCGTCATCGTACCGACGGGTATCGCAACGGATGCGACAACACAATTCTTCTTCAAGGACCTAGTCGTCAAGGGGCAGTTGGCCGCCCTGTATGATTTCGAGAATGAAGAAAAGATATTTCCCGGAGTCCATAATCAGACAAGGTTTTGCCTGCTGAGCCTTGCTGGGACAGGGTCTCCCGACTCTGACATCTCACTGGTTTTCAAAGTACGCCAAGTCGACCAGATCGATCAGCGACGTTTCACCCTAAGGCCGGAAGATATATCACGCATCAACCCCAACACAGGCACCTGTCCTATCTTCCGGACCCGCCGAGACGCTCAAATAACTCTCGATATTTACCGTCGGTCTCCTGTGCTACTCAAGGAGGGTGACCCCCAGGGAAATCCATGGGGCCTTACATTCATGACCATGTTCCACATGGCCAATGATTCACACCTTTTCTACAGTTACGAGAAATTGCTATCGGATGACTGGGTCCTAAATGGCAACATTTTCACCAGAGAAGGCACGCAGATGCTGCCTCTCTACGAGGCGAAGATGATCCACCATTACGACCACCGGTTTGCTACATACGAGGGAGCTACGCAAAAGCAGCTTAACAAGGGGACACTCCCACAGTCCGGCATGGAGGAACACGACGACCCTATGTACCGCAGCATGCCCCGGTACTGGGTTGAAGCGTCATCAGTAGAACAGCACCTTAATCGCCGACAAATAGACACTGAGTGGTTTCTCGGCTGGCGAGACGTAACAAACAACGTCAGCGAACGGACGATGGTAGCATCGTTCTCTCCACGGGCAGCGTATGGCCATAAGTTCATGTTGACTCCGGGCAGCAAAAAAGCCGTGCTGCTCGGCGCGGCCTGGTCTTCCTTTGCTTTGGACTACGTTGCACGACAGAAAATCGGCGGCTCTTCAATGAGCTTCTTCATAGTGAATCAACTCCCGGTACCCCAACCGGATAAGCTATCCGCCCACTATTCATTCATTTCACGTAGAGTTTTGGAACTCACCTACACGGCCACCGACATGGTGGCACTGGCGAGAGATTTGGGTGACACTGGCACACCATTTCGGTGGGACGAGGAGCGTCGCCAGGTTATACGGACCGAACTGGACGCCCTTTTCTTCCACCTTTACAAAATCCCCCGCGATGATGTCGACTACATTCTCGACACCTTCCCCATCGTCAGACGCAAGGATGAGGCGAAGTACGGCACCTACCGCACCAAGGAACTGATCCTCGCCGAGTACGACCGCATGGCCGCAGCCGGCGTCAGCCTCGAAAACCCGTTGGTGGACGGAGAGAATTACACCTCCACCCTCACTCCGCCCCCGGGCCACGGCCCGCGGCACCCCGCCTGACCGCTCGGCGATCGTTGCGCGGCGCAATCCCAACCACCCTCAACTTCGAGAATCCACTTCAGGAGGCGGGCAATGGACAACGAAATTGAGCTGATCAGTGACGGTGATGGACTGACACTCATCGGGAATGAGACGGACATCGAACGCTTCCTCGTCTCGGAGGGACTGTCACCAAAGGGTCGCAAACCGAAACGACTCAAGTCCGTCTTCGGTACCGGGGCTGCAGTCGCGCAGGCAGGTTCGGACATTTCCGCCAACTCCTCTCTCTGGCTGAAACTGACCAAGGAGTCCGCGCAGCGTGTCAAGGAGCTCGGGCTGATGGAAAGCAAGACGCCGGGCATCAGCCATGCAATGATCGGGAAACCTGGCTCGATCGAGAAATGGCTGCAGGTCGAGAAGGGGGCTGGCTCATTCCTGACCAACCCGGCGCGTCTTTCCGGTGCTGCGGGGATCATGGCACAGCTTGCGATGCAGCAGACCATGGACGAGATCACCGACTATCTCGCGAAGATCGACGAGAAGGTCGACGACGTACTCCGCGCCCAGAAAGACGCTGTGTTGTCCCGCATGATCGGAGTGGACTTCATGATCGAGGAGGTCATGACGATCCGGGAGCAGGTGGGCCGGGTCTCCGAGATCACGTGGTCGAAGGTGCAGGCCCTGCCGACGACGATCGCGGACACCCAGGTGTACGCGCTGCGTCAACTCGACGCGCTGGCGGAAAAGATGGAGAGCAAGACCAAGATCGGTGATCTCGCCACAACGGCCAAGGAAGTCGAGTCCAAGGCCCGGGAGTGGCTCGCTGTTCTGGCTCGTTGCTTCCAACTACAGGATGCGATCGGCGTGGTCGAGCTCGAACGAGTACTGGACGCGACCCCGCATGAGCTGGACCAGCATCGTCTCGGGCTTCGGGCTGCCCGACAGAACCGGCTGAATCTCATCTCGCGAAGCACTGAGCGTCTGGTGGCCCGGATGAACGCGGCTGCCGGCATGGCCAACGCAAAGGTCCTGCTGCATCCGACCCAGTCCCCGGCCGTAGTTCAGTCGAGCAACCATGTCGTGACCGGCGTTCGTGACTTCCACGGGCTGCTCGGAATTGAGTCCGGTAGCCAGTCGTCGGAGACTAGACGATGGGTGGAGGCGGCCACGGAGGCGAGGGACAAAGCGCTCGAAACAGGCGCGAAGGGCGTCGAGGCCGCCAGGAACCTCGGCAACGAGACCATCGACAAGGCCAACTCGGTGAAGGGCAAGCTCTCCCGCGGAATAGCCGAGCGAGCGCGCCGTCGACGCCAGGACGAGGAGGAACGCGGCGAGGCTGAGTGAGCGCCGACCGTCAGCCACGTCCGCAGCCCGACTACACCCTCAACGGCGAAGAGCCGGTTCACGCGTCACGGTGGCATGCGCCTGCGGCCCTGCCACCGTGACGCGTCGCCTTCAGACCTTCGCCGCGAAGGCCACGAAACGCGACCAGCCGTCCAGGCTCACAGCGAAGGGGGTCCGCGTCACGTCCTTGGAGTCGCGTACGTGGATGGCCTGCTCGGTGACGGCGACCTCCACGCAGCTGTCGCCCTGGGTACCGCTGTAGCTGGACTTGAACCAGGCGAGTTCCGTCGTGCTCATAGCTCTCCTCCGCGCAGTCGCTCCAGCAGACCCCGTGAGTCTTTGGGGTTCAGGGCCTGCGACCGCAGTGTGTCATAGCGTTGGTAGAGGAGGCTCACCTCTTTCGGGTCGGAGATCAGACGGCCGTTCTGCTGCCCTTCCGAGTAGGCAAGTCGTCGACGCTCCGGAGTTTCCAGAAGCTGAAGAGGCCCATCGAGGCACCCATGGGATTCCGCGTCCATCGGCATGACCTGAAGCGTCACGTTCCTCGGTGCCGTCAGCTCCAGAGCATGCTCCACCAGTCCCTGCATCACCTCCGTACCGCCAAGCCTCCGCCGGAAGACATGCTCCTCGACGATGAAGCTGAACGGGACGTTGGGCCGCTCAGTGAGCATCCGCTGCCGTTCCAACCGAGCGGCGACCTGAGCCTCCAACTGCTCGTCCGACAGCGGGGGAACGCTGTTGTCGAAGACGGCCCGAACATACCCCTCCGACTGCAACAACCCCGGAATCAACCGGCACTCGTACGTACACAGGCTCACCGCCACCCGTTCCAGCCTCGCCCACCGCCGGAAC
>NZ_POTZ01000330.1 GCF_003236365.1 Streptomyces sp. NTH33
CTCCACCACCGCCGCCAGGTCCAGCGTGTGCGGCAGCGTGCCGAAGGCCGCACCCCACTCGCCGCCCAGCCGCGAGGCGCAGAACGCGTCCGCGACCTCCGGCGGCGCGTACCGCACCAGCAGCGCCCCCTGGAGCACCAGCACCAGCCGCTCGGCAAGCCGCCGGGCCCGGGCCTCCACGCCCTCCAGGTCGGCCAGTTCGGTCAGCAGGCTCCTGATCGCCGCGTCCAGCCGGTGGTCGGCGCCGCGCGCCTGCCCCACCTCCCGCAGATACGCGTCGAACGCCCCCGGCTCCCGCCGCAGCGCGCGCAGCACGTCCAGCGCCTGTACGTTCCCGGCGCCCTCCCAGATGGAGTTGAGCGGGGACTCGCGCACCAGGCGGGGCATCCCGGACTCCTCCACGTACCCGTTGCCGCCCAGGCACTCGGCGGCCTCCACCGCGACCGGCGCGCACCGCTTGGTCACCCAGTACTTGGCGGCCGGCACCGCCAGACGCAGGAAGGCCCGCTCCTGCTCGCCGCCGTCGTCACAGGCGGCCGCGAGCCGCAGCCCGAGGGCCGTCGCCGCCTCCGACTCCAGCGCGAGGTCGGCCAGCACGTTGCGCATCAGCGGCTTGTCGATCAGCAGCCCGCCGAAGGCCGAACGGTGCGCGCAGTGGTGCACCGCCTGCGCCACCGCCTGCCGCATCAGCCCCGCCGAGCCGAGCACGCAGTCCAGCCGGGTCGCCGCCACCATCCCGATGATGGTGGGCACCCCGCGCCCCTCCTCGCCGACCCGGCGCGCCCAGGTCCCGTCGAACTCCACCTCGGCGGAGGCGTTCGACCGGTTGCCCAGCTTGTCCTTCAGCCGCTGGATCAGGAACACGTTCCGGCTGCCGTCCGGCAGCACGCGCGGCACCAGGAAGCAGGTGAGCCCTCCCGGGGCCCGCGCCAGCACCAGGAACCCGTCCGACATCGGCGCCGAGCAGAACCACTTGTGCCCGGTCAGCTCGTAGGCGCCGTCCTCGGCGAGCGGCCGCGCCGAGGTGGTGTTCGCCCGTACGTCGCTGCCGCCCTGCTTCTCGGTCATGCCCATTCCGCACAGCGCCCCGGCCTTCAGAGGGGCGGGCCGCAGCTCGCGTTCGTAGATCACGGACGTCAGCCGCGGCTCCCACTCGGCCGCCAGGTCCGGGTCGGCGCGCAGCGCGGGCACGGCCGCGTGGGTCATCGACAGCGGGCAGCCGGTGCCGGCCTCGGCCTGCGTCCACACGAGGAACCCGGCCGCCCGCCGCACGTGCCCGGCCGGACGGTTCCAGGCCGCGGTCAGCCCGGCCGAGACGCCCTTGCCGAGCAGCCGGTGCCAGGCCGGGTGGAACTCGACCTCGTCCACGCGGTGGCCGTAGCGGTCGTGCGTGCGCAGCCGCGGCGGGTTGTCATCGGCCTGCGCCGCCCACTCCTGCACCTGGGCCGAGCCGGCGGACCGCCCGAGCGCCGACAGCTCCCCGCGCACCTCCTCGAGCAGACCGGCCTCGACGTGCCGCTCGACCGCCTCGGCCAGGACACGGTCGGCGGCGAAGACGTCGTAGCCGACCAGCGGGGGCGCCTGGTTGGTCACGGTGTGGGTACGGGCTGCCATGGCACGCAACCTACCTCGCGGTACGCCGCCGGTCACCGCACGGCCGTATCGGACACGGCCGTATCGGACACGGCCGAACCGGACACGACCGACCGTGTCCTGCCTGGTGACCGCCCCCGGCGGGGGAGTGGGGCGGGCCCCGGCGGAGATACCTTTGGGTCGTGCAGTCAGCCAGTGAATCCCCCGACAGGCCGTCCGGCCGCCTCCACCGGGCGCGAGTCATCTACCGGAACGTGTCCAAACGCAGGACCGCCTGGCTGCTGCTGAAGGACACCGTCAACTCGTGCATGGAGTACCGGATCCTGGGACTCGCGGCCGAGGCGGCGTTCTTCTCCCTGCTGTCCGTGCCGCCGCTGCTGCTCAGCCTGATCGGACTGCTCGGCTACGTCGACGCCTGGACCGGCGCCGACACCATCGCCAGCGTGCAGCGCAACATCCTCGACGCCTCCCGCACGGTCCTGTCCGACCAGGGCGTGCGGGACATCGCGCAGCCGATCCTGCGGGACGTGACCAAGGGCGGCAGACCCGACGTGATCTCCATCGGGTTCGTGATCGCCCTGTGGTCGGGCTCGCGCGCGGTGAACGTCTTCATCGACACCATCACCGTGATGTACGGCCTCGACGGCGTGCGCGGCATCGTCAAGACCCGGCTGCTGGCCTTCGGGCTGTTCATCGTGGCCCTGCTGATCGGCTCGGTCGCGCTGCCGCTGATGGTGGCCGGACCGGACGCGGTGGTACGGGTCGTGCCGGGGTCGACGACCCTTGTCCAGGTCCTGTACTGGCCCGTCGTCATCGTGCTGTCCGTCGTCTTCCTGACCACGCTGTACCACGTGTCCGTGCCGGTGCGCTCCCCGTGGATCGAGGACGTGCCCGGCGCCCTGGTCGCCCTGGCCATGTGGGTGGTGTGCAGCTTCCTGCTGCGCATCTACCTCACCAGCACCGTCGAGGGCCCGACCATCTACGGCTCCCTGGCCGCGCCGGTCGCCGTGCTGCTGTGGATCGGTGTGTCCGCGTTCGCCGTGCTCGTCGGGGCCGCGGTCAACGCCGCCATCGACCATGTCTGGCCGACCGCCGCCACGGCCGCGGCGCGCGAGGCCAACGAGCGGGTGCGCGAGGCCCAGATCGCCGAGTACGTCGCCCGCGCCGCCGCGGTCCGCGAGAGCGACCCCGACGACCCCGACGACCCGGACGACCCCGGCATGCCCTCGGAGTTCCCCGAGCGCTGGTCGCGCTTCCTGCCCCCGGAGGACGTGACCGCACGGCTGCGGTCCCAGGCGAGGAGTACCCAGCAGGCCAACGACGCCCAGAGCTCCCCGAAGAACACCCAGGGCTCCCCGAAGAACACCCAGGGCTCCCCGAAGAACACCCAGGGCTCCCCGAAGAACACCCAGAGCTCCCCGAAGAACACCCAGAGCTCCCCGAAGAACGGGGAGAACGGCTCCGCACCGCCCGCGGAGTAGCCCGCCGGGCAGCGGCACCGCGCCACCCGGGCTGTACGCCCCCCGGGCCGGCTCCTACTGCCGTGGTGCCCGCCCGTCGGTCGCCGCCCCGCGGGCCACCGCCACCAGCTCCGCCGCCGGGCCCACCAGGCGCCGCCCGGGCGGCCAGACCGCACGCAGCTCGCGCGTGAGGTCGACCCCCGCGACGTCGACGGCGACCAGCCGGCCCTCGGCGATGTCCCCGCGGACGGCCAGCTCGCTCAGGACGGACGGACCGGTGCCGGCGATCACCGCGCCGCGCACGGCGGCCGTCGAGCCCAGCTCCACCAGAGGCCGGGCACGGTCGCAGCCGGCCAGGTGCAGGGCACGGTCCAGGGTCTGCCGGGTGCCGGAACCGCTCTCGCGCAGCACCAGCGGCGCACGGGACAGCTCCCGCGCGGACAACGGCTCGCGCAGGCGCGCCCACAGGTGACCGGGGTCGACCACGACGACGAGCCGGTCCTCGGCCACCTGCCGCGTCGACATCACGCGCGTCAGCTGCGGTCCCTCGATGAACCCGACGTCGGCCTCTCCCGACTCGACCAGCTCGGGCACCTGCTCGCTGTTGGTCACCTGCAGCCCGATGTACAGCTCGGGCCGGCGGCCCCGCAGCTCGCTGATCCAGACCGGCAGCAGGTACTCCGCGATGGTCAGGCTCGCCGCGACGCGCAGCTCCGCCTCCCGCCGGGCGCGCAGCTTCTCGGCCCCGGCGAGCAGCTCGTCCAGCTCGTCCAGGACCCGCCGGGCGTGGCCCGCGACGGCCTGCCCGGCGAGCGTGAGCCGGGAGCCACGGCGGGTGCGGTCGACGAGCACCAGCCCCAGCCCGCGCTCCAGCGTGGACAGCCGGCGGCTGGCGGACGGCTGCGAGATCCGCAGCCGCTCGGCGGCCCGGCCCAGGCTCCCCAGGTCGGCGACGAGGACCAGGAGCCGCAGCGACTCCAGGTCGGGGGTGCGGAGCGGAAGAGCGGCGGTTCGGGGCGGCAAGGGCGCGGGTCGTTCTGTCACAGCCGAAGCGTATGAGGAGCTCATAGCGTTCCGCTATGAGCTCCTGCTCGATCAAGGGCTACAACGGCCGGGCGCCGGCGCCCAGAGTGGGGATCATGAACGACGCACGCTCCAGCCAAGCCCGCCTGGCCGAACCCGCACACCCAGCCGACCCCGCAGGCGCCGTGCCCTCTGCCGGGCCCGTGCCCTCTGCCGGTCCCGCGCGTCCCGCCGGTAAGGGCCGTCTCCCCGGCATGGACCGCCTCCCCGGCCTGGCCCTCGCCGTCGGCGTCGCCGTCGTCGCCACCGCGCTGGGCCGGCTGGCCCCGCTGGTCGGCGGACCGGTGACCGGGATCGTGCTCGGGGTGCTGGTGGCGGTCGTCGTACGGCCCGGGGCGCGGTTGCGGCCGGGGATCGCGTTCGCCGGACGCGGGGTGCTCCAGGCCGCGGTGGTCGTCCTGGGTGCCCAGCTGTCCCTGGGCCAGGTGCTGCGGGTCGGCGTCGGCTCGCTGCCGGTGATGATCGTCACCCTCGTCGTCTGCCTGGCCGCCGCGTACTGGATCGGACGCCGCCTGGGCATCGTCGGTGACCTGCGCACCCTGATCGGCGTCGGCACCGGCATATGCGGCGCCTCGGCGATCGCGGCGGTCACGCCGGTCATCGGCGCCGCGGAGGCCGAGGTGGCGTACGCGGTCTCCACGATCTTCGTCTTCAACATCGCCGCGGTCCTGACCTTCCCGGCCATCGGACACCTGCTGGACATGAGCCAGCACTCCTTCGGCCTCTTCGCGGGCACCGCCGTCAACGACATGTCGTCGGTCGTCGCCGCCGCCACCACCTACGGCGGCGCGGCGGCGGACCAGGCGGTCGTGGTCAAGCTGGCCCGCACCCTGCTGATCATCCCCATCTGCCTGGGCCTCGCCGCCCTCGTCCGCCGCCGCGCGCGGACGGCGGGCGGCACGGCCGGCACCCCCGGCACGGCCGGCACCCCCGGCACGGCCGGCACCCCCGGCCCGGTACGCGTCGGCCGGCTGATCCCCTGGTTCCTCGTCGGCTTCCTCGTCCTGGCCGCGGCCAACACCGCCGGTCTCGTCCCGTCCGCCGCGCACGGCCCGCTCAGCACGCTCGCCGTGTTCCTGATCACCGTCGCCCTGTCCGCGATCGGCCTGTCCACCGAACCCGCCCGGCTGCGCCGCACCGGCCCCGCACCGCTGATCCTCGGCGGCTGCCTGTGGCTGGTGGTGACCGCCACCAGCCTGGCCGCCCAGTTCCTGACCGGGCACCTGTGACGACAGGGACGGCATAGCCTTGCCCCCGTGGCTGTCGAGACGACCGTGCGCACGTCCGGGTACGGGGAACGCCCCGCCCGGCTCCCCGGCGCGGTGGTGTGGACGAAGGCCCCGGCCCCGGCGGAGTCCGGGGCCGGGGCCGTCCGGTCCGTGCTGCCCGACGGGTGCATGGACCTGCTGTGGAGCGAGGGGCGGCTGCTGGTCGCCGGGCCCGACACACGGGCGTACGACCCCGCAGGGCCGTCCGCGTACTGGGCCGGCCTGCGGTTCTTCCCCGGCACGGCGCCCACCTACCTGGGCGTGCCCGCCCACGAGCTGCGCGACCGCCGCGTCGAGCTGGCCGAGCTGTGGCCCGCCGCGCCGGTCCGGCGGCTGCGCGCACGGCTGGACGCGGCGCGGGACCCGGCCGCCGTACTCGAGGAGGCGGCCCTGGAGCGGGCGGCCGTGACCGGCCCGCCCGACCCGCTGCTGCGGCACCTCGTCGCGGCCCTGGACGCGGGCCGCCCGGTGAGCGCCACCGCCGACGAACTCGGCCTCGGCGCCCGCCGGCTGCACCGCCGCTCGCTGGCCGCCTTCGGCTACGGCCCCAAGACGCTGGCCCGTGTGCTGCGCCTGCAGCGGGCGCTCGCGCTGGCCCGGACGGGGGTGCCGTTCGCCGAGACCGCGGCCCGCGCGGGCTTCGCCGACCAGGCGCATCTGTCCCGCGACGTGCGGGAGTTGACCGGGATGCCGCTGAGCGGCCTACTCGCCCCCGGGTAGCGGCGCGAACAGGTCGACGCCGTTGCCGTCCGGGTCGTGCACGACCGCGTACCGCTGACCCCAGAAGGCGTCCCACGGCTTGAGCTCCCCGTGGTACCCGGCGCCGACCAGGTCCTCGTACACGGCGTCCACCTCGGCGGGCGCCTCGCAGCGGAAGGCGAGCGAGATCCGGCCGCCCCCGGCCGGTGGCCGCCAGGCGGGGTGGAAGGAGCGGATGGTCTCCTCGGTGTCCAGGGCGAGGGTCGGCCCGCCGGGCAGTTCGGCCTCGACGTGCGGCTGCTCCTCGGCCCCCTCGGGGAAGGCGAGGCCGAGCCGGCGGTAGAAGGCGAGCGACGCGGCCAGGTCGGAGACGACCAGACCGATCACGGCGAATCGTGGAGTCATGCGGTCACGGTAGGCCCGGCCGCGACGGCCGGTCTTGAAGGAATCGGACACGCACCCGAAGGCATCCCGCGCGCAGCCGGCCGCGTAGGGTCGTGCGCCATGGCCCGCCGACTCCTCGTCCACACCCGCACCACCGCCTACCGCCACGACTCCATCCCGGACGCCGTCGCCGTCCTGCGCGCCTTCGACGGCTTCGAGGTCGAGCACACCGAGGACCCCGCGACCCTCGAACGGTCCCTGGCGCCGTACGCCGCCGTCGTCTTCCTCTCCACCAGCGGCGAGGTGCTGACCCCGACAGGTCGGGTGCGGCTCGCGGAGCACGTCGAGCGGGGCGGCGGGTTCGTCGGTGTGCACGCGGCGGCCTGCACCGAGTACGACTGGCCGTACTACGGCGAACTCCTCGGCGCCCGCTTCGCCCGGCACCCCGAGTACCAGCCCGGCCGGGTCCTGGTCGAGGACCACGACCATCCGGCCACCCGGCACCTGCCCGCCGCATGGGCCTTCACCGACGAGTGGTACGACTTCCGCACCAACCCGCGCGGCACGGTACGGGTCCTCGCCCGCGCCGACGAGTCGTCGTACAGCGGCGGCGGCATGGGCGCCGACCACCCCCTGGTGTGGTGCCGCGAACAGGGCCGGGGCCGGGTGTTCTACACCGCCCTCGGCCACGCCTCCGAGGCGTACGCGGACCCGGACTTCCTCGCCCATCTGCGCGGCGGGATCGACTGGGCGGCGGGGCCCGCCGGGCGGTGACGGGCGCTTCCGGGCGAGCTCCTGCCGGGCCGGGCCCTGGTATCCCGGTATCTACGAGAGGGCCACGCGGCGGTACAGTGCCCCATGCTGGCTGACCCCTTCTCCTCGACGCCGCCCACGGCCTGGGTCGCGCTCGTGCCGCTGGTGGCGATCATCCCTGCCGTCTGGTGCATGTTCGACATCTCACGGCACCCCGACACCCGGCGGTTCCCGCCGCAGGCGTGGCTGGCCATCTGCGCCTTCGGGAACGTGTTCGGACTGATCGCCTACCTCAGGTTCGGCCGGAGCGAGAACCGGTAGCCGTCCGTCCCGCCGTACCCGTCCCGCGTCCGAACAGCGGTGTCCGCGGGCCGTGCCCCGGAATACCGGGAGACGATGGAGCGCTCCGGTATTACCGGATGACGGGATGACCGGTTGACCGGACGGCGAACGCGGCGAAGGGCTGGTGGGCGCATGACGGCAGACCAGACGGCCCCCGTGGTCACGACCCCCTACGGGGCGGTGCGCGGCAGACACGAGCACGGGGTGGCCGTGTTCCGCGGCGTCCCGTACGCCGCACCCC
>NZ_POTZ01000331.1 GCF_003236365.1 Streptomyces sp. NTH33
CTCCCCGCTCACGCAGTAGTCACCGGAGAGCCGGATGCCCGGAAAGCGGGCCCGTCCGGTTCGGAGGGAGGCCGCGCGGAAAAGGACCAGCACATCTGGCACCTCGCCGCGCGGCCCACCCTACCCAAAGCGCCAAGGACCTCACCGGACTCGACCAGGGGCAGGTCACCTGCTGGAACTCCTGGATGCGCTGGAGCCTGATCAGCCTGATGGCCGCCGCGGTCCTGGCTGTCACGCGCGCCTACACCACCGTCCCGGCCGCCGGCATCGCGCTCGTCCCCGCCAGCCCCCGCGAGCTGCTCGCCGTGCTCCGCGTCACGGCCCTTCCGGCACCTCACCGCGGTCTCGCCCACGTCCTGGCCTGGTCAGCCTGGCGCCGCCATCACCAGCACCAAGCCGCCCAGGCCCACCGCCGCTGGAACAACGTCATCGCCGAGGTGACGGCCTGATCCCACAACCAAGATCACGACTTACAGCTGCCGTGTCGGAGTGGACGATGGCGTTCGGCGAACGCTGTTCCGATCCCATCAGCTACTGCTCGGCGACTTGGGTGAAGCCGAAGAAATGGGATCTCCAGCGGACCAGAAGGCGTCGTTGACGTTGGGGCGAGGCACCTTCCGCTCGTAGTAATCCTGCCCGGTGGCCTTGGTCTTGGGCCTGGCTACGTCAGACTGCTTCACACAGGGGGTCGCGACTTTGAGGAAGAACTGCCCCTCGCCTCCTACGGTGAGCCCCATGCGATACCCCTCAGGGGTCTCGGCGAAGATTGCCGGGTTTTCCTTGTCCGGGTTGACGCTTGTGATCTTGTAGCCACTATTCTTCCACTGCCGCTCCACCACGCCGAGCAGTCCGCCCCTGCGCTCCGCCGAAACCTTGGTCATGACTGCGGCCCTGCGAGCCACCGAGCCAACTCCATGGTTGTCCGAACTTGCGTCGGTGCAGAGCATGTCGGTGGAACTTCATGTGCGCGCCCGCCCCTTTCCCGCGACGGGGGAGGAGCGGGCCCGTTCCTGCGGGCCGGGAAAGCGATCGGCCGCACTGCCGCTGCGGCTGGGCGGCCTGTGGTGCCGCGGACAGGCTGACCGCCCCGCACGTCCTGCTCACGCGCGCCACCCACTGGGCCGGAACCTCCGGCAGGTACGACCCGCATGTCCGGGCCGGACCGCGCTCCGTCCTCTGGACGACGAGGTCCGGGTGATCCTCGGCATCGAGTTCCGCATCCCGCCGGCAGAACCGTTTGATTTCGCCGCGCGAACTTGGGAATCATGGCGGGTCGGCCGAAGCGCCGGCAGCTGGACAACGGGGAGGAACAACGCATGGCTTGGGACGAGTGGGAGCAGCTCAAGGCCGATGCGACGGCACGCGGTTCGACGCAGATGCAGCTCAACCAGTTTCCGGCGGATCAGGTAGGCGGTTCTCCGGAGGGAGCGGCCTCGGCCGATCTGAAGTCGCACAAGAGGGCGTGGGCGAAGGCGGGCGAGGATGTCAAAGGGCTGAAGGACGGCATCGGCAAGGCAGTGACGACGTTGGAGGCCGGCCAGGCGGGCTTGGGGGACACGAGCGTCTGCCAGTCGGCGGCGGCGCAGAAGGAGTTGTACGACTCCTGGAAGAAGTACGTGACCGGGGTGAGCAGCCGTTGCGGTGTGCTGGGCGCGCTGCTGGAGCAGGCGGGGCACGACCTCGCGAAACCCGACTCGGCGCTCAAGCAGGAGCTGGACGCGCTGAAGGTGAAGTACCAGGACACCGAGGCCGTCGGCGGCCAGGCGAGGGGGAAGTGATCCTCGGTCATGGACCTCGCGACGTTGAAGGCCTTCAAGCCGGCCGAGTACGAGGAGGCCGCGGACGGGTACCGTTCGACGGGTGACATGGCCAGTGCGGCCAAGGACACCGTCGACAACCAGATCTGTGCGGCGATCCGCAACCATCTCGAGGGCGAGGCGGCGACGGCCGCTCTGCGGGAGTTGCAGGAGCTGTCGAAGAACTTCCACTACGTGCAGACCGAGTGCGGACTGGTGAGTACCGCGCTGAACGGTCTCGCCTTCGACATGGCGGCGGCGAAGCGGAAGCTGGAGGCGGCTCTGGAGGACGCGCGGGCGAGCGGCTGCACGGTGGGCGCGGACGGGTCGGTGACCTATCCGGCGGGCGGCACCGAGACCGACGGCAAGGTCCCGGAGGGCGGAACCGTGTCCAGTTCGGGCAGCCCCACGGACCCGACCGCCTCAGCGATGGAGCGCCAGGCGGCCACCCTGCACCCGAACCCGAACTACGGCAGGGCCGTGGAGTTCGCGAACCGCATCGCCGACGCGCTGAAGGAGGCCACGGACGCGGACGCGAAGTGGGCCCCGAAGCTGCGGGCGTTGAAGGCCGACGACGATCTGGTGGTGTCCGACCGGGACTGGAAGGACGCGCGCTCGGACATGGGCGGTGTGCGTGACGCGGGCAAGGAGTACCTCGCCTCCCTCCCGCAGCCTCCCGAGGAGGGCAGCCCGAAGGACAACGCGGCATGGTGGAAGGGGCTCAGCCCGGAGGAGCAGGCGGCGTGGATGGCCGCCAGTCCCGACCTGGTGGGGAAGCTGGACGGGCTGCCGTCCACGGTCCGGGACGAGGCCAACCGGATCGTGTTCGACGAGACGCGGTCCCAGCTCCGACTGGAGCTGAACTCGATCCCGAAGCCGCCGCTCAACGAATGGACGTGGATCACATCGGGTCCGTATCCGTCCAAGGTGCACACAGACGAGTGGATGGAGTGGCACAACAAGTACGGAGACCGGTACGAGCACCTCACCAAGTCCCTCAAGGGAATGCAGAGCATCCAGGACCGCTTCGACGCGACTGGTAGGAAAGGCCTCCCTGAGGCGTACTTGTTGGGCTTCAGCGCGGAGGGAAACGGCCGGGCCATCGTCGCCAACGGGAACCCGGACACGGCGGTTCACCAAGCGGTGTACGTACCGGGAACGACATCGAATTTGAGCAGCATCGGCGGGGACATCAACCGGATGGTCAACGTGTGGAACGTGGCCACCGATTCGGCCGACGGCAAACCCGTCTCCACGATCACCTGGCTCGGGTATGACGCGCCCCAGAACATCGTCAAGGACTCGCCGTTCAGCCACTACGCGGACGACGGTGCTCCGGCGTTCAACCGGTTCATGGACGGACTCGACGCGTCGCACACCGGTGACTCGGAACCGCACCGCACCGCGATCGGTCACTCGTACGGAACGACCCTCATCGGCTCGGCGGCCCGTCAGGGCAATCTGAACGCGGACGACATCATCCTTGCGGGCAGCCCCGGCGTTCAGGTTCCCAAGGCCGAGCAACTGGACGTCCCCAAGGGGCACGTCTGGAACCAGGAGGCCGATTGGGACCCCGTTCCGGACATCGGCCGGTTCGGGCACGGCGGGACCGACTGGGACGGTCCGTGGACCATCCCCAGTGACGAACGCTTCGGCGCCAACCAGATGGCCACGGACACCGAAGGCCACAGCGACTACTGGAAGGAGGGCACGCAGAGCTTGCGGAACCAAGGCTACGTCGTTGCCGGCCATGAGGAGGATGTGAAGCTGAAGGAGCCGCTGGATCGCTGGGCGCATGTGAAGTAGGAGTGATGACCGTTCCCACAGGCTTAGGACCATTTCTCTTCGACGACCGATCCGCAATGTATCCGACCACATGACCGGCCCGTATGCCGGTCCGATCCGCCGAGGCCCATCGACTTGAAAATCAAACTGAGTATCCCCGCGCTCCTCGTGCCCCTCACCCTCGCGACTCTCACTGGATGCAGTATGAGCGACACCAATGATTCCGGCAGCATTCCGCTTGCGGGCACGAGCACCTCGCTCGATGCCGCCGACGAGACGGAGAAGGTCTCCAGTGAGCTCTACGACATGATCGGCGTCAAGGGAAGGGCGTCCGACAGCCGCCCAGGGGTGACGGATTGCTCGGGAAGGGATCGGGAGAAGTACTTCCAGATTTTCCATCCTTGGAGCTTCTACCCCGCATCGGCGAGCGAGCTGGACAAGGCGATGGCGCAGCTCAGGGAAAATCTTCCCAAGCGCGGCTGGAAGATCGTCGAGTACGGGCCGGACACCAGCAAGAACAAGAACATCAATCTCACGGCCGACAACGATCAGAAAAAGTTTAGCGTCAATATTGTCCAGATGGCGAAGAACGACCCGCCGAAGCTGAGCCTTACTGTCGTGTCCGGCTGTTACAAGATTCCCGACGGTGAGGAGATCGAACGCTTCTGATTCATCGGGTGGCCCCCGTCCCTCTCCAGCTCATCGGATCGGTCGCAAGATTTCGTTCGGACCGAGCAGAGAAGGCAGGATCGGCCTTGCGGGACCATGAGGTCCTCCGCCTCACCTCGAGCGCTGAGGCGGAGGAGAGGGCTTTTCGCGGGAGATGGGATTGGTGCCGAGGACGGTGTATGGCGGGCCGGGAAGCTCTGCGCGGGTGCGCCCTCGACGCCGGAGAACACCATGTTCCCCACGCCGTCCAGCCGGCTGCCGACGGCGCTGTCGCGGGTGTACCACTCGCGGGTGTGCCACTGCTGCCGCGAGTACGGGCCGGTCCGGCCGTCGATGCGGCTGTCGACGATGGGGCCGCCGCTCGCCCCGCCGTAGCTGCTGGGCGCCCGCCGGAGGGCCGCGGTCCCGCAGCCCCGGCGACCGGTCCGTCACCCGTGAACGCGCCGTCCGGAGGTCACGCGGCTCGCGCGGCCTGAAGGATCTCCTCCACCGGCGTCTCCTGCGACCGCTGGGCGGGTATCTCCGGCGAGGGCACCACGGTCCTCACCGTTGGCGCAGCGGCGGGCACCTCCTGCGCGTCCCCGGCACGCTCCGCCACCAGCGTCTGCACCGCCTCCGCCACGGAGGTCACCCGCACCCGAGAGGTCCGCCACAGCCACAGCACGTCCCGTCCGAACGACCACACCAGCAGGCCCAACGCCCCCAGCACCACAACGAAGTTCGCCACCAGGGGCAGCAGGCCGGAGCCGGCCAGCAGCAGGCAGACGCCCTGGAGAGCGGCGACCGTCTTGCGCGCGGTGCTCGGCGGCAACGGCGCGTTCAGCCAGGGCAGTACGCGGGCGGCGGCGACGAAGACGTACCGCATGCCGCCGATCAGCAGCACCCACGGGCCGAGACTCGTCGAGACGTGCACGCTGAGCACCAGGATCAGGAACGCGTCGACCTCCATGTCGAAGCGGGCGCCGAGCGCGGTGGAGGTGCCCGTGCTGCGGGCCACCTTGCCGTCGACGCCGTCCAGGATCAGCGCCACCGCCGTCAGGCCCACCAGCAGCGACACCGGAGGTGCGCTCACGAAGGAGTCCGCGACCAGCGCCGTCACACCGCCGACGAGAGTGGCCCGGCCCAGGGTGACCCGGTTCGCCGCGCCGAAGGAGCGCAGCCCCGAGCGGTGCAGCGCCCGGGAGAGCACCGCCCAGGTCGCGACGGCGAAGAGCAGGCCGGTCACCCAGCCCGCCGGCCCCAGGCCGATCGCCGTGCCGAGCAGGGCCAGCAACAGGATCTGTACGCCCGCTCCCACCGCGGGCTCCTGCTGAGCCGGCCTCGCGTCGTAATGGTTGTTCAGGGCCACGGAACATCCTCCGGCCGAGTGACAGAGTCGATCAACGCCGCGTACGTTGTGCGCGGCCTGTGCACACCTCGGTACGTGAACAACTTCCCGACCGTTCAGGAGGTCCCCCGATGAAAAGCTCCGCCCGCGCCTTCTGGCTCGACTCGCCGGGCCAGGGCGAGATACGCCAGGTGGACCTTCCGGAACCCGCGGAGGGCGACGTGGTCGTCCGTGCGCTGTACTCCGGAGTCAGCCGCGGCACGGAGACGCTGGTGTTCCGCGGACAGGTGCCCGAGAGCCAGCACACCGCCATGCGGGCGCCGTTCCAGGAGGGCGACTTCCCGGGGCCGGTGAAGTACGGCTACCTCAGCGTCGGCGTGGTGGAGGAGGGCCCCCGGGAGCTGGCCGGGCAGACCGTCTTCTGCCTCTACCCGCACCAGAGCCGCTACGTCGTCCCGGCGAGCGCCGTGACCCGCGTGCCCGGGAACGTGCCGGCCGGGCGGGCCGTGCTCGCCGGCACCGTCGAGACCGCCGTGAACGCGCTGTGGGACGCCGCGCCCCTGGTCGGCGACCGGATCGCCGTGGTCGGCGGGGGCATGGTCGGCTGCTCGGTGGCCGCCCTGCTGGCACGATTCCCCGGCGTGCGCGTGCAGTTGGTCGATGCCGACCCCGCCCGCGCCGAGGTCGCCGACGCACTCGGCGTCGGCTTCGCACTGCCCGCCGACGCGCTCGGCGAGTGCGACCTCGTCGTGCACGCCAGCGCCACCGAGCAGGGGCTCACCCGCGCGCTGGAACTGCTCACCGCCGAGGGCACCGTCCTCGAACTGAGCTGGTACGGCGACCGGCGGGTCGCCCTCCCGCTCGGCGAGGCCTTCCACTCCCGCCGGCTGGTCATCCGCAGCAGCCAGGTCGGCACCGTCTCCCCGGCCCGCCGCGCCGGCCGCAGCTACGCCGACCGGCTCGCCCTCGCCCTCGACCTGCTCGCCGACCCCGCGCTGGACGCGCTCATCACCGGGGAGAGCGCGTTCGAGGAACTGCCGGAGGTCATGCCGAAGCTCGCCTCCGGGGAGATTCCCGCGCTGTGCCACCGGGTCAGGTATGCCTGATGGCCGTTCACGCCCCTACGGCAAGAGCGCCTGACCTCAGAAAAGAGTGAGAGACGGCTGAACAAGGGGAAGCGAAGAGCCGTACTACACGGCATCCACCGGCAGGGATCAGCCGGAGGACCAGACGCGCCGCACCTGGAGGGTCGTCCGTTGTTCAGCATCACCGTCCGCGATCACATCATGATCGCCCACAGCTTCCGCGGCGAGGTCTTCGGGCCCGCGCAGCGGCTGCACGGAGCCACGTACCTCGTGGACGCCACCTTCCGGCGCGAGCAGCTGGACGACGACAACATCGTCGTCGACATCGGCCTGGCCACGCAGGAACTGGGCGCGGTCGTCAGCGAGCTGAACTACCGCAACCTCGACAGCGAACCCGACTTCGCCGGGATCAACACCTCCACGGAGTTCCTGGCCAAGGTCATCGCCGACCGGCTCGCCGAGCGCATCCACAAGGGCGCCCTGGGCGAGGGCGCCAAGGGCCTGGCCGGTCTCACCGTCACGCTCCACGAGTCGCACATCGCGTGGGCGAGTTACGAGCGTGCGCTGTGACCGAGCCGACCGCCATGACCATCAGCCGGAGCCCGTCCCTCGCCTACGTGCCCGCCCAGGCCTACGTGCCCGCCCAGCGCGCGGCCTCGGAGAACTTCGGGATCATCCCCATGTCCCTGCGTACCGTGCACTTCGTCCTGCCGGGCGGCGTCGACGACCCGGCCACGCCGAGCGGCGGCAACGCCTACGACCGCCGTGTCACCCTCGACCTGCCCGGCTTCGGCTGGCAGGTCCAGCCGCACGCCGTGGACGGCCACTGGCCCAGGCCGGGAGCCCAGGCGCGTACGGAACTCGCCCGCGTTCTGAGGGAGTTTCCGGACGGCGCCGTCGTCCTCCTCGACGGGCTGGTGGCCTGCGGCGTCCCCGAGATCGTCGTCCCCGAGGCCGAGCGGCTGCGGATGGCCGTCCTCGTGCACCTGCCGCTCGGCGACGAGACCGGGCTCGCCCCGGCCGTGGCCGCGGAACTGGACGCGTGGGAACGCGAGGTGCTGCGGGCGGTGCCCGCCGTCGTCGCCACCAGCGACTGGGCCGTGCGCCGGCTCGTCTCCCACCACGGGCTCGCCCCCGACCGGGTGCACGTCGCCACCCC
>NZ_POTZ01000332.1 GCF_003236365.1 Streptomyces sp. NTH33
GCCCCGTCCACCACGCCTGCCCGACGGCGACCCCCACCGCCAGCAGCAGGACCGCCGCCGCGGGCAGGGCGAGGGACAGCGGGTCCGTCCGCAGCGGGTTCTCACCGGCGGACGCCGCCGTCGACGGCAGGGCGACGGCCGTCAGGTCGATGCCGGAGGCCAGGAGGCGGATGGCCGCCCAGCCCGTCAGCGCCCCACCCGCCGCGGCGAGCAGGGCCTGAGGGAGCGACTCCAGGACGAGGAGGCGGCGGCCCTGGGCGCGGGTGAGGCCCATGGTGCGCAGGCGGGCGAGGAACGCGGCGCGTTCGGGCGCGGCGCGCAGCAGGGCGAGGAGCAGGGCCAGTACGGCGTACCCGGCACTCGCCGCCACCGCCGCCGTGTAGACGGTCTCGGTGCCGGACTGCAGGGGCGAGTCGACGTATTGGCTCCGTTGCGCCGAGCGCAGTTGTACGGACGCGGACTTGCCCACCGCCTGGCGCAGGGCGCCCGCGTCCAGGTGCTCGCCGGTCAGCAGCAGCGTGCTCGTCCCGGCGGTTGCACGGCCCAGCCCGGCCCGGTCCACGACCAGGAAACCGGTACCGATCACGGCCGGGGTCCGGTCCCGGACCACGGTGATCCGGACCGTCACCTCGGTGCCGTCGCCCAGCCGCACCGGGAAGGGCCGGGTGCCGTACGTCGCGGCGACCGACGGGGAGGCCAGCGCCGGCAGCGGGGCCCGGGAGCCGGCGTCGGCCGGCCGCCGCAGCCGCTCCGCCGGGAAGGCGCCGAGCCCGGTGCGGTCGGCCAGGGCCGCGTACTGCGTGGGGGTGACGCCCGCCAGCGGCACCTGCCTCAGGTTCTCCCCCTCCTTGGCCCGGTGGTCGAGGCTGACCTCGGTGACGTCCCGTACGCCCGGTGCCCGGCGGACCCGGTCGGGCAGCCCGGCCGGCAGCGCGTCGGCTGCCTCGACACGGGCGTCGGCGCCGACCGCGAGGAGGGCCGCCCGGTCGCGGGCGTCGGCCACCCCCGCCAGCACCGAGCCGCCGAAGGCGGCGGTGGTGAGCGCGGTCAGCAGCGCCAGCAGGGGCAGCACCGGCGAGACGGACGTACGGCCCGCGCGGGCCAGGGACAGATGCCCCACCACCCCGCGCGTCCGGCCGGACAGGCGTGTCAGCCGGCGCAGCGGCCACGGGTACAGGCGGACCAGCACCAGGGCCGCGATCACGCCCACCAGCACCGGAGCCAGCGACACCAGCTGATCCCCCGACGCACCGGCGTCCGCCGAAACCCCGCGCCGCCGCAGCGCCTCCACCGCCCCCGCCGCGATCACCAGCAGCGTCAGCTCGGCGACCGTACGGCGCCGGGAGGGACGTACGGACACCGTGTCCTCGCGCGGCCCGTGGACGCGGACCACGCGGTGCGCCGTCGCCGCGCGCAGCGGCAGCGCGGCGCAGGCCACGGCCGTGACCGCGGCGGTCGCGACGACCGCGGGGAGGAGGCGGCCCTCGGGGACGGCGAGCAGGGCCGCACCGAGCCCGAGCGCCCCGGCGGGCACGGCGACCACCGCCGTCTCCGCGAGCAGCCGGCCGGTCAGACCGCGCAGGGAGGCGCCGCGGGCGCGCAGCAGGGCGAGTTCGGCGCGGCGGCGGTCGGCGGCCAGGCCCCCGGCCATCAGCAGGACGACGGCGGCGACCGTCGCGCTGCCGACGGCGGCGACCGCGACCAGCGGGACGATGCCGGACCTCAGACCGTCGTAGGAGAGGAGCACGTCGTCGAGGTCGGTGCTCGCCTGTGTTTCCGGGTCGGTGGCCTCGCGTACCTGCCCCAGGCCCGGCCCGGACGCCAGGGAGGCGACCGCGGACTTCAGGCCGTCGAGGTCGCGAGCGTGCAGGGCACGGGTGTCGGGGGCCACCTGCCAGTAGGGCGCGGCGTACCCGGCGGTGCCCAGCAGCGCGGGGGCCGCCTCGGGCGGGAGCAGCAGGACGCCGAGCCAGTACTTCGGCGGGTCGGGCTCGGGCGAGGGCACACGCATCAGGTCCGGGGTGCGCAGCAGGGGCTGCGTCGACCAGTACGCGCCGTCGGGCTCGCGCGGGGTCAGGATGCCGGTGACGCGGACGGCGAGCGGGGGGCGGGACACGGCGGGCACGTGGACGACCGAACCGACCTCGATGTGCATCTTCCTGGCCGTCTCCGCGGTCACGGCCGCCTCCACCTCCGCGGTCGCCGCCGTGACCCCACCGCTCGCCCGCGGCAGCCGGCCCGCGCGCACCGAGGAGTGCGCGGCCAGTCCGCTCTGTGCGACGAGGTGCACCTTCGCGGGCAGTCCGCTGGGCCGGGAGAGCCAGCGGTCGGGGACGGCGAGGTCGTTGCGGGTCAGCACTCCGTACGCCGACTGGCCGGGGTCGGCGGCGAGCGGCCGTCGGACGGTGTCGAGGACAGCGGCGTACTGGCGGCCCACGGCCTGGGGGAGCAGCGCCTGTTCCCGTTGCCGCTGAGGGAGTTGGGGGCCGGGCTGGGGGGCGTACATCAGCACGGTGGTGCGTTTCGGGGTCGCCCGCTCCACGGCCCGGGCCAGGCCGGCGTCCTCGTACCGGTCGAGCGCGCGCGGGAACGCGGCGGCCAGGCACGCGGTCAGCGCGACCAGCAGGGCGAGGGCGGCCGCGGCACCCGGTGCGGTGCGCAGCCGCACCTGTGTCCAGGCGGGAGCGACGGGGGTCACCTCACTCACCTCCGCGGTCTCGAAGGGACACCGCCGGGTCGGCCCGGCGCAGCGCCAGGACCGCCGTGACGACGAGCGGTGCGGCGGCGACGGCCGCCAGCAGGACGGCCACCTGGCCGAGCGGCAGGTGGACCAGCACGGCCGGCACGGGTTTCACGGCCTGTCCGGTCAGCATGATCAGCGGGATCACGGCCCGGGTCAGCACGGTGCCCAGGGCCACGCCGGCCATCAGCGCCAGGGCCACCAGCACGCCTTGTTCGGCGGCGAGCGTCCGGGCCAGTTGACGGCGCGGGGCTCCCAGGGCGCGCAGTACGGCGAACTCGGCGTCCCGCTCCCTGAGCGACCCGGCGACGCTCACCGCGAAGCCGACCGCGGCCAGCGCCGCCGCGACCACGGCCGCCGCGGTGAACGCGGCCGCGGGTCCGGCGCCGAAGGGGTCGTCGCGCAACTGGCCGGCGATCTCGTCCCGTACGACGACCTGCGCCGGGTCGATGTCCGGCAGGGCGCGCAGGGCCGCGGCCACGTCCGCCGCGCGGTGGGCGTCGGTGTCCAGCCACCACTCGGTGGGCGCGACCCGGTCGCCGTAGCGGGTCTGGAGCAGCCGGTTCACCGAGCGCAGGTCCATCAGCAGGCCGCCGCCGTCGTGCGCCGCGTCCACGGAACCGCCCTGCCCGGGGACGGCCGCGGTGGGCAGCGCCCGTACCGGACGGACGATGCGGACCGGGACGTTCCGGCCGCCGAACGTCACGTCCACCCGCTGTCCCGGACGCGCGCCCACGGAGTCCAGGAAGCGGTCGGTCGCCACGGCCGCGATCTCCTGCTGCGCGGGCTGGGCGATCTGTACCCGCAGGGTCAACGAGGCCGCCGTCCAGCTCTGCTCGAGCGGCAGGTAGCCGGTGCCGTAGGCGACGGTCAACGGGCGTGCGGAGGTCACGACCGGCTTGGTCGGGGCAGTGTCGCCGTCGGGGGAGGAGACGGTGCCGGTGCCGGCCAGGACCGCCTTCCAGGCCGTCGGCAGCGACAGGTGCCGTACCGTCCCGTCGGCGCCCGTGGCGGTCACCGCCGAGACGGTGAGGCGGTGCTGCTCGGCGCGGTCGGCGGGCTGGAGCATGCTCAGGTCGAGGCCGGTCAGGACCAGTGGCTCCGTGGTGGCGGGGAGGTCCAGGTCCAGGGTGCGGGAGCGGCCGTCGGTGGTCAGCGTGCCCAGCGGCATCCGGTACGGGACGCCGTAGCGGTCCTCCACGGTGACCCCCATGTCCACCGATGTCCCCGTCCCGGAGATTTTCAGGCCCACCGCCAGTCCCAGCCGGGTCGTGCCCGCGGGCAGCTTCAACCCCGCGGTGGGGCTCTTGGGCGCGAGCTCCGCGAGCAGGGGCCGCACGGGCCCGGACGCCAGGTCGGGGCGCATCAGAACCACGTCCGCCGCGCGGGTGGTGTCCAGGGCGAGGACGGTCGCGGTGCGGTCGCCGGCGAGCGGCAGCGTGGTGCGCACGGCGGGGGCGGCGGCGCGGACGTGCGGGACGGCCGCGTACTGCTCGGTGCTGCCGAGGTCCCCCTCGCCGGCGGCCAGCAGGCGCACCGGCGCGCCCGCCCGGAAGTCGGCCTGGTCGTCCTGCGAACGGTCCCAGGAAGCGCCCTGGCCGATCGCCAGCATGCCCAGCGCGACGGCGAGGACGAGCAGCAGCACCGGACCGGCCCCGCGCGTCGGGCGGCGGCTGAACTGCCAGCCCGCCAGCGCCGCCGGCAGTCCCCGGCCCCCGGTCGCACGGCGCTCGGCCAGCCGGGCCACCGGCGGCAGCAGCCGCAGGGTCAGCACCGTCCCGGCCAGCAGGGCGAGCGCGGGCGCGGTGACCAGCAGCGGGTCGATGCCGAGCGTGCCCGTCCGGTCGCTGTTGACCGCGCCCGAAGGCTGCCGGTCCAGCTGCCAGTACGCGACGGCGGCCACCGCCAGCAGTCCGAGGTCCGCGCCCGCCCGCAGCGGCGCGGGCAGCGCCCGGGCCCGCCGGCCGGCCGACGACGACGTGAGCGCGGGCAGGGTCACCGCCAGCGCGCAGCCCAGCGCCACGGCCGCCGCGACCAGCCACACCCCCACCCGCCCGGTCGCCGAGACGTCCGGGTGCAGCCCGATCCGGGCCAGGGCGCCCTGGCCGGCCAGCAGTCCGGTCAGCGGCCCGGCCAGCAGCGGCGCGCACACCACGGCGGGCACGGCGAGCAGCAGCGCCTCCGTGGCGGCGAGGCCCGCCAGCCGGGCCCGGGAGCCGCCGCGCGCCCGCAGCAGGCGGGTCTCACCGGCGCGTTCGCTGCTCAGCAGCCGGGCGACCAGCAGCAGGGCGTGGCCGGCGAGCAACGCCAGGAGGAGCGCGGCGATCAGCAGGGTCGAGCGGGCGACGAGCAGGGAGCGGTCGATCCGGTCCAGGACCTCGGGCAGCGAGGTGGTGACCTTGGGTGTGCCGCCCACCTCGGCCGTCTTCCGCAAGGAGGCGCTGCCCTCGCGGACCGCGTCGCGCAGTGCCTCCATCCGGTCGGTCGTCAGGGTCGAGAAGTCCGCGGACGCCTGCCACGCGCTCTGGCCCGTGCTCACCTTCCCGCCACCGACGACACCGGGGTCGGCCAGCAGCGGCCCGTACGTCGTGAAGTTGACCTTGCGCACCCCGCGGCCGCCCAGATCGTCCAGCTGCCAGTACGGTGCCCCGGCGTCCACCGGCCGGTACAGTCCGGTGATCCGCACGTGGACCTTCGGGCCGCCGAGCCGGTCGGCGAGGGCGAGCCGGGCGCCGGGCTCCAGGCCCAGGCGCTGCGCGGCGGCCACGGGCAGCGCGGCCTCGAGCCCGTCCGCCGCCGCCCTGCCCGGGAGACGGCCCGTGACGAGCCGGACCTGCGTGGGGTCCAGGGCCGCGAAGTACGTCAGGTCCGGGTCACCGGACCTCTGCGCCGGGGGCTGCAGCGAACGGGGCAGGCCGTACGGGCCGGACCGCACCAGGGCGCGTACGGTGACCGGCAGTCCGTCGAAGGCCGTGCGGGCCCGCTCGCGTACGGCGGCGCCGGCGGCCTCGGTGGCCGCGCGCCCGGCGGGCGGGACGTCGGTGTGGACGACCAGGGTGGTGTCGGCCGCGTTGCGCGGGTCCCGCAGGGAGTGGCGCAGCGCCGCGTCGCCGATCGCGCCGGAGTACGCGGTGAGCGTCGCCAGCACCGCCGTGGTCAGCAGGACCGTGAGCAGCGCGGCGGCCAGCAGCAGCCGGTGCGCCCGCGCACGCAGCAGGACGAATCCCGTGAACCCCGCCACCCGGCTCCCCCCGAAGTTGTCCGGACCTCCGGGCGATGCTTTCAGAGCGGACGGGGCGGAGTAAGCGTTCGTGAACCGAGATTGATCGGATCGTGACCGTATTCCGGCGCGGAGTGACCGGAATACGGGACTCGGGGAACGAGGAGACCGACGAGGAGGAGGCTCAGCCCGGTGTGTTCACCATCGACGCCGCCGCGTACGTCAGGTAGTTCCACAGCTTCTGCTCGTGCTCCGGCGACAGGCTGAGCTCGTCGACGGCGACCCGCATGTGCCGCAGCCAGGCGTCGTGCGCCGCCCGGTCGACCCGGAACGGCACGTGCCGCATCCGCAACCGCGGGTGCCCGCGCCGCTCGCTGTACGTCGTCGGACCGCCCCAGTACTGGATCAGGAACAGCCGCAGCCGCTCCTCGGCCGGACCCAGGTCCTCCTCGGGGTACATGGCCCGCAGCTCGGGGTCCTCGGCGACCCCCTCGTAGAAACGGTGGACGAGCCGACGGAAGGTCTCCTCCCCGCCGACCTGCTCGTAGAAGGTCTGCTCCTGAAGCGTGCCGCGCCGAATCTCATTCACGCGTCCATGGTCTCAGACGCGGGGACCGAGGGCCGGAGACCTAGGACCCGGAGCCGGGGAGGGCCGTGCGGCCGCCCCCGGCGTGGTCCGGTGGACAGGGAGTTCTAGCCGCGCCTGATCGTGATCGTCGTCCAGGCGCCCACGTGGACCCGGTCGCCGTCCTGGAGGGGGACCGGGACGAAGGGCTGGATGGGGTCCTCGGAGCCGTTGACCGTGGTGCCGTTGGTCGAGTTCTGGTCGACGACCGCCCAGCTGCCGTCGGACTGCTGGACCAGCACCGCGTGCTGGTGGGAGACGCCCGGGTCCTCCGGCGGCACCGACAGGTCGATGTCGGGGGTGTCGCCGGTGGAGTGCCGGCGGCGGCCGATGGTGACCTGGTTGCCGGTGAGCGTGCGCTGCTGCTCGGGCGAGTACGCGGGCAGGTTGAGCCCTGCGGCCTCGGGGCCGGAGCGCTGCATCATCGCCATGAAGTACTCGCGGTCGGGGCCGATCGTCGCCGTCCAGGTCGCCGGCTGCTGCGGCTGGTGCGGGAAGCCCGGGCCGGGCGGGGCCTGGGTGGCGCCGGGCTGCGGGTAGCCGTAGCCGCCGCCCTGCCCCGCACCGGGACCACCGGGGCCGGCAGGACCGGACGGGCCCGTGGCCGACGGCGGGGAGATCACCCAGTCGTCGTCACCGCCGAAGGAGGGGCCGCCCGACTGGGGCCGGCCCGTCTCCTGCGGGAACCCGGGCGGGGCCGGCGGACCGGCCTGCTGGAACGCCTGCGGGGCGCCACCAGGCCCACCGGGACCACCAGGCCCACCGGGACCGCCGGGGTGCGGCGTCCCGGGCGGCGGCGGGACCTGCCGCGACGGGCCGGGGCCGAAACCCGAGGGGCCGGGGCCGCCGGGGCCGCCCGGTCCGCCGGGGCGGCCCGGGGGCTCGGTGCCGAAGGGCGGACCCGGTGGGATCGGCTCGGCCGGGCGGTTCACCTGCGAGGGCCGGGAGCCCTGGTACTCGTAGGAGTCGCCGCCGAAGGGCGGGCCGGGCGGCTGCGGGAAGCGGGGAGCACCCGGACCGGGACCCTGGCCGGGACCGGGACCGGGCTGGCGCGGCGCGGCCGGGGTGTACGAGGTCGCCGTGTTCGTCAGGAAGTTCCACCGGCACTCCTCGCAGAACGGCGCGGCGCCCTCACGGGGCGTACGGCACTGCGGGCAGAGCTCGGGGTCCGGTACGGCGGACAGGCGCGGGT
>NZ_POTZ01000333.1 GCF_003236365.1 Streptomyces sp. NTH33
GCTGGGTGGGCTGCTGGGCCGCCTCCTCCTGGTCCTCGGCGGGGTCGGCGGAGATCTTCGGGGCGAGGATCGAACCGTCCGGCTGGATCTTCGGCAGGCTCTTCTGCGGGGCGGGCAGCAGGGCCTTCTTGTTGTCGATGGAGCCGTCGCCCTGGACGCCGTACATCGCGCTGTAGATGTTGCGCACGGCCTGACCGGAGGCGCCGGAGCCGGTACCGGCCTGGGCGATGGTCATGACGACCGTGTAGTCCTTGGTGTAGGTGGTGAGCCAGGACGTGGTCTGCTTGCCGTAGACCTCGGCGGTACCGGTCTTGGCGTGCAGCGGGATCTTGTCCTGCGGCCAGCCGGTGAACTTCCAGGCGGCGGTACCGCGGGTGGCCACGCCGGCCAGGGCCTGGTCCATCATGTCCCGGGTGGCCTTGGTGACGGGCAGCTTGCCGTGGGACCTGGGTTTGATCTCGGTGATGTGCTTGCCGTCGGGGCTGACGACCGCCTTGCCGATGGTCGGGGTGTACATGGTGCCGCCGTTGGAGATCGCCCCGTAGATGACGGCCATCTGGACGGGGGTGACGAGGGTGTCGCCCTGGCCGATGGAGTAGTTGATCGAGTCGCCCTCACGCAGCTTGTTGCCCTCGAGACAGTTCTCGTACGCGATCTTCTCGACGTAGCTGCCGTCCTTCTTGCCGGTCTTGCACCAGCCGTCCTTGTTGGCCTCCCAGTACCGCTGCTTCCACTCGCGGTCGGGGACGCGGCCGGTGACCTCGTTGGGCAGGTCAATGCCGGTCTCCTTGCCGAGGCCGAACTGGTGGGCGGCCTTGTAGAAGTAGTCCTTGGGCTTCTTCTTGGGGTTGATGCCACCGTCCTTCTTCCACTCGTTGTCCGAGAGGTAGTAGAAGACGGTGTCGCAGGAGACCTCCAGGGCCCGGCCGAGTGAGATCGGGCCGAAGTTCTCCCCCTCGAAGTTCTTGAAGACCTGGTTGCCGACCGAGTAGGAGCTGGTGCACGGGTAGGTGCCGTTGAAGTCGTAGCCGGCCTCCACCGCGGCGGCCGTCGAGACCACCTTGAAGGTCGAACCGGGCGCGGACTGGCCCTGGATGGCCCGGTTGAGCAGCGGGTAGTCGGAGTCCTTGCCGGTGAGCGCCTTGTAGTCCTTGGCGGAGATGCCGCCGATCCAGACGTTCGGGTCGTACGTCGGCGCGGACGCCATGGCGACGATGCGGCCGGTCCTGGCCTCCATCACGACGACGGCGCCGGAGTCCGCCTTGTAGTTCCTGTTGGTGTTCCGGTCCCACTGGGTGCGGGCTTCCTTCATCGCCTTGTCCAGCTCGTGCTCGGCGATCCGCTGGACCCGGGAGTCGATGCTGGTGACCAGGCTGGAGCCGGGTTCGGCGGCATCGGACCTGGCCTTGCCGATGACGCGGCCGAGGTTGTCGACCTCGTAGCGGGTGACGCCGGCCTTGCCGCGCAGTTCCCGGTCGTACTGCCGTTCCAGGCCGGAGCGGCCGACCATGTCGGAGCGCAGGTAGGGCGAGTCGGTGTCCTTGGCCCGCTGGACCTCCTCGTCGGTGACCGGCGAGAGGTAGCCGAGGACCTGGGCGGTGTTGGACTTCCCGGGGCCGGGGTAGCGGCGTACGGCCGCGGGCTCGGCGGTGACGCCGGGGAAGTCCTCGGCGCGCTCGTGGATCTGCAGGGCCTGCTTGGGGGTGGCCTCGTCGGTGATGGGGATGGGCTGGTAGGGCGAGCCGTTCCAGCAGGGCCGCGGGGTGTCGGCGTTGCACAGCCGGACCTTCTGCATGACGTCCGTGACGTCCATGCCGAGCACGCCGGCCAGCTTGGTGAGGACCGCCTTGCCGCCGTCCTCCTGCTTGAGCAGGTCGGTGCGGGAGGCGGAGACCACCAGCCGGGTCTCGTTGTCGGCGAGCGGCACCCCGCGTGCGTCCAGGATGGAGCCGCGTACGGCGGGCTGGACGACCTGCTGGACGTGGTTGCCGGACGCCTGCTTCTGGTAGTGGGCGCCCTCGCGGATCTGCAGGTACCACAGCCGGCCGCCGAGGGTGCCGAGCAGGGAGAAGACGAGGATCTGGATGACGACGAGCCGGGTCTGGACCCGTGTGGTCCGGCCGGTCTCGGGAATGTTGGTCACTGCTGCTGCCTCCCCCTCTCAGTGTGTGTACGAGCAGCGTGTGTACGAGCCGTGCACGACGAAGCCGTGGGACCGACGGCCCGTCAGCGTCCTTTCCTTCACAGCCGCTTGACCCCCTTGACGCGGCCGACCCGGGTGGTGCGGGCGCGGGCCTTGCTCTTCAGGCCGCCGAACGCGCCGCGCTGGCCGCCGATGTGCAGACCGGTGCCGGAGGAGAGCCAGCCGGAGGAGATGTCGGCCGCCTTCTTCGAGGCGGAGCCGGCCTCGCCGAGCGGGTCGCTCCCCGCGCGCCGGGCCAGCGCCATGATGCCGGGGACGACGAAGGGGGCGAGCAGCAGGTCGTACACGGTGGCCGTGAGCAGCAGGCCGGGCAGGCCGACGTGGCGGGCGGCGGTGTCGCCGACGAGGGCGCCGACGCCGGCGTACAGCAGCGTGGAGCCGATGGCGGCGCCGACCACCACGGCCATGGGTCCGGCGGCCGACTTGACCTGGCCGGTCTCGGGTTTGATGAGCCCGGCGAAGTAGCCGATGACGCACAGCACCAGGGCGTAGCGGCCGGCGGCGTGGTCGGCGGGCGGGGCGATGTCGGCGAGCAGTCCGGCGCCGAAGCCGACGAGGGCGCCGCCGACGTGGCCGTAGACCATGGCCAGGCCCAGGACGGTGAGCAGCAGCAGGTCGGGGACGGCACCGGGCAGGTGCAGCCGGGCCAGGATGCTCACCTGGATCATCAGGGCGACGACGACCAGCGCGGTGGAGAGCAGGATCCGGTTGAGGCGCATGGGAATGGAAAGCTCCTACTGCTGCGGTCGGCCAGGAACGGTGGCGTCGGCGGACGGGGTGACCGTCACGGTCACCGTGGGCGTCGGGGTCGGCCGGGGCTTGGGCGGCAGCACCTCGTCGCGCGGGTCCTTCCCCGGGGCTCGTACGACGACGCCGACGACGTCGAGCTTGGTGAAGGAGACGTACGGCGTGACGTACACGGTGCGGGTCAGGTCGCCGCCGGTGGGGTCGACGCGGGAGACCACGCCGACCGGGACGCCGGGCACGAACGGCCGGTCGGCCTGGGAGCCGAAGGTGACCAGGCGGTCGCCCTTCTTCACGTTCGCCTTGGCGTTGAGCAGCTGCACGCGCAGCGGGCGGTCGCCCTGGCCGGAGGCGAAGCCGAGTTCGTCGCTGCCCTCCATGCGGGTGCCGACGGTGAACTCGGGGTCGCTGGCGAGCAGCACGGTGGCGGAGGCGGGGCCGACGGTGGTGACACGGCCGACCAGGCCGTCGGCGTTGAGGACGGTCATGTCGCGCTTGATGCCGTCGTCCGCGCCCGCGTCGATGGTGATGGTCCAGGAGAAGCCCTGCGCGGCTCCTATGGCGATGACCTGGGCGCCCTTGATGCCGTACTGGCCCTTGCCGGCCAGCTTCAGCATCCCGTTCAGCTGGTTCAGCCGGCTGCGGTTGCGGTCGTCGCTGCCGAGCTCGGCCTTGAGGGCGGCGTTCTCCTTCTCCAGCGCGGCGAGCCGGTCATGGCGCTCACCGGAGTCGCGGACCGCGGAGACCGCGTTGCCGACCGGGTTCACCACGGCCGACATACCGCTCTCGATCGGGCCGAAGACGGTGGCGGCGCCGCGCCGGGCGCCGTCCACGGGGGAGTTCTCCCCACCGCGGATGTCCACTGTGATCAGCGCGAACGCGATGGCGATCAACAACACCAGGAGCAGCCGGCTCTCTTTCGTGTCCCTCACGTGCGACGGCCGTGCCCTTCCTCATAGGAACTGGGTGGCCCCCGAGAAGCGCTGACCCTGAGCGCGATCCCAAGGGGCCCGTTTGCGGAAGCTCATGCCTCTATATCAACGATCCGCCGCACGAGAGGGGATCACCTCGTACGGCGGAATCGGACATTTGTGTTATCTGCGCGGCTGGGCGTCGAGGACCTGCTGGAGCGCCTCGAACTCCTCGACGCACTTGCCCGATCCGAGCGCCACGCTGTCCAGCGGGTCCTCGGCGATGTGGATCGGCATGCCGGTCTCCCGGCGCAGCCGCTCGTCCAGGCCGCGCAGCAGCGCTCCGCCGCCGGTCAGAACGATGCCCCGGTCCATGATGTCGCCGGACAGCTCCGGCGGACACTTGTCGAGCGTCGTCTTGACCGCGTCGACGATCGCGTTGACCGGCTCCTCGATCGCCTTGCGCACCTCGGCGGCCGAGATGACGACGGTCTTCGGCAGCCCGGAGACGAGGTCCCGGCCGCGGATTTCGGTGTGCTCGTCGGTTTCCAGGTCGTACGCCGAACCGATCGTGAGCTTGATCTGCTCGGCCGTCCGCTCACCCAGCAGAAGGGAGTACTCCTTCTTGACGTGCTGGATGATCGCGTTGTCCAGCTCGTCGCCGGCGACGCGGATGGACTGGGCGGTGACGATGCCGCCGAGCGAGATGACCGCGACCTCCGTGGTGCCGCCGCCGATGTCCACCACCATGTTGCCCGTGGCCTCGTGGACCGGCAGGCCGGAGCCGATGGCCGCGGCCATCGGCTCCTCGATGATGTGTACCTGGCGGGCGCCGGCCTGGGAGGACGCCTCGATGACGGCGCGGCGCTCGACGCCGGTGATGCCGGAGGGCACGCAGACCACGACCCGCGGACGAGCCAGATACCGCCGCTTGTGGATCTTCAGGATGAAGTAGCGGAGCATCCGCTCGGTGATCTCGAAGTCCGCGATGACGCCGTCCTTCAGCGGACGCACGGCGACGATGTTGCCGGGCGTGCGCCCGATCATCTTCTTCGCCTCGGCACCGACCGCGAGAATGCCACCGGTGTTCGTGTTGATCGCGACGACGGACGGCTCGTTGAGTACGATCCCGCGACCCCTGACGTACACCAGCGTGTTGGCGGTCCCGAGGTCGACAGCCATGTCACGGCCGATGAACGACATTGAGTTCCCCATCAGGATTCGTCTGGCCTTCCCTGGGAGCTTTTGAGGGCATTTCAGGTACGGCGAGGTGGGTGCTGTGACGTGAAGGCTTCCATCGTAGACGCGCCTGCACGAACACTGCGCGAGGGTCTTCGCCATTGTCAGCGGATGGCGTACCGCCTCGCTTGTGGAGACGGCCCATCGGAGGCACTCGTTCCCCCGATCGGCATCCCCCATGCGGCGGGGCGGGCGGGTTCGCACGGCCGCCCGGACCGGGCGGCCGGCTGAAACTGATGGAACGTCAGGAAGAACGGCCGGGGCAGGTTCTTCCGGGGGTCAGCCGCGGCCCGGGAAGAAGATCTTGACCTCGCGCTCGGCGGACTCCTCGGAGTCGGAGGCGTGGATCAGGTTCTCCCGGACGATCACGCCGTAGTCCCCGCGGATCGAGCCCGGAGCGGCGGCGATCGGGTCGGTGGGGCCGGCCAGCGCGCGCACGCCCTCGATGACCCGCTCGCCCTCGACGATCATGACCATGACCGGACCGGAGGCCATGAACCCCATCAGCGGCTCGTAGAAGGGCTTGCCCTTGTGCTCGCCGTAGTGCTGCTCCAGGGTCTCGGCGTCCAGGGTGCGCAGCTCCAGCGCGGTGATCTGCCAGCCGGCCTTGCGCTCGATACGGCTGATGATCTCGCCGGTCAAACCACGACGGACGGCGTCGGGCTTGAGGATGACGAGGGTGCGCTGGGTCACGACGGAGCTCCTTCTTGCCTTACGGGTACGCGGTGGGACGAGGGTACAGGGCGCTGTCACGCAGCGTCAGGGGAGGAGGGCTCGGCGGGCCCGGCGGACTGAGCGGCGAACCTGGCCTTCGCCTCGTCGACCTTCCGCCCGAAGTGCACCGAGGCCCACCACAGGGCCGCGAACACCGCGCCCAGGAAGAACATCATCGGCACCACGAAGCCGGAGGCGATCAGCGCGACCTGCAGCACCCAGCCGAGGGCCACGCCGCCGGGTCGGGTCACCAGGCCGCACAGCAGCAGGCACAGCATCATGGCGACGCCGCTGACCGTCCACACGGTCGTCATGGACAGGCCGGGGTCCTTCATCGCGACCAGCGCGGCGAAACCGATGACGAAGAACTCGCCGATCAGGGTCGAGGAACACAGCGTACGCACGAGAAGTCAGCCCCTCCCCAGGAGCAGTCGGGCCTCACCGACGGTGATGACGGAACCGGTGACCAGCACACCGCCACCGGCGAACTCGCCTTCCTCCTCGGCAAGCGTGATCGCGGCCTCCAGCGCGTCCGGCAGCCGCGGCTCGACCTGGACCCGGTCCTCGCCGAACACCTCGACGGCGATCGCGGCCAGTTCGTCGGCGTCCATCGCGCGGTGGCTGGAGTTCTGCGTGACCACGACCTCAGCGAAGATCGGCTCGAAGGCCTCCAGCAGACCGCGCACGTTCTTGTCGCCGCTGGCGCCGACCACCCCGATCAGCCGGCTGAAGTCGAACGCCTCCCGCACCGCCTCGGCCGTCACCCGCGCGCCCGCAGGATTGTGCGCGGCGTCCAGCACCACGGTCGGCGAGCGCCGCACGACCTCCAGCCGGCCCGGCGAGGCGACGGACGCGAACGCCTTGCGGACGGTCTCCGCGTCCAGCGGCTCGGCGCGCTGGGCGCCGACGCCGAAGAACGCCTCCACCGCGGCGAGCGCCACGGCGGCGTTGTGCGCCTGGTGGGCGCCGTGCAGCGGCAGGTACACCTCGGTGTACTCGCCGCCCAGTCCGCGCAGGGTGAGCAGCTGCCCGCCGACGGCCACCTGCCGCGCCAGGACGCCGAACTCCAGCCCCTCGCGGGCCACGGTCGCGTTGACCTCCACGGCCTTCTTCAGCAGCACCTGGGCGGCGTCCACCGGCTGCTGCGCCATGATCACGGTGGCGTCCTGCTTGACGATGCCGGCCTTCTCCCCGGCGATCTCGCCCGTGGTGGCGCCGAGCCGGTCGGTGTGGTCGAGGGCGATGGGGGTGACGACGGCGACGTCCGCGTCGATGACGTTGGTGGCGTCCCAGCTGCCGCCCATGCCCACCTCGACGACGGCCACGTCCACCGGCGCGTCGGCGAAGGCGGCGTACGCCATGCCGGTCAGCACCTCGAAGAAGGACAGGCGGTACTCCTGCGAGGCGTCGACCATCTCCACGTACGGCTTGATGTCGTGGTACGTCTCGACGAACCGCTCGGCGGAGACCGGCGCGCCGTCCAGGCTGATCCGCTCGGTGATCGACTGCACGTGCGGGGAGGTGTACCGGCCGGTGCGCAGCTCGAAGGCGTCGAGCAGGGCCTCGATCATGCGGGCGGTGGAGGTCTTGCCGTTGGTGCCGGTGATGTGGATGGAGGGGTACGACCGCTGCGGTTCGCCCAGGACGTCCATCAGCGCGGAGATCCTGCTGACCGAGGGCTCCAGCTTGGTCTCGCCCCAGCGGGTGGCCAGCTCCCCCTCGACCTCGCGCAGCGCCTTGTCGGTCTCGGGGTCCTCCGGCCGCGCGGGGACGTCTGCCCGCAGCGGCCCGCCCTGCGTCCGCAGGGTGCGGCTGCCGGCCTCGATCACCGCGAGGTCGGGGTCGCGGTCGCCCGCCGCGGAAGCGGCTGATGTCTGCTCCGTCGCGATGATCTCGTCGAAGGAGTCGAGGGGGTCGGGCTGACCGCTGGGGTC
>NZ_POTZ01000334.1 GCF_003236365.1 Streptomyces sp. NTH33
GTGCGGTACAGGGCCTCGGCACCGCCGGCCGGGTCCGGGGCGTCGGAAACGGTGACCGGGTGCGGGCCGGCCGGGCCCGTGGCGGGTACCCCGCCGTCGGGACCGGCCGCGCGGAGCCTGTTCCCGGCGTGGGCCGCGGAGGCGCCGACCTTCGCACGCGCTTCGTGCGGTGTACTGTCCTCGTGTGCGGTGACGGATGCCTGTGGGGGACCCGCGGGGACAGTCACGCCTCCCGGGGTTTCCGTGACGGTGACTCCTGTGTCTTCCGTGCGCGCGACGACTGCCGCGTGCGCCGCAGGGCCGGTGGCGGACGCCTGCCGCTTGCCGGCGGCCGTGGACGCCGCCCGGGCCCACGGCTCTTCGGCCGCCGGGTTCGCACCCGAGGGAACCGTCCCGGCCCCGGGACCCATGTCGCCGATCTCGTCAGCGAGTTGGTGGATGAGGATGCCGTGACGGAACGCGGCCTCCCCGATGTCGGCGCACGTACTGCCGTAGACCGACAGACGGTTGCCGTCCTCGCGTACGACTTCCACGGAGCGGCGGGCGGTGCGGGCCTCCTTGGCCAGCAGGGCCCCGAGCCGGGCGGCGTGCGGGCTGCGGACGGCGACACGGGGACGCAGGCGGTTGCGGGCGAAGTCCTTGGCCTCCTGGTCGGCGACGAGCCTGCCACCCTCGAGGGTGACGACGCGGTCGGCGGTGCGTGCCGCCTCCTTGGGGTCGGCCGTGGTGAACAGGACCGTGCCGCCCTGGGCGGCATGGGCCCGCAGCATGCCGTGCAGCCAACGGCCTTCCCGCGCGGACAGCCCGCCGGCCGGGTCGTCGAGCACCAGCGTGTGCGGATCGGACAGCAGGGCGCAGGCCAGCCCCAGCCGTCGGTCCATCCCCCGCGACAGAGTGCCCAGGCGCTCCTCCCGGAGGCTGACGAGCCCGACGACCTCGAGGACTTCGTCGGCACGCCGGGCGGGAAGCCCCATGACGGCGCACAGCATCCGCAGGTGGCCACGGACCGTGCGTGAGGGGTGTCCCGGGACGTCGCCGAGGAGAACGCCGACCTCGCGCGCGGGATGGGCGATGCGGTGCAGAGGCCGACCCTTGAAGTAGGTGATGCCACGGCCCTGTTGGAGCTCGAGCATGAGTCTGAGCGTCGCCGTCTTGCCCGCGCCCGCCGCTCCGAGGAGCACGGTGACGCGGCCCGCGTGTGCTTCGAAGGAGACGTCGTCGACGGCAGGCGGAAGGTCCTTACGGGAGTCGCTGGTCAATCCGAAGGCCTGGATCACCCGCAGCAAGATAGCGCGCCATGTCTGTTTTTTAGGGTATTGCCCCGTTCTTTCGGGTTCTCCGGCCCGTGGCGCACTCGGCGATCCGCCGGGGCCGGGGGTCAGACCTCCGGGCGCAGCATCGGCGGATTGAGCAGCGTGGCTCCGCCTGCCCGGAACAACTGGGCGGGCCGTCCGCCCTGCCGAGTGGTCGTGCCCCCGGTCGGCACCAGGAAGCCCGGCGTACCTGTCACCTTGCGGTGGAAGTTGCGCGGGTCGAGGGCCACGCCCCACACCGCCTCGTAAACACGGCGCAGTTCCCCGACCGTGAACTCCGGCGGGCAGAACGCGGTCGCCAGCGACGAGTACTCGATCTTCGAGCGGGCTCGCTCGACTCCGTCCGCGAGGATCTGGGTGTGGTCGAAGGCGAGCGGCGCCACCGGCTCCCCGTCGCGGCCGTAGCCGCCCTGCTGCAGCAGCTCCTCCACGGGCGCCCACCGGGCGTCGCCGGCGTCGCCGCCCGCCCGGGGCGCGGGCAGCTCCGGAGCGAGGGCGAGGTGAGCGACGCTGACGACCCTCATGCGGGGATCGCGCTTGGGGTCGCCGTAGGTCGCGAGCTGCTCCAGGTGCGCACCGTTGTCCTGGACCGGGGCGAACGAGTCGTGGACGCGCAGTCCGGTCTCCTCGGCCAGCTCCCGCGCCGCCGCCTGCGCCAGGTCCTCGTCGGCCCGTACGAAACCTCCGGGCAGCGCCCACCGGCCCTGGAACGGAGGCTCGCCCCTGCGTACCGCCAGCGCGCACAGGGAATGGCGGCGCACGGTCAGCACGACCAGGTCCACGGTGACGGCGAAGGGGGGAAAGGCTGACGGGTCGTAGGCCATGCCGCGATCATAGTCGTCTGCCTGACGATAAACACTCCCTTCCCCGATCGCACGACGGCTGATCCGCATCGGTCCGCGGGCTTTCCGGCCGGGCCGGGAAACTGCGGGCACCGCCGCTCGGATGAGCGTTCACCCGTGTCCCTTGGAGGCGTCGCTGCCCGGTTCCGCGCCCGGCCCAGCAGCGCCTCGGCGACGCGGACCGCCCTTCGCCGAGGTACGCGCACGTGTGCGGCCCGATGCCCTGAAAGGACCCGGGCGTGCGCCGTCCGTCCGCGAGGCCGCCGGGTGCGTCCCGTCCGGGCCCGGCCTGCCCGCCCACGTCCGGCGCCGACGGCGGGACGCCGCACCCGGCGCCACCGGCGCACAGCCGCCTTCGGTTCCGGTTGCCTCGTGCGGCACGGCGGCGTCCGCGCCGGCCCCGGCGGCCGGTCCTTCCTGCGGCATGGCGGCTTCTGCCGTCTCCTCCGTGTCGGCGCCGCCGGCTTTCGCCCCCGTACGTCCCCGGCGCTCCGCGCGCAGGCAGCGCCGGACGGATTCGGGGTCCAGTCCCTCGTTGCAGGCCTGGTGCAGGAGGCGGGCGAAGAGGTAGTCGGGGTCCGCTCCCAGCGCCATGGCCAGGGCTTCCCGGGCCTCCAGTTCGTCCCCGGCCGACCAGGCGACCCAGCCCGCGAGAGTCAGCGGCGCCGCCGCGTGTTCGCCGTACGGACCGACGCAACGGCGGGCGAGGGCCCGCCACAGCCGCAGTGCCGGGCCCGCCTCGTCTCCTTCCATCCACTCCGCCGCGCGGTCGCGTGTCGTACGGTCCTGCAGGCCGAGGATCAGCGACGCGGCCTCCTCGTGCTCGAGCAGCCGGTCGTCGCGGAGGTCCGCGGGGACGGTGTCGGGGACGGAGGGGGCCTCGGCGAACCGGCGCATCACGCGCCCGGCGAGCTCCAGGGTCTCCTCGGCCACCGCCGCGCGGTCCGCCTCGTCGAGGATCCTGGGCACCAGGGACATGCCGGCGGCGTCCAGGGCGATCTCCTGCTCCAGGGCCGCGGAGGTCTCCCAGGGAAGCAGTCTGGCCCTCAGCTCCTTCAGGCTGCCCCGTACCTGGATGCCGGCGTAGGTGGCCGCGGCGGCCAGCACGGAGGTGCCGGGCAGCCCCATGGGCAGCCCGTCCTCGGGGCAGCAGCTCTCGGTCGGACAGCAGTACGACCAGAAGCGGCCGCCGGAGATGCAGAGCGCCTCGATCACGGGAACGTCGAGGCGGCCGCACTCCGTGCGCAGTTTCCGGGCCAGCGGCTCCAGCCGCCGCATGACCTGCCGTCCCGTCTCACCCGCCGCCGGCTCCTGACAGACGAAAGCCACCATCTGCTCCGGCTTGGCCCCCCTGCGCTCGCTGCCCGTGATCAGGCCGTGGGCCAGCTGACGGGCCGCGGACGGCCAGTCGTCGCTGCTGGGAGGAATGCCGAGCCTGGCCCTTCCGCCGAACCTGCCGCGCCCGCCGCGATCGTGCAGCGCGACCAGGACGATGCTGTCCTCGGGCCGGTACCCGAGCAGATACGGCAGGGCGTCGGCGAGCTCGGCCGGAGTGCGGAGGGTGACCTGGTGTTCGGGGCCAGGCCCGTCGTAGGCGATGTCGCCGTTTTCGGAGGGTCCGGTCGTTTCGCTGTGGTTCGTCATGCGTCGACGATCTCGCGGAACGCAAAAATCCGCTTGACCCTGTGGACAACTCCGGTCAAGGACACGTCAGCCGTAAGCGGGCCCGGCTCCGTCCCGCCTCGTCTTTCCGGTTTCCGGGGACCGCAAAAGGTCCGCCGGATGACACACCGGTCAGCTCGTCCCTGCGGGTCCGGAGCCTCCCCGGCGGACCGTCACCGGACGCTTCCGATCGCTTGGCCGCGGGTTCGGGCCCTGCCGGGAGACGGGTGCGCGCCCGTCACGGCGGGGCAACGGGTCCGGTCGCGCCCACGGAATGCCGCGCCCACGGAATGTCGCACCCCAGGATGGGGCGGCTCAGCCCGCCGCGGCGAGGACCAGCGGCAGAACCTGTCCGCTGCCCGCCCGGCGGAGCAGGCGGGCGGCGACCGCGAGGGTCCAGCCGGAGTCGGTGCGGTCGTCCACGAGCAGGACGGGGCCGGGAGAGCGGGCCAGGGCAGCGGTCAGCTCCTCGGAGACGGTGAAGGCGCCGGACAGCGCCCTGAGGCGTTGGGCGGAGTTGCTGCGGCGCACCGCGTGCTCGCCCGGCCCGGTGTACGTCAGGGCCCCCAGGAAGGGGAGGCGCCCGGCGGTTGCGATGCCCCGGGCGAGGGAGCCGACCAGGTGCGGGCGGGACAGGGACGGCACGGCGACGACGCCCACGGGCCGGGCGGTGGCGTCCGGGACATTCGGTGCCCAGCCGCCCGGAGAGCGCGCCCAGTCGGCGAGGACCGCCACCGCGGCCCGCAGGACGTCGTCGGGAACCGGCCCGTCGGGCGTGTTCTCGGCCAGCAGCGGGCGCAGCCGGTTGCCCCAGCCGATGTCCGAGAGCCGCCCCAGAGCACGCCCGGTGGAGCACTGCTCCCCGGCCGGGATACGTCCCTTGAGGTCGACGCCCAGTGCGGGCATCCCCGTCGGCCACATGCGGCGCGGCTCGATCTCCACCCCCGGGCGGTCCAGTTCCTTCGCCGCCCCCGCCAGCGTCTCCGCCGAGACGGAGGCGTCGGCCCAGGCCCCCGCGCAGTTGTCGCAACGGCCGCACGGGGCCGCCCCCTCGTCGTCCAGCTGCCGGCGCAGGAACTCCATCCGGCACTGTGCCGTGCTCGCGTACTCGCGCATGGCCTGCTGCTCGGCCGCCCGCTGCCGGGCGACCCGGGCGTACCGCTCGGAGTCGTAGACCCACTCCTCGCCGGTGGAGATCCAGCCGCCCTTCACCCGCTTCACCGCGCCGTCGACGTCCAGCACCTTCAGCATCGTCTCCAGCCGGCTGCGCCGGAGGTCGACCAGGGCCTCCAGAGCCGGCACGGACAGGGGCCGTCCCGCGTCCGCGAGGGCCGAGAGGGTCTGGCGGACCTGTGCCTCGGGCGGGAAGGCGGTGTCGGCGAAGTAGCGCCAGATGGCCTCGTCCTCCTTGCCCGGCAGCAGCAGCACATCGGCGTGGTCCACCCCGCGGCCCGCGCGGCCCACCTGCTGGTAGTAGGCGATCGGCGAGGACGGCGAGCCGAGGTGGACCACGAAGCCCAGGTCCGGCTTGTCGAAGCCCATCCCGAGCGCCGAGGTCGCGACCAGCGCCTTGACCCGGTTCTCCAGCAGGTCGGCCTCGGCCTGCAGCCGGTCGGCGTTCTCCGTGCGCCCCGTGTAGGAGGCCGCCTTGAAGCCGCGCTGCCGCAGGAAGGCGGTGGCCTCCTCGGCGGCGGCGACGGTGAGGGCGTAGACGATCCCGGAGCCCGGCAGCTCGTCCAGGTGCTCGGCGAGCCAGGCCAGGCGGTGCGCGGCGTCCGGCAGCCGGACCACACCCAGCCGCAGGCTTTCCCGCTCCAGAGGGCCCCGCAGCACCAGGGCCCCGCCGGCGCCGGTGCCCAGCTGTTCGGCCACGTCCGCGGTGACCCGCGCGTTGGCGGTCGCCGTGGTGGCCAGCACCGGGACGCCGGGGGCGAGCTCGGCCAGCATCGCCCGCAGCCGGCGGTAGTCCGGACGGAAGTCATGCCCCCAGTCGGAGATGCAGTGCGCCTCGTCGACCACCAGCAGACCGGTCGTGGCCGCGAGCCCGGGCAGCACCTGCTCGCGGAAATCCACCGCGTTGAGGCGCTCCGGACTCACCAGGAGAACGTCGATACCACCACGCTCGATCTCCTCGTGGATGCTGTCCCATTCCTCCGGGTTGGCCGAGTTGATGGTGCGCGCCCGGATACCGGCCCGTGCCGCCGACTCGACCTGGTTGCGCATCAGCGCCAGCAGCGGCGAGACGATCACCGTCGGGCCGGAGCCGCGCCGGCGCAGCAGAGCGGTGGCGACGAAGTACACCGCCGACTTGCCCCAGCCGGTGCGCTGCACCACCAGTGCACGCCGTCGCTCCCGCACCAGAGCCGCCACCGCCTGCCACTGGTCCTCGCGCAACCGCGCCGAGCCTCCCGGCTCACCGACGAGCTCGGCGAGGACGGCGTCGGCTTCGGCACGGAGTTCCAGGTCTTCCATGCCTCCATGCAACCCGATGGCACTGACAATCAGCCACTCCGGTCCGCCCGGCGGGACCGGTCTCAGGAGTCGTACGGCGACACACCGGGTAGGAATATAAGCCGCGGGTTGCCCGATAAGGGCCGGTGCCCTCAAATGCTCGTTGCCGCATCCAAGTTCGACAGGAAGAATTGAGGTCCGCTCCCCGCACGGCCCGGCCGCGATCGGCAGGGCTCTCCTGCGGTGTGCGCTCCCCCGAATCCGACCCCGCCCGCAGTGTGGGCGCGTTGCCGAAGGGAGGAACGTGACCTTCGGATTCGCCCCGTCCTCGGCGGCATCGTTGTCGACGCCCGCCGCCTCCGCCCATCGCGTGCTCGAACCCGCGGAGTGGGCTGCCGCGGGCATCCCTCTGCTGCGCAATCCCCGCGAGGTCGTCAGCGGACTGCACGCCCGGCACCGGCCCACGCCGGCCACCGCTGTGATCGCGGTCCTCGACCCGGACGACCGGCTGCGGGCGAGCGCGTCGTTCACCCGCCGGCCGGCGCCCGCCGACGGCTGGATGCTCCGCAACGCGCTGCTCGCCCAGCTGCGCCGGGTCATCCCGCACGATCTGCGGCGCCGCACTCCGGTGCGCACCGCCGTACTGCTCTACTGCCGTGACGGCGACGCGCGCTGGACGGAGGAGGACGGTGCGTGGATGTGGGGTCTGCGTGACGCCTGCACCCTGCACGGACTGCGCTGCGGGGCGTACATCACGCTGACCCGGGACGGCTGGCAGGTCCTCGGCGAGGACCGCGGGGGCCGCCGGCCGAACGCGGACTCGGCACCCGAGCCCTTCGGTACGGCCGAGTTGCCGCCCCCGCCGCCGCGCACCGGAGGGGCGGCCTCCGAGGTGCTGCGCCGGGCGGCGGCCCGCTGATGCCGTCGGCGACGCCTCCGGCGTGCCGACGGCGGCTCAGACGTGCGTGTCCAGCACCGCGTTGATCTGCTGCGGGTCACCGCAGACGATCAGCAGCGCGCCGGCCCGGGAGTGGGCCAGGGGCAGCGCCGTGGCGGCGACGCCGTCGGTGCCGCCGTTGACGGCGACCACGACCACGGGACGGGACGCGGCGCGTGAGGCCACGGCGGCGTCCGCGTAGAAGACGTCGTCGCGCGCGTCGTGCTGCGCCCAGTAGGACGCCTCGCCGAAGGACAGCTCGTGCGTGGCCCACGGGTGCGGCTCACCGGTGGTGATCACCAGGACGTCGCCGGGCGCACGGCCCGACTCCAGGAGCAGGTCGACCGCTTCCTCGGCGGCGTCGAGCGCTCCCTGGGCGGAGGCCGGGATCAGCTGGATCTGCGGGGCCGCGGGGGCGGCGGGCCCCGACGGTTTGGGCTTGGCCGCGGCCCCTTCTCGCGACGTGCGTTGCGTCGGCGGCGCGGGCCGCACGGGGCCGGGACGACCGGGGCGCGGCCAAGCCCAAACCGTCGGGGCC
>NZ_POTZ01000335.1 GCF_003236365.1 Streptomyces sp. NTH33
CACGCCGATCACTGATCCGGACGAGATCGCCCGCCTCGACATACGCCGCCGCGATCGCCTCGGCGGCACCCTCCACGAGTACCACCATGCGGCCTGACCTGCATGGACGAGATTTTCGGCAAGGGCAACGTTGGCCGGGTGCATCCGGTAGTGGACCTCCTTGCCCGGAGCGAACGTGTCACCGCGCGTCACGGAGGTCTCCAGATTCACGATCCGTACGTCCGGGGCGGCCGCCGCCAGCACCCGCAGGGCCTCGCCCCACGGCCACGCCAGCGGGACCGGAGCGGGGATCGGCCCGTTCGCCGCCTCCGCCAGCTCGACGTAGGCCCGGGCGTCGCGGATCCAGCCCTCCCGCAGGGCGGGATCGCCGGGGCACGCGAGGACCTGGTCGACGCCGCGGCCGAGCATCACGTCGCCGCACAGGAACAGCGTCACCACGCCGTCACGCATGTTCCCACCGTACTGGCCCTGCGCCGTTCCAGGGGCCAGGTCCCGACGCGTGCGCTTGCGCCGCGCCGTTTTGGGCACTCCTCCGCGTGGACCAACGCTCTCGCCGCCCAAAGGCGCCCGACCGGCCCGCGCGGTTCACTGGGAGGGGCGGAGGAAGGAAGACGGCCCATGACCACCTGGCTCTCCCAGGGGGGCGTGGCGGAGGTGACACGCGGACTGGATCTGGCGGGCGTCTTCGCCAACGGCCTGCTCGGCGGCGTGCTCGCCCGGGAGCGGAACTTCGACCTGTTCGGGTACCTCGCCATCGGCGTCGTCTCCGGGCTGGGCGGTGGCGTCATCCGCGACGTCCTGCTGCAGCACGGCACCCCCGTGGCGCTCACCGACTACGTCTACCTCCCCACCGCCCTCGCCGGCACCCTGCTGGCCTTCCTCTTCGACGTGGGCAAGCAGACCTCCAGCCGCTCCTTCACCCTGCTCGACGCCGCCGTTCTCAGCTTCTGGGCGGTCGCCGGTGCGCAGAAGACCCTCGGTGCCGGGCTGGGCTGGCTGCCGGCCGTGCTGCTCGGCATGATCACGGCGGTGGGCGGGGGAGCGGTTCGCGACCTGCTGCTGGGCGGCACCCCGGGCATCTTCAGCGGCAACCCGCTCTACGCGTCCGTCGCCCTCCTCGTCAGCGCGATTCTCGTGATCTGCGCGGAGCTGAAGTTCTCCACCCTCGGCATCGTGGCCGGCATCGCCGTGGGCACCGTCCTCCGGCTCACCGCCCTGCACAAGTCGTGGGTCCTGCCCGGCGGCCGCGACTGGAAGCCGCAGACCGGGCTCGACCGGATCCGGCGGCACGGGCAGGACCCAAGAGAGTGAGGCACCGATCATGACCATGTCGGAGAACGGCCGCCACGGGGCGGCCTCCGAAGTCCTGGACGGGCTCGACGGCATCCGGGCCGACCTGGAGCGCGTCTACGAGGACCTGCACGCCCACCCCGAGCTCAGCCACCAGGAGCACCGTACGGCGGGCGAAGCGGCCGAACGGCTCCGGTCCTGGGGCTACGAGGTCCACGAGGGCGTCGGAGGCAACGGTGTCGTCGGCGTCCTGGCCAACGGCGACGGCCCGGTCGTCCTGCTGCGCGCGGACATGGACGCCCTCCCCGTCAAGGAGGACACGGGTCTGCCGTACGCGAGTTCGGTCACCGCCCAGGACGCCTCCGGCACCACCGTGCCGGTCGCGCACGCCTGCGGGCACGACGTGCACGTCACCTGCCTGCTGGGGGCCGCCCGGCTGATGGCGGCCTCCCCGCAGTCGTGGTCCGGCACGCTGATCGCCTTGTTCCAGCCGGCGGAGGAGACGGGCGACGGTGCGCGCGGCATGGTCGGGGACGGGCTCGCCGGCCTGATCCCGAAACCGGACGTCGCCCTCGCCCAGCACGTCCTGCCCCACCCCGCCGGGTACGTCGGCACCCGCGCCGGCTCCTTCCTCTCGGCCGCCGACGGCCTGACCGTCACCCTGCACGGCCGCGGCGCCCACGGCTCCGCGCCGCAGGCCGCCGTCGACCCCGTGGTCATGGCCGCCATGACCGTCGTACGGCTGCAGACGATCGTCTCCCGCGAACTGGCCGCCACCACACCGGCCGTCGTCACCGTGGGCGCCGTCAACTCCGGTACGGCCGGCAACGTCATCCCGGACACCGCCGAGATCCGGCTCAACGTGCGCACGTACGACGACGCGACCCGCAAGCGGGTGCTGGACTCCGTCCGGCGGATCGTCAGGGCCGAGTGCGAGGCCTCCGGCGCCACCGCCGAGCCGGACTTCGAGGAGACCAGCCGGTTCCCGCCGACCGTGAACGACGACGGCGTCACCGCACGCGTCGCCGAGGCCTTCTCCTCGTACTTCGGGGACCGCCACAGCACCATCGGACTGCAGAGCGCCAGCGAGGACTTCAGCGACATCCCCCGCGCGCTGGGGACCCCGTTCACGTACTGGGGGATCGGCGGGGCCGACCCCGGCACCTACCGGGCGGCGGCGGAGCGCGGCACGGTCGACCAGGACGTCCCGGTCAACCACAGCCCCCGGTTCGCCCCGGTCCGCCGCCCCACGCTGGACACGGGCGTCCAGGCGCTGGTCGTGGCCACCCTGGAGTACGTGGGCACGGCGGGCGTCACGCGGAGGGACGGCCACTGACCGGCTGAGCCTGTTCCCCGGGGGGCCGTTCCCGTGCGCCGCGTCCGCCCGGGCGGTCCATCTCGCGCCACTCCGGACGCAGCCCGGTCAGGCTCGTGGTGAGGAAGTACGCGGCGCCGCAGGCGAGCAGCACCGGCACGAGACCGACAGCGGTCACCGCCGCCCCGGCGAGCAGCCCGCCGAGAGGGATGCCGGCCCAGGACAGCGAGTCGCCGAGGGCGTTGACCCGGCCCAGCATCCGGCGCGGCACCCGCTCGAAGAGAACCGCTCCCAGCACGGGGTTGATGAAGCCCGCACCGAATCCACTGACCGCGAACGCCGCCGCCACCACCCCCATCGGCGCATCGAGGGCGAGGACCGCGAACCTCGGCGCCCCGGCCAGCAGGAACCCGGCGAAGAACACCACCCGCCGTCGCAGCCGGTGCGCGACCACCGCGGCGATCAGGCTCCCGCCGACCGCCGCGGCTCCCAGCACGCTGCCCAGCAGGCCGATCGCAGCCGGTCCGCCGCCGGACTCCCTGGCCCAGACGGGCACGAGCACCGTGTTGAACCCCGCGTCCAGCAGGTTGGTGATGCCGACCATGACGATGACGGTGAGCAGCAGCGGCTCGCCGCGCAGGAAGGTGAAGCCCTCGCCGAACCGCCGCCAGTAACCCGGTCCCGTCTCCCCGGCCTGCGAGGGGGCCTCCTCGGCCGCGTGCCCCATGCCGCGGGGCAGCGCGAGTTTGACGATCACCGACCCGAGGGCGAAGCAGCCCGCGTTGACGGCGAGTCCCGTCAGGGGACCGAGCAGCGCCACCAGGGATCCGCCGACCGCCAGGCCGACGGTGGAGGCGAGCCGCTCGATCACGCCGGACAGACCGGTGGCCCGTTCCAGCGGCACCCGGCCGCGCTCGGCCGCCTCCGGGACCATCACCTCCTTGGCCAGGTCGCCGGGGCCCCGGGCCGCGCCGATCAGTGCGACCAGGGCCAGCAGAAGGGGGAAGGAGAGCAGGTCCAGGGCGTGGAGCAGGGGAACCGCGGCGGCGGCGGTCGCGCTGGCCAGATCGGTGGTCCAGGAAACGGCCCGCGGGCCGATCCGGTCCACCAGCGGTCCGGTGAGCGCCTTGACCACCACGTAGGGAGCCATCTCGCAGAAGGCGACCAGTCCGGTCAGGGTGGCGCTGCCGGTCGTGACGAGGACGAACCAGGGCAGTGCCACGACGGAGATCCGAGTGCCGGTCAGCGACACGGCCATGGCCGCCAGCACCCCGCCCAGTGGCCGTAAGGACCTCTTGCCGGGTATGCCGCCGGCCTCCGGGGCGTCGTCGGTCATGAGGCCGGGTCTCCTTCCGCTTCCTGGGGCCCGGAAGGGAGCGACGGCGCGGCGGGCGCGTCCAGTTCGGGCAGGATCTGCGTGATCACGGCGACCCGTTCGGCTCCCTCGGGGGCATGTGCCGCCGCCTCCGGCGCGTCTCGCCGGTAGCGCGCGATGACTTCCGTCAACTCCCGGTACAGGGCGGCGGCCTCCTCGGGCGTGAGCCGCAGGGCCCAGTCGCTCATGTCGAAGGTGTCCCGCCATGCGCGGGGCATCGTCCGAAGCCCGTTCAGGGTCTGCTGCGTGCGCAGGGTGTAGATGGCGGCGACGGACTGCTGGTAGGCCAGTGCGGCCTCGGGCTCCCGCTCGGCCAGCTCCGGGTCGTTGAACCAGGTCGTCCGGTGCACCGAACGCCACCAGCGCTCCCGCGCGTTGCCGCGTTCGGTGTCCTCCTCCACGAAACCGGCCGCGCCGAGCTGCCGGAGGTGGTAGCTGGCCGTACCGGAGTTCACGCCCAGCCGCTCCGCGAGGCGGGTGGCCGTCGACGGGCCGTACTTCCGCAGCAGGCCGACCAGCTGCACCCGCACCGGATGCGCCAGGGCACGCAGCCCCTTGGCGTCCAGTACGACCGCGTCCGCTTCGACGTGGGGGCCGTCCTGCCCCGTGTTCGTATCGCTCATGTCGCGCACTCTAGACCGCAAACATCCCTTCGCAAAGACTTCTTCGCAAAGATTTCTTCGCGAAGGGTTGTCCGCGGTCCGTGGTCCTGCGTCCGGCAGGGGCCGTTGCGGATGCGCCACTCGGTGGCCGGGCCCATATTTCTTGGTGAGGGATCCGACAGCTGCGGGGCGGAGGGTCGGAAACGTGGCAGGAGAGGGCGACGGTACGGACGTGGTCCTGGTCGCGGGCCAGTGGTGGGACGGGCTCGCCGAACAGCCGGGCGGTCGTGTCGAAACAGCGGTCCGCGGGGGGCGCATCGCCGAGGTCGGACCACGCGTCGACCGCGGCGGCGCGGAGGTGATCGACCTCGGGGACCGTATGCTGCTCCCCGGCCTCATCGACTGCCACGTGCACACGACCATGGACCCCGCACGTCTGCTGCAGGCCTTCGTCTCGGACTCCTCCGCCGCCATCGCACTGCGCTCCCTCCCGGTCCTGCGGGACCTGCTGGACCGGGGCTTCACCACGGTGCGTGACCTGGGCACGTTCGCCGGCGAGCCGGTCACCCTCGCCCTGCGCGACGCCGTGGCCCGTGGTCTGGCCGTCGGCCCTCGCATGATCGTCGCCCCGCACCTGATCTCGTCCCGCGGGGGGCACGGCGACCTCTCCCCACTGCTCGCCGCCCATGTGCAGCGGGAGATCGGGGTGCTCGCCGACGGCCCCGCCGCGGTCGTGCGCGCCGTGCGCGAGGACATCCGGGCGGGCGCCGACTGGATCAAGTTCGGCGCCACCGGAGGATTCGCCACCCCCGCCGACGACCCCGAACAGGTCACCTTCACCCAGGAGGAGATGGACGCGCTGGTGGCCGCTGCCGGCGACCTCGGCATCCCCTGCACCCCGCACGCCTACGGCGACGAGGGAGTGGCCCGCGCCGTGCGGGCCGGAGTCCGCTCCGTCGAACACGGCAACCTCGCCTCCGCCCGCACCCTGGCGCTGATGGAGGAGCGCGGAGTCTTCCTCGTTCCCACCCGGTTCATGGTCGTCGACGCGCTGGACCACCTCGACGACGACGCCTACTGGGAGGGCAAGAGCCCCGCCGAACGCGAGAAGTTCACCCGCTACGCCGACCGACTGCGCGAGAGCGCCCGGAACGTGGCCGCCGGCGATGTGCGCATCGCCTTCGGCACCGATGCCGGCATGTTCCCCCACGAGAACAACTGGCGTGAGTTCCCCGCCTTGGTCGAGTCCGGCATCACGCCCCTACGAGCCCTGCGCAGCGCGACCGGCGTCGCCGCCGAACTCCTGACCCGACCCGACCTGGGCAGGATCGAACCCGGCGCGACAGCGGACCTCGTCGCACTGCGCGGCAACCCCTTCGACGACATCGAAGCCATCGGCCGCGTCGACTTCGTGATGAAGGCCGGCACGGTCCACCGCCGCCCCGCCCGATGACGGAACCGGCCACCGCACGGTCCCGGCCGACACGAAGCCGGACTTCGGCGCGGTGAAACTCGAGGAGTCCTGTCCGGCGAAGGACCGGCCCGAGCCGTCGGCGGCCGGAGGGAAGATGCCCGACTTCACGGGCAAGTCGGTGAGGGTCGCTCGCGCCGCCCTCGATTCCAGCACCTCGCTCACCGTCAAGGACGCCACGTCGCAGGGCCGGTGGGTGCTGGTGGAGAGCAACTGGCAGGTGTGCGGCCAGATCCCGCGCGCCGGCACCGAACTGAAGGGCCGGCCGGTGACGCTCACAGCGGTCAGGTTCGGCGAGTCCTGCCCGTAGAGAACCGCCGGTCACGGTGAAGCCGGGCAGGAGCCGGGCGTCGAACCGCGGCCCGATCGGCCGACCGGCCTCGTGGTCCCGCGGCACGCGCACGTCACGCCGGTAAACCTAGCGTTTGCTTGGTTGCCTGGTTAGGGTGGTGCTCCGATGTGCCGACGGACCTTCGTGCGCCCGTACGAGGCGCCGGACACGAAGGCCCCGGCGGCGGGCCGCGCGTCGTCGGGATGGTGCGCGAGGACGAGGACCGGCCCCTGCCACGCGCCGCCGTGGACGCCGCTGGCCTCGGGGTGGGCGTCAAAGCCGTCCCGGCCCCCCGGTACGGCGCCGGTCGTCTCGGCGTACTCCTCGACGATGCCGGGACGCAGCGAGACCCCCGTCATCCAGTCCATCGCGTGGCGCGGGCCCGCCACGAACCCGTCCAGCGACATCGTGAAGTGCCACAGCACCTTCCCTGCGGCGGTCTGCCGTCCGGGGCCCGTCAACGGCCGGGTGGACGTGATCGATCCTCTCTTCAGCGGTCACCGTTCCCCTCGGGCGCCTTCCGTGCCCGTGGACCCCGCGCGCCCCCGGAACCCATCGCTGCGCCACCGGCCTCCGGGCCGGCGAGGTCCACGCCGCGGTACGCCTGGTGCGACGTGCTGCCCGGGTGCCGCAGCACCGAAGGGTCTGGCGTCGTGGTATGGCGGAGGGTGCGCGAGGATGGAAGAGGAGGCACACCGATACCGACTCCAAGGGAGGAGGAGAGGGTATGTCTACGGCAGCGCAGACCGTGCTTGAGCCCACCGAGCGTGTCCGGGCGCAGAAGAAGCTGTCAGAAGCTGCTCTGACCACGCTGGAGCCCGCTGAGCGTGTGCGGGCCCAGAAGGGGCAGTACAGGACCCGGAGCATGCGACCGCGCACCGATCGTGTGCAAGCCCGGCAAGAGAGGGCCGGGGAGACCCATCCCGACGGCGCGGGTGTCCACCTGCACACCCGCACGTTCCACCCTTCGATCCCGATCCCGTACCTCAGCGTGGAGAAACTGCCCTCCCGCCTGGAGAACCTGCCCGCCCGGATGGAGAACCTGCCCGCACGGGACATGGTCTTCTACGGGGGCCTGGGAGCGCTCGCTGTCGCGGGGGCTCTCGAGTGGCCGGTCGCTCTGGCCGTCGGGGGAGCCACCTGGCTGGTGCGCAGCAGGCGGAGGGAAAAGCGCTGAAGCGCGGCAGAGCAGGCGCGGAGAGGGGCCCGGCAGCGCAACCGCTGCCGGGCCTTCCTGGAGCTCCTGCCCGGTCGTGGGCCCGCTCGTGCGCGAGGCCGCCCCGTAC
>NZ_POTZ01000336.1 GCF_003236365.1 Streptomyces sp. NTH33
CGCTACCCCCACCCACCCACCGTGCTCACCGGCTGAGGTTGCGTTTCCCTGATGTCGAGTCACCACACCGCGTCCACGCGGGAACCAGCGCGGCTACCGTCGTACTTCTACGCGTTCCGGTACGAGGTCGAGGGGGCGTACGGGGCATGAGCCACGGAGACGAGCACGGGTACGGCGACCTGGCGCGCGCCGACGACGGGCCGTACCAGGGCGGACAGACCCGCACCCGGCTCCCGGACCGGCCCGGCGACCCCTACGGCGGCGCCCGGCGCGGCAGCCGCTCGTCCTCGCGCAGCCTGATCACGGTGGTCGCCGTGGTCGTCCTCCTCATCGCCGCGATCGCCTTCGCCAACCGCTCCGGCGGCGGATCGCCCCCGGCGGACGGCAACGGCGGCGGCGACAAGCCGAAGGCGGCGGCGACCGCGGCGAGCGGGAAGCGGCCGGTGGAGACGGAGACGGGCGGCATCCCCTCGGGGTTCGCACACGACGAACAGGGGGCGCAGAGCGCTGCCGCGAACTACTCGGTGGCCCTCGGCTCGGCCGACATGTTCGACCCCGCCCGACGGCACCAGATCGTGAACACCGTCTACGCCCCCGAACTCGCCACCCGCCGCCAGGCGGACCTGGACCGTGCGTACTCGAGCGAGAACTTCCTCAGGAACATCGGCCTCGACAAGAACGGCAAGGCACCGGCCGGCCAGACGTTCATCTCCCGGGTCGTCCCGGTGGGCACCAAGATCACATCGCTGCGCGGGGACCAGGCGACCGTCGCCGTCTGGTACACCTCGCTGTTCGGCCTCTCCGGCGAAGCGTCGACCAACCCCGTCACCGAGAGCTGGTACACCACCACCTACCAGCTGGAGTGGGTCGGCAACGACTGGAAGGTCACCGACTTCCAGCAGAAGGACGGTCCTGTCCCGGTCGGGCGCGACCAAAGAGCCTCCACCGCCGACGACATGACGAAGGCCGTCGAGGAGTACGGAGGGTTCACGTATGCGCGCTAATCACCGCTTCCTCAAGGTGACGGCCGCCGTCGCCGCCGTACAGGCCGGCACCGTGCTGCTGGCCACCCGCGCCCTCGCCGCGCCCACGCCCAGTCCGAACCCGTCGCCGTCGGGGAGCGGTGACCCGTGCGAATTGATCCGCGGCCCCGCCAAGGAGTACTGCGAAAGGGGCGCCGGCGGCAGCCGCGACGGCTCCACGTACAACGACCCCACCTCCACCCTCGACCCCCTCTCCTCCCTCGCCAAAGGCTGTGCCGACGCCGCCTCCTGGACCATCACCAAGCTCAGCAAGGCCGTGCAGGAGACCGCGAACGTCGACTTCACCAACCAGAAGTTCCTCCAGCAGTACGCCGTCGTGTTCGCCGCGTCGACGGTCCTCACGCTCCTGCTCTGGCTGCTGGCCGTGGCCAAGCGGGCCGTGCGCGGCGTGCCGCTGACCACCGCGACCTCGGAGGCGGTCGGCTTCCTCTGGCTGACCGTGCTGGCCTCCGCCTTCACCCCGCTGATCCTCTACACGGTCGTATCGGCCACCGACGGCGTCTCCGACGTACTCGCGAAGACGACCGGCAACCAGGCGGACACGTTCTTCGGCACGTTCTCCGCCGCGCTCGCCAAGGGCGAGAACATCGGCGGCGGCCCGATCATGCTGATCGTCGTCTCCCTCGTCACCATCCTCGCCGCCGGCGTGCTCTGGCTCGAACTCGTCATCCGCGCCGCCCTGCTCTACGTCGGCGCACTGCTCGGCACCGTCGTCTACGCCGGACTGGTCGACAAGAACCTGTGGGGACACGTACGCCGCTGGGCCGGAATCATGATCGCCGTGATCCTGGTCAAACCGGTCATCGTGATCGTGCTCGGACTCGCCGGCGCCCTGTCCTCCGGCGACGGACCGGGCGCCTTCTCCGCCGTCGTCTCCGGCCTCGCCATCATCCTGCTCGCCATCTTCGCCAGCGCGATGATCTACCGCTTCGTCCCCGGCTTCGGCGACGAGATCGCGGCCGGCCGCAACAACCGCCTCATGCGCGGCGCCGAGGGCAAGGCCGCGGCCGTCATCAGCTCCCCGGCGACCCTGGTCGCGCAGGGCATCAAGACCCACAGCACCCGGGCCGACAGCAACGGCGGCGGCCACTCCTCCGCTCCCCGCCCGGCCAACCCCGCCTCCGGCGGCGTCGCCGCACACAGCGCACGCGTCCCGGACGGCGGCGGCGGATCCGTCTCCTCCGCCGCACCCGCTCCCCGCGCACCCAGCCCGGTGACCACCCCGCACACAGGCAGGACCCGCAACAGCAGTACCAACCGCACGGGAGGTGAAGGGCGTTGACGACCGATTCCCACGTGTCCCACACGGTCACGCCCCGCCGTACGTATCTGATCGGCCGCGCCCGGCCGAACGCGGTCATCGGCCGCAACCGCGAGACCGGCGAGATCGCCCTGATCGTCGCGGGCGCGTTCCTCGGCATGATGTGCGGGCTCGTCGTCCCCGTGCTGTCCCTGCGCATCGTGCTGCTGACCGGCTTCCCGCTGCTGGCGCTCGCCGCGGTCTACATGCCCTACCGGCACCGCACGTTCTACAAGTGGTTCGAGATCAACCGCTCCTACAAGCGCACGGTCAAGAACGGCGCCCTCTACCGCTCGGGCGCGATGGAGGCCGGTACGCGCCTGGACGGACGGGAGATCGAGATCGGACCGCCGCCCGGCATCGGCCGGATCACCTGGCTCGCCGCGCCGTTCGGGCCGGACGAGATCGCCGTCCTGCTGCACGCCGACCGCAAGACGGTGACCGCCGCCATCGAGATCGAGGGCCCCGGCGTCGGCCTGCGCGACTCCGAGGACCAGGAAACCCTCGTCGACCGCTTCGGCACCCTGCTCAAGCACGTGGCCAACGGCGACGGCTTCGTCACCCGCCTGCAGATGCTCGCCCGCACCCTGCCCGCCGACCCCGACGCCCACGCCAAGGACGTCACCGTACGCGGGGACGACCGGGCACCGGCCTGGCTGCAGCGGTCGTACGACCAACTGCAGTCCATGGTCTCCACCAGCAGCGAGCAGCACCGCGCCTACCTCGTCGCCTGCATGCACTACAACCGCGAACTCGCCGCCGAGGCCCAGGCCATGGCACGGGCCGCCCGGCCCCAGGCGGGCCGCAAACTGGACCGGGACGCCGGTCTCGCGGTCGTCATGGCCCGCGAGCTGACCGACATCTGCTCCCGGCTCCAGGAGGCCGACATCCGCGTACGGCAGCCGCTCGGCCAGGGACGGCTGGCCTCACTGGTCCACTCCATGTACGACCCGGACCACCCCATCGACCACATCCAGGCGATGACCAGGCGCAACGCATGGCCCGCCGAGCTGGACGCCAGACAGCCCACGTACCTGCAGGCCAAGACCCGCGAGTCCGCCACCCGTGAGCCCTGGTGCCACGCCACCGCCTGGATCAAGGAGTGGCCCATGACCCCGGTCGGCGTCAACTTCCTCGCCCCCCTGCTCGTCCACACCCCCGACGTCATCCGCACGGTCGCCGTCACGATGGAGCTCGAACCCACCGAGGTCGCCATCGAACGCATGCTGACCGAGAAGACCAACGACGCCGCCGAGGCCAGCCGCGCCGCCAAGATGAACCGCACCGTGGACCCGCGCGACGTGCAGGCCCACCACCGCCTCGACCAGCGCGGCGAGGACCTCGCCAGCGGTGCCGCCGGCGTCAACCTCGTCGGCTGGATCACCGTCTCCTCCCGCTCCCCCGAGGCCCTGGCCCGCGACAAGCGGACCATCAGGGCCTCGGCCGGAAAGTCCTACCTGAAGCTGGAGTGGTGCGACCGCGAGCACCACCGCGCCTTCGTGAACACCCTCCCGTTCGCCACCGGAATCCGAAGGTAGGGGCTGATGCTCTGATGCGGGACCCGCTGACCGCGCTCACGGACGCCTTCACGGCCTTCCTGTTCGGGAAGGTCGAGACGACCCGGCTGCCGGTGAGAACGTCCACGGGCCAGGCCCAGGCGGTCTACCTGCCCACCGCCGCACCCGGCCTCGGCGACTCGGGCGTCATCATCGGCCGCGAGGTGTACTCCGGGAAGGGCTACATCTACGACCCCTTCCAGCTGTACGGTCAGCAGCTCCCCGCCCCGCACTGGCTCGTCCTCGGCGAGTCCGGCAACGGCAAGTCGGCCCTGGAGAAGACCTACGTCCTGCGCCAGCTCCGCTTCCGCGACCGCCAGGTCGTCGTCCTGGACGCCCAGGGCGAGGACGGGGTCGGCGAGTGGAACCTGATCGCGGAGGAGCTGGGGATCACTCCCATCCGGCTCGACCCGACGGCGGCCCTGGACCACGGCATCCGCCTCAACCCGCTGGACCCGGCGATCACCACGACCGGGCAGCTCGCCCTGCTCAGGACCATCATCGAGGTCGCGATGGGCCGCGGCCTGGACGAGCGCTCCGGCTTCGCCCTGAAGGTCGCGCACGCCTACGTCAACGAGACGATCGTCGAACGCCAGCCGGTGCTCTCCGACATCGTCGAGCAGCTACGGCACCCGGAACCGGAGTCGGCCGAGGCCATGAACGTCGCCATAGACGACGTACGCGCCTGGGGCCTGGACGTGGCCCTGGTCCTGGACCGCCTGGTCGACGGCGACCTGCGCGGCATGTTCGACGGGCCGACGACCGTCGGCATCGACCTGGACGCCCCGCTGATCGTCTTCGACCTGTCCCACATCGACCGCAACTCCATCGCCATGCCGATCCTCATGGCGATCGTCGGCGTGTGGCTGGAGCACACCTGGATCCGCCCCGACCGCAAGAAGCGCATCTTCCTGGTCGAGGAGGCCTGGCACATCATCAACAGCCCGTTCGTGGCACAGCTGTTCCAGCGGCTGCTGAAGTTCGGGCGCCGGCTGGGTCTGTCCTTCGTGGCGGTGGTGCACCACCTGTCGGACGTCGTCGACGGAGCGGCGGCCAAGGAGGCGGCCGCGATCCTGAAGATGGCGTCGACCAGGACGATCTACGCCCAGAAGGCCGACGAGGCACGGGCGACCGGCCGGGTGCTCGGCCTGCCCAGGTGGGCGGTCGAGATCATCCCGACCCTGACCCCCGGCATCGCCGTGTGGGACGTCAACGGCAATGTCCAGGTGGTCAAACACCTGGTCACCGAGACCGAACGCCCGCTGGTCTTCACCGACCGCGCCATGATGGAGTCCTCCAGCGACCTCGTCTCCGACAACGCCCTGCGCGCCGCCGAACGGGAGGCCGAGGAACGGGCGGCGGCCTTCATGGAACAGCACATCGTCGACCTGGACGGCTCCTCCGAGTCGACGGTCGCCTAGGGGGCTGGGGGAACACACGCGTGAGACCGGACGACCGCGACCGCGGAAGGGGCCGGCAAGGCGGCCAGGGCGGCATTCCCGACGGCCTGCTGGTCGGCATCCTCGCCTTCCTGCTCGGCATGGCCCTGCTGGTGTGGACGGCCACCGGACTCGCCGGCCTCTTCGCCCACGGCTCCTGGCCGTCCGGGGTCGTCTTCACCCGTACGCCGCCGGCGATGCGCCACCTCATGGGCGACCCACACGACATGCCCGGCGCCTGGCCGGACACACAGCCGGGGCAGCTGTCGGGGTACGGGCTGTTCTGGGGCCTGTTCATCGGCCAGCTGATGGTGCTGTTCGTGCTGACCGTGTTCGTGATGGGCACGGTGGCCCGGTGGAGAGCCGGAAGGCTGCGCAGACGGGCGGAGACGGCGGCGGCCCGGGAACGGGCGGCGGCACCGGAGCCGGAACCCGCACCCCGGGAGACGCCGGAGCCGGAGCCGGCGCCGGTGCCGCATGAGGTCCCCGGCCAGCGGACGGCCACGCGACCCGAACAGCCGTTCGTGGACACGCGACCGGTGGAGACGCCGCCGGTGCCGCCGGCAGAGACACCGCTGACGAAGCCCCCGGGCCCGGCGGAGCCCGAACGGACCGGCGGATGGGAGAAGGTCCTCATCGCCCCGAGGGAGAGCCGCCGGGCGACAGCCGCCCAGGTCATCCGGGACGCGGCAGGCCCGGCCCTCGTCATCACGTCCAACCCCGCCCTCTGGCAGGACACGAAGGACCCCCGGGCCAAACTGGGCCCGGTCCTCCTCTACGACCCCGCCCACCTGTGCGACACCCCGGCCCGCCTCCACTGGTCCCCCACCGCGGGCTGCGAGGACAAGGCGACGGCGGCGGCGAGAGCCACGGCACTCCTCGCCCCGGTCCGCCCCACCGCCAAGATCGACCAGGCGACAGCCGACACCGCGGAAACCCTCCTGCGCAGCTTCCTCCATGCCGCCGCCGTGGACGGCCGCACCGTCCGCCACGTCCACCGCTGGGCCCAGGGCACCCAGGTCCAGGAGGCCGTACGAGCCCTGCGCACGAACCCCAAGGCCGCCTCCGGATCGGCCGGCGAGCTCGAGGCCGCGCTCACCTCGCACCCCGAGCGCCGTGACATCGCCCAGGAGTTGACCAGCCGCGCACTGGCCTCACTGTTCACGGTGAACGTCCGTAACGCCTGCACTCCAAACCGAACTGATGCGCTCGCCTTGGATTCCTTCGTCAGCGAAGGGGGAACGCTTTATGTGGTCGGGGAATCCATCGAGGATCCCCGCACCAACCCGGGCGCGATGCCCCTTCTGACGGCACTCGCCTCAAGCGTGGTCGAGCACGGCCGGCGCATGGCCGAACGGTCATCCTCCGGTCGGCTCGACCCACCACTCACGCTCGTCCTGGACGACGTGGCCGCCGTCGCCCCGCTTCCCCAGCTCCCCGAGCTGCTGGCCGCGGGAGCCGACCGCGGGCTGCCGGCACTGGCCCTGCTCCGCTCCCGCGAACAGGCCCGCGCCCGCTGGCCGCACGACGAACTCCCCGCATGACGTCCGCCGGCGCTCAGGCTCAGGGACGCTCGAGCACGTACTCCAGCTCGGACTCGTCCGAGTGCCTTGGGATCGGCACGGTGACTCCGCTCGGCAGGAAGCCGGCCCTGCGGTAGAAGCGCAGGGCCCGCCCGTTGTCCTCGTGCACGATCAGCCGCACCCGCTCCGCACCGATTTCCCAGGCCCACTGAAGGGCCTCGTCGAACAGCACCTCGGTCAGCCCGCACCCCCGGTGCTCGGGCCGCACGTACACGCCCACGACGTGCCCCTGCCGCCGCTCGACCGGAAAACCGGCCCAGTCCGTGGTACCGGCCTCCTCCACGAGCACGGTGAGAGTCCCGACCCACTCCCCGTCCGGAGCCTCGACGATGAACTGCCGCGCGCCGGTCGCGCCCACCACGACGCCGGCCGTCCGCTCCTGCCAGAAAGCATCCGGCTTGGCCATGGCGTCGTCGTACGTCTCCAGGAAGGCGAGGTGTGCCACGGGATCCTGGAGCGCGAGAAGTCGCAGTGCCTTCGCGCTCGGCCACTCCTCAGCACGTGGGGAACGGATGACGTACTGCTCGGTGCTGCTGGGGCCAGTCATGGGGTCACCGTAATACGGCCAAAGAAAAAGGCCCACACCTTTTCGGTGTGGGCCTTTTACCCAAAATTTGTTCGGCGGTGTCCTACTCTCCCACAGGGTCCCCCCTGCAGTACCATCGGCGCGGTGAGGCTTAGCTTCCGGGTTCGGAATGTGACCGGGCGTTTCCCTCACGCTATGACCACCGAAACCCTA
>NZ_POTZ01000337.1 GCF_003236365.1 Streptomyces sp. NTH33
ATCGTGTGGAGCATGACCGGGGCGGGCCCGCGTCCGCCGGGCGTGACGATGCCCGGCACCTGGTCCAGGCCGCCGTCGCGCACGGCCGCCAGCAGCGGGGCCATGGCCGGTTCGCCCTCTCCGCGGATCACCGCGTCCACCGCGCCCTCCGCCTGCCGCAGGACGTCCTCGGCGACGAAGGAGACGCTGTGTCCGCCGAAGAACACGAAGCAGCCGGGCAGCGTCTGCTTGATGCCGCGGGCGAGGTCGATGGCCTCGGGGATGTTCGCCAGGTAGTTCAGCGAGAACCCGACCGCCTCGGGCCGGAACTCCGCCACGGTCCGCTCCAGATCCTTGCTCCGCAGCACCTGCAGGTCGACGGCCCGCACCTCGTGGCCGGCCTCCCGCGCCGCCGCGGCGACGCGTTCCAGCCCGAGGGGCTCGAGCCGGAGGAAGATCTCCGAGTACATCAGGGCGCTGGGGTGGACGAGCAGCAGGCGCATGGGTCACCTCAGGTGCGCGGTGGGGGGGAGTGAAGGTAACCCGCGGAAGGCTCGGGAAAACGGCAGAGGGCCGAATGCGCCAGGGCTTCGCCCCGTTCGGGTGGCAGGACGCACAGCCGTCGAGCCGTCGAGCCGTCGAGCCGTCCCGGACGGGCGGAGACCCTTGCGCGACCAGGAGAAACCGTACTGGCATCCGCACAATTTCGAGTGGCTGTCCGGGCAGCCGGTGGCCCCCGGACTGCCGGAGACGGCGGAGAAGGCGTTCTTCGAACGGCTGGTGAACTTTTACGGGAAGACCTGGCACACCAACAGCCGCGGGGGACAGCCCGGTATGGATCCGCCCTACGGGGATCCGAAGCCGATGTGGTCCTTCCTCATCCCCGGCGTGACGGACGTCCACACCGCCGGACCCGAAGCGGAGCGCTGAGCACGCACCCGCATGCCCGGGCCCGTGCCCCCGTGCCCCTTTCTTCGCACTGCCATGTGAAGGGGCGTGGTGCTTCAGCCGTGCCGCCGTCAGTCCTCGTCCAGCAGCGCGTCGACGGCGGCGTGCAGCTCCGCCGGTGTCGTCGCACCCACCCGGCGGACGGCGCCGTCCACGCCCACGAGGACGTTCGTCGGCACACCGGTGATGCCCAGACGGGCCGCGTACTCGCCCGTCTCGTCGAGCAGCACGGTGCCCTCGATGCCCCAGACGCGGCAGAAGTCGCGGGCCTCCTTGGCGGCGTCCACGCTCTCCCACACGTTGATCATGACGATGTCCAGCCCGGACCGGGCGGAACGGCGGCGCAGCTCCTCCAGAACCGGCGCCTCCGCGTTGCAGGGGCCTCACCAGCTGGCGAAGAAGTCGATGACGTACTTCTTCTCGGCCCACTCACGGGAGGTGCGGATGCGGCCGGTGAACGCGTCGGGGAGGGAGAACCCGGGCAGGGGCCGGCCCTCGGCCGGATGGGCTGCCGCCGGCCGGCCGCCGGGCAGCCACGGACGGTCCACGACGGACAGGGTGCCGCTGCCGGCGTTGGAGACCAGCAGCCACCCGGTGGCCGGGTCGAGGGCGCAGTCCCCGGGACCGTTGCCGACGGTGATGCGGTGCTGTTCGCTTCCCGTGCGGGCGTCGTGGACGCCCACCGTGCCGGCCCCGCGGTTGCACACGTACAGCCACCGGCCGTCGTCGGAGGCGTGCAGGCCCACGGGCGCGCGCTCGGCGGGGGAGCGGCCGACGACCCGCCCGCCGGGCAGGGCGACACGGGCGACGGTGCTCGGCAGCGACTCGGTGACGTAGAGGGCCCCGCCGCCCGGCGCGAGTACGGCCTTGCACGGGCCGTCGTGGACCGGGACGCGGCCGAGCGGACGGAGCGTGCCGCTGTCGAAGACGGTGAGGGACGCCGACAGGAAGTTCACGCAGTAGGCGCGCCCGGTGCCGGCGTCGACCGCGATGCTCCCGGCGCCCAGTTGCGCGCGGACGGTGCCCACCACCTCCAGGCGGTCGGCGTCGATGGCCGTGACCGTGCCCGAGGCGGTGTCGCCGGTGAAGACCCGGCGCCGCGCGACGTCGTGCCCGAGCCCCGCCGGATAGCTTCCGACCCGGATCTGTGCCACGCGTCCGCCGGTGTCCGCGTCGAGCACCGTCACCGTGTCCGAGCGGGCATCCGCGGTGAACAGCCGCCGGGTCGGCGGATCGAGGACGACGGGAATGGGCTCACGGCCGACTTCCGCCCGCCACACGACCGCGCACCGGTCCAGGTCCACGGCGGCCACCGCGTTGTCCCGACTGCAGGCCACGAAGGCCCGGCGCGCGGCGGGGTCCACCACGACCGCCTCCGGCCCCGCGCCGACCGGGACGTGGGTCAGTACGCGATGCCGAAGATCGACGCGGCAGGCGGCTCCAGCCGCTGGGGGACCGTGCGCCCCCCGGTGTACCGGATGGTTTTTCACTGCCTCTGGATCCCCGTCCCGACAGAAAAGAAACATATGTGCAGGATGTGGCGGAATGAGAAGGGCGCCCTGCTCCGTGCGCGGAAGCGGCGATCAGGACAACGTTGGTGCGCACCCGCAGGACGTACCGGACGGCCCGGCCCAGCGGCAGGGTGCGCGGGTCACCGTGCAGGATCAGGTCCTCGTGCGGCGGAACACCGACGGCCTCCACGGCCCGCGCCGCGGGGTTGCGCTCGGTGGCCGGCGTCCGGGCGTCCTCGGCCCCGCGGTCGTCGCCGTCGCCGTCCGTGGCGGGCGCCCGCTCGCCGGCGGCATCGCGCCCACGGGCCTCGGGGACGCCGTCCTGGCCGGGGCGGAGACGGCCCTGGCCGCCGCGCGCCGGTTCCGGCAGCCGGACCACCGCCCACACCAGCAGCACCCCGGGGACGATCAGCCACCAGAAGGCGAAGCGCCGGCCGAGCGCGGAGCCGACCGTCCCGGAGATCGCGAACCCCACTCCGGTGCCGACCAGCTCGCCGGCCAGGACCGGTCCGTACATCCGTGCCCGCTCCCCGACGGGGAAGGAGTCGCCGACGAGGGAGGCCACGGTCGGCCCGGCGGTGGCGGTGACCGCGCCGAGCGCGGTTCGCGAGACGAGCAGCCAGGTGTAGGGCGGGGACACGGCGGACAGCACGGTGGCCGCCACCCACAGGGAGGTGCTCAGGGCGAGCAGGCGGGTGCGGGTCACCCGGTCCGTGAGGACACCGACCGGGATGGTGAACACGGCGGAGACCAGCGACACCACCGACGCCAGGAGCCCGATCCCGGTGTTCCCCACGTGGAAGGCCTCCTTGATCGGTCCGGCCATGGCCGAAACCGTGCCCTTGCCGGCTCCGTCGAGACCCAGCACCGCGCCGAGAACGAGGACCACCCGCGCGCGGGCCGCGCCGCCCAGGGCGTGCAGCATCCGCTGTCCGGCCCGGTCGATCGCGGCAGGGTGTTTCACGAAGCCGCCTCGGCGCGGGCGCCGCCGGAGCCCTCCCGCTCATCCCTGCCACTGGTGCCGGCGAGCAACGGGGAGCGCGCCAGCAGGATGACGCCGGTGGCCACGACGGCTGCCGCCACGACCGACATGAGGATGTAGAAACCGCCCCGCACCACTTCGCCGAAGACGAAAATGCCCCACATGATCGCGACGACCGGGTCGGACATGGTCATGCCGGGCTGGCTGACCAGCAGGCGTCCGGCCTGCAGAGCGGCCTGCAGCAGCACCATGGCACCGGCACCGGCCACGATCATGGCGTAGAGCTGCCAGCTGGTGAACAGCGTGGCGAAGCCGTGGGCGTACGCCTCCGTGACGCCTTTGATCAGTGCGGCGGTGAAGCCGAAGGTGCATCCGGTCGCCACACCCAGCAGCGCCGTTCTGCGGGCGCCGGGACCGGCGAGGCGGGCCCAGGCGACCAGGGCGGCGATCAGTGCGATGTTCAGCCCCGAGGCGACCGCCCACTCCGGATTGCCGGCGTGGGGGGCGGGGACGCCGGAGGGGGACAAGGAGAACAGCAGCCCGGCCAGACCGGCGGCCATCGCCGCCGAGGCGCCCCACTCCCGGGCGCCGAGCCGGCTCTTGAACACCAGCGACGACAGCAGGAGGGTGGCCGGCAGTTCCATCACCAGCACCGGCTGCACCACCGAGATCCGGCCGAAGCTCAGCGCCGTGGCCTGCAGGAGGAACCCGGCGATGATCGCGAGCACGCCGCACAGCCACACGGGGCGGTGCAGTAGCCGCCACACCAGCCGCGGACTCACACCGTCCTCCCGCGGAGCCTCGCGCGCGGCCTTGCGCTGCAGCACGGAGGACAGCGCGTTCGCGACCGCCGCGAGCACGGCGAGCAGCACACTCAGCACGGCGCCGGAGCGCGGTCGGGGGACCGGGGGGACACGCTGCGGGGCCAAGCAGCGGGGGCGGCTCGAATCACGCGTGCTCCTCCGCGGCGGTCGACAGGGCGGCGGGACGGCGGACGCCCTATTCCCTCAGTACAGGGCTCCGGTCAGGCCCCCGCAACCCGAGGCGTCCGCGTCCCGCGTCCACGTCCGCACGTGGGCGGCTCGGCCCGGACGGATGCGGTCCGCGCCGCGGGCGACTGCTCGCGGACGGCTGAACGGGCCCCGGAAGCAGGGACGTTCGGCCCTGAGGACGGGGCCCCGCAGCCCCTGAGCGCCCGGCCGCGACGGCGGGACATTGGTGGTGCACCGAGAGCGACCGACATTCCGTGACCGCCCCGCGGACACCCGGTGGGGCTCCCTTGGAGGGGATGGACATCATGGCCGTACACAACCACTCCCAGCACCACACCGGTCTGCGCCTTTCGTTGCCGCGCAGGCCGCGGACGGCTTCCGCTGCCACCGCGGCGTCCGAGACCGGCGCGGCGACCGCGTTCGGCGCCCACGCCCTGGCCGGGCTGCGGGTGCTGCTCGGGTTCGTCTTCCTGTGGGCCTTCCTGGACAAGACGTTCGGCTTCGGCTACGCGACCCCGTCCGGCAGGGGCTGGATCGACGGCGGTTCGCCGACCAGGGGCTTCCTCGGCGCGGTCGCCACGGGGCCCATGGAGTCCGTCTTCCACTCCTGGGCCGGCGCGGCGTGGGCCGACTGGCTGTTCATGCTCGGCCTGCTGGGCATCGGAGTCGCGCTGATCGCGGGGATCGGGCTGCGGCTCGCCGCGGTGGCCGGCACCGTGATGACGGCGCTGATGTGGATGGCCGAATGGCCCCCCGCCCAGCACCTGTCCGACGGTTCGCCGAGCATGTCGACGAACCCGTTCGCCGACTACCACTTCGTCTACGCCGTCGCCCTGATCGTCCTCGCGGCAACGGGTGCCGGCGCCACCTGGGGGCTCGGCCGGCTGTGGGCGCGCCTGCCCTTCGTCAGCCGGAACCGCTGGCTGCTCTGACGGCCGCCTCGCCCGGCCCCGGGGCCCCACCGCCACCCGCGGTGGGGCCCCGGCTGTCCGTCACCGGGCCGGTGCACCGGTCAGGCGGACGGCGGGCCCTCGCCCTGCGCCGCGCGCAGATCGGCCAGCATCTCCGCCTGCCCCGCCAGGACTCCGGACAGGATCGTCCGCGCCACCCGCAGCAGTTCGGCCACGTGCGGGTCGGTCAGCGAGTAGTGGACGGTCGAACCCTGCTTGCGGGAGACGACCAGGCCGGCCCGGCGCAGCACGGCCAACTGCTGGGAGAGGGCGGCGGGTTCGATGCCCACCTCGGGCAGCATCTCGGCCACCGCGTGCTCGCGCTCACTGAGCAGCTCCAGGACGCGGATGCGCGCGGGATGGCCGAGCGTCTTGAAGAACTCGGCCTTGAGTTGGTACAGCGGCGTGGTCACCATTGCTTCGTCCTGGCTCTGCTGTGCGTCGCGACAGGCGGTAACAACATCAAGAATTGCGCAGCTGTGCAATTCCGTGCGCGGGCCGGCCAGGAGCGTCCGCCGGCCGCAGCACGCCGGCCGTCTCCAGATGTCCGCGCGCGGCCCGGATGGCCTCGGGCGTGGTGGCGTACTCCCCGCCCCTGCGGCGCAGCAGGTCCAGCACGCCGACGGAGTCCAGGACCTGGCGCTGGCCGGGGCGTATGCCGGAGGCCAGGACGAGGACGCCGCGCCGGTCGAGCTTCTCCACGGCGTCCTTGAGCACCAGGGCCCCGGTGGCGTCCATGGTGGAGATCCGGGACATGCGCAGGATCACCACGCGCACGTCGGCCACCTCGCTCAGCTCCAGCAAGAAGCGGTGGGCGCCGGCGAAGAACAGCGGCCCGTCGATGCGGTAGGCGACGACGTGCTCGGCGAGCAGGGCGTGCTCCTCGTCGGTTGGGGTCTCCCCTGCTCGAGCGCAGCCGAGAGCTTGGGGAAGGTCGCCGCGGTCCAGCGGCACCTGGTCGAGGCGGGCCTGGCGGGCCACGGCGCGCAGCGCCAGGGCGCCGGCGACGAGGAGGCCGATGACGACGGCCTGGACCAGGTCCAGGGCCAGGGTGGCCAGAGCGGTCAGCGCGAGGATCGCCGCGTCCGAGCGGGTCGCCCTCGCCATGGCCCGCAGCGAGCCGACCTCGACCATGCGGACCGCGGTCGCCAGCAGTACGCCCGCCAGGGCCGCCAGCGGGATGCGGGACACCAGCGGGGCGGCGGCGAAGACGATCACCGCGAGCACGGCGGCATGGCTGAGGGAGGAGAGCCGCGAGCCCGCGCCGGTGCGGACGTTGACGGCGGTCCGGGCGATCGCGCCGGTCGCCGGCACCCCGCCGAACAGGGGGGCGGCGATGTTGGCCAGCCCCTGTCCGAACAGCTCCCGGTCCGGGTCGTGCCGCCGGCCCACCGTCATGCCGTCGGCGACCGAGGCGGACAGCAGGGACTCCAGCGCGGCCAGCGCGGCGACCGCCACCGCCGGGGCGAGCAGCGAACCGAGCGCGCCGGGGTCGAGGAAGGCCAGCGACGGCGCGGGCAGCCCGGAGGGCAGGTCGCCGATCGGCCGGGCCCCCTCCAGACCGGCCGCCTGGACGACGACGGTCGCCGCGATCACGGCGAGGATGGAGAACGGCACGGCCGGCCGCCACCGCGCCCCCACGAGCATGACCGCGGCGACCGCGGCGGCGCAGCCGAGCGCCGTCCAGTTCGGGTGCCGTACGAACTCCTCCAGGGCCCGCCAGGCGACGACGAGCACCCGGTCGCCCTCGGGCTGGGCCACCCCGAGCGCGTTCGGGATCTGCTGCAGGCCGATCACGCAGGCGATGCCCAGGGTGAAGCCCTCCACCACGGGAGCGGGCACGTACCGCATGTACTTCCCGGCCCGCAGCACGGCCAGGGCGACCAGCATCAGCCCGGCCATCAGCCCGACCGTGAGCACCCCGGAGGCGCCGTACCGGGCGACGATCGGCACCAGCACCACCGTCATGGCGCCGGTGGGCCCGGACACCTGGAGATCGGAGCCGCCGAACAGCGCGGCGAGCGCGCCCGCGACCACCGCGGTGGCCAGCCCCGCCTCGGCGCCCAGCCCGGAGGAGACGCCGAAGCCGAGGGCGAGCGGCAGGGCGACGATCGCCACGGTCAGTCCGGCGAGCAGGTCGCGGCGAGGGCTGCGGCCCATGCCGACCAGATCGGCCCGCGACGGCAGCAGGGACACGATCCGGGACCGGCCCCGGCTGAGTAGGGACGTCATCGAGCGGCGACCTCGGCTTTCTCTCGACGTACAGGGGAGTGAGGACAGGGGGCCAGGGG
>NZ_POTZ01000338.1 GCF_003236365.1 Streptomyces sp. NTH33
AGCGAGGAGGGGCGGAGGGCAAAGGGGCGGAAGAGCGAAAGGGCCTGACCGGTCCGCTCAGATCGCGTCGCGGATCGCCCGCTCGAAGCCCACGACGTGGCTGCGCGCCAGCTCCGACGCCTTGTCGGGGTCGCCGTCGACGATGGCGCGCAGCAGCGGTCCGTGCTCGACGACGTGTCCCGCCATGCCCGGCAGCCGGTTCACGAACAGGCACCAGATGCGGGTGGCCAGGTTGTCGTAGCGGATGAGGGTGTCCTCGAAGTACGGGTTGTGGGTCGCGGCGTAGATGGCCCGGTGCACCCGAAGGTCGAGGCGCATCAGGGCGTCCGCGCCCTGCCCCGCGGTGTCCTCGCCCTCCAGTTGCCGCAGCAGCGCGCCCAGCGCCTCGCGGTCGGCGGCGGTGGCGCGCTCGGCCGCGCGGGCCGCCGCCATGGGCTCCAGCCGACGCCGGACCTCGGAGATGTGGGCGAGGTCGGTGATGTTGACCTCGGTGGCGAAGGTCCCGCGCCGCGGGTAGGCCACGATCAGCCGCTCGTACTGCAGGCGCTTGAGGGCTTCGCGCACCGGAGTGCGCCCGAAGCCGACGCTCTGGGCGAGCAGGTCCTCGTTCACCGGGGCGCCCGGCGGGATCTCCAGCATGATCAGGCGGTCGCGGATGTCGCGGTACGCGCGCTCGGCGAGGGTGAGCGTCTCCTCGCCGGCCGTCTGCGAAGTCTGTGCCTGATTCATTCCGCTACCCCCTTGACCCGTTCCGTCAGCCTGACCTACGTTACCGCACGTACTGATATATCAGTGCTGGAGCAGTCGCATATTAAGGTGGTGCTCACCATGGCAGCGAAACCGTCGACGACGGAGAACAGCGGCCTTCTCTCCCTTCCCCTGGCCTCCCTGGACCCCGAGATCGCGGCCGCCGTCTCCGAGGAGCTCCGGCGCCAGCAGACGACACTCGAGATGATCGCGTCGGAGAACTTCGCGCCCGAGGCCGTGATGCAGGCCCAGGGCTCGGTCCTGACGAACAAGTACGCCGAGGGCTACCCCGGCCGCCGCTACTACGGCGGCTGCGAGCACGTCGACGTCGTCGAACAGCTCGCCATCGACCGGGTCAAGGCCCTGTTCGGCGCGGAGGCGGCCAACGTCCAGCCGCACTCCGGCGCCCAGGCCAACGCCGCCGCGATGTTCGCCCTCCTCGACCCCGGGGACACGATCCTCGGCCTGGACCTGGCGCACGGCGGTCACCTGACCCACGGCATGCGCATCAACTACTCCGGCAAGCTCTACAACGTCGTGCCCTACCACGTCCGCCGGTCGGACCTGCGCATCGACATGGACGAGGTGGCGGAGCTGGCCCGTGAGCACCGGCCGAAGCTGATCGTCGCCGGCTGGTCGGCCTATCCGCGGCAGCTGGACTTCGCCGCCTTCCGGCGCATCGCCGACGAGGTCGGCGCGTACCTCATGGTCGACATGGCGCACTTCGCCGGACTGGTCGCGGCCGGCCTGCACCCCAGCCCCGTGCCGTACGCGGACGTCGTGACCACCACCACCCACAAGACCCTCGGCGGACCCCGCGGCGGTGTGATCCTCAGCCGGGCCGACCTCGCCAAGAAGATCAACTCCGCGGTCTTCCCCGGCCAGCAGGGCGGCCCGCTGGAGCACGTCGTCGCCGCCAAGGCGGTCGCCTTCAAGGTCGCGGCGAGCGAGGAGTTCAAGGAGCGCCAGCAGCGCACCCTGGACGGCGCCCGGATCCTCGCCGGACGGCTGCTCGCCGACGACGTCGCCGAGGCCGGGATCTCCGTCCTCACCGGCGGCACCGAGGTCCACCTGGTCCTGGTCGACCTGCGCGACTCCACGCTCGACGGACAGCAGGCCGAGGACCGCCTCCACCGCATCGGCATCACCGTCAACCGCAACGCCGTGCCCTTCGACCCCCGCCCGCCGATGGTCTCCTCCGGCCTGCGGATCGGCACCCCCGCCCTGGCCACCCGGGGCTTCGGGGCCGACGAGTTCCGCGAGGTCGCCGACATCATCGCCCGCGCCCTGAAGGAGGAGGACCTCACCGACGAGAGCGCCGCCCTGCTGCGCGGCCGGGTCACCGCCCTCGCCGAGAAGTTCCCCCTCTACGCCGACCAGACCGGACCCGCCGACCAGACCGGACCCGCCGACCAGAACGGAACCGCCGGATGACCGCCACACCCCTGCCGGAGCACCCCGACTGGCTCTGGCGCACCCCCGAACCCCGCTCCTCCTACGACGTCGTCATCGTCGGCGCCGGAGGCCACGGCCTGGCCACCGCCTACTACCTCGCCAAGGTCCACGGCATCACCAACGTCGCCGTCCTGGAGAAGGGCTGGCTGGCCGGCGGCAACATGGCCCGCAACACCACCATCATCCGTTCCAACTACCTGTGGGACGAGAGCGCGGCCATCTACGAGCACGCCCTGAAGCTGTGGGAGGGGCTGCCCGAGGAGCTGGACTACGACTTCCTGTTCAGCCAGCGCGGCGTCCTCAACCTCGCGCACACCCTGCAGGACGTCCGCGAGGGCGTGCGCCGCGTCAACGCCAACCGGCTCAACGGGGTCGACGCCGAATGGCTCGACACCGACGAGGTCGCCAAGATCTGCCCGATCCTCAACACCTCGCCCGACACCCGCTACCCGGTCCTCGGCGGCACCTACCAGCCCCGCGCCGGCATCGCCAAGCACGACCACGTCGCCTGGGCGCTCGCCCGCCGCGCCGACGAGATGGGCGTCGACCTCATCCAGAACTGCGAGGTCACCGGCTTCGTCAAGGACGGCGACCGCGTCGTCGGCGTCGAGACCAGCCGGGGCCGCATCCTCGCCGGCCGGGTCGGCCTCGCGGCCGCCGGGCACAGCGGCGTCCTGGCCGAACGGGCCGGGTTCCGGCTGCCGGTGCAGTCCCACCCGCTGCAGGCGCTGGTCTCCGAACTGCACCAGCCGGTGCACCCCACCGTCGTGATGTCCAACCACGTGCACGTCTACGTCTCGCAGGCGCACAAGGGCGAACTGGTGATGGGCGCGGGCGTCGACGCGTACAACGGCTACGGCCAGCGCGGCTCGGTCCACGTGATCGAGCACCAGATGGCCGCCGCCGTCGAGTTGTTCCCCATCTTCGCCCGCGCCCACGTGCTGCGGACCTGGGGCGGCATCGTCGACGTCACCCCGGACGCCTCCCCGATCATCGGCACCACGCCGGTGGAGAACCTCTACGTCAACTGCGGCTGGGGCACCGGCGGTTTCAAGGCCACCCCGGCAGCCGGCTGGACCTTCGCCCACACCATCGCCACCGGCGAGCCGCACCCCCTGAACAAGCCCTTCGCCCTGGACCGTTTCACCACGGGCGCCCTGATCGACGAGCACGGCGCCGCGGCCGTGGCCCACTGAGAGGAGGACACCGTGCTGCTGCTGAACTGCCCATGGTGCGGTCCTCGGGACGAGACCGAGTACCACTACGGGGGCCAGGCCCACCTCCCCTTCCCCGAGACCCCCGGGGAGCTCACCGACGAACAGTGGGCCGAGTACGTCTTCTACCGGGACAACCCCAAGGGCCCCTTCGCCGAGCGGTGGGTGCACTCCACGGGCTGCCGCCGCTGGTTCAACGTCGTGCGCGACACCGTCACCTACGAGGTGCTCGCCGTCTACCGGCTCGACGAGGCCCGCCCCGAGATCCCCGGACTGTCCGGGCACAACGACCTTCGCCAGTCCGCCGATCCGGCCGGAGGGAACCGATGACCGACCAGGAATTCCGTCTGCCGCACGGCGGCCGCGTCGACCGCGACACCGTGCTGCGGTTCACCGTCGACGGCCGCGAGCTGACCGGCCACCCCGGTGACACCGTCGCCTCCGCCCTGCTGGCCCACGGCGCCGTCGAGGTCGGACCGTCCCTCTACCGGGGCCGCCCCCGCGGCATCGTCTCCGCCGGCGTGGAGGAGTCCAACGCCCTGATCCAGATCGACGGCCCGTGCACGGAGGGCATGCTGCCCGCCACGACCGTCGAGCTGTACGACGGGCTGTCCGCCACCACCCTGTCCGGGATGAGCGAACTCGACCCGACCCCCGACCCCGCCGTCTACGACAAGAAGTACGTGCACACCGACGTCCTGGTCGTCGGCGCGGGCCCGGCCGGACTCGCGGCCGCCGCCGCGGCGGCCGGCTCCGGCGCCCGGGTGATCCTCGTCGACGACCAGCCCGAACCCGGCGGTTCGCTGCTGTCCGGGCGCACCGAGACGGTCGGCGGGCAGACCGCCCTGGAGTGGGTCGCCGAGGTCCGCGCGGCCCTGGAGGCGGCCCCCGAGACCGTCGTCCTGCCCCGCACCACCGCCTTCGGCTCCTACGACGACAACTACGTCCTGGCCCTGCAGCGGCGCACCGACCACCTCGGCGCCGACGCCCCCGCCCCGTCCGAGGGCGTCTCGCGGCAGCGGCTGTGGCACATCCGGGCCCGCCAGGTGGTCCTGGCCACCGGCGCCCACGAGCGGCCGCTGGTGTTCGCCGGCAACGACCGCCCCGGCGTGATGCTCGCCTCCGCCGTCCGCTCCTACGTCAACCGCTACGCGGTGGCACCCGGCTCCCGCACCGTCGTGAGCACCACCAACGACAGCGCCTACGACACGGTCGCCGACCTGCACGCGGCCGGCGTGGAGATCGCCGCCGTCGTCGACGCCCGCCCCGAGCTGTCCCGGCGGGCGGCCGAGGTCGCCGCGGCCACCGGCGTCAAGGTACTGACCGGCAGCGCGGTGACCGACACCGCGGGCGAGGGGCGCCTCACCGGCGTCACCGTCCAGGGCCTCGACGGCAGCGGCGAACTCACCGGTGAGCCCGTCTCGTTCGACTGCGACCTGCTCGCCGTCTCGGGCGGCTGGAGCCCGGTGGTGCACCTGCACAGCCAGCGTCAGGGCAAGCTGCGCTGGGACGACGACCTGGCCGCCTTCGTGCCCGACAGCACGGTCCGCGACCAGCAGGTCGTCGGCGCCGCCCGCGGGACCTACGACCTCGACGGCGCGCTCGCCGAGGGCGCGTGGGCCGGTGCGCAGGCCGCCACGGACGCCGGGTTCCCGGTGCCCGTCCCCGTCGCGCCCGCCGACACCGCCGCCGGCCGCGCCCCGGTGCGCGCGCTGTGGCTGGTGCCCGCACCCGGCAACGGCTCCGACGGCTCCGACGGCGGCCCCGGCACCTGGGACACGCACTTCGTCGACCACCAGCGCGACGTCACCGTCGCCGACGTCTGGCGGTCCACCGGCGCCGGCATGCGCAGCGTCGAGCACGTCAAGCGCTACACCTCGCTCGGCACCGCGAACGACCAGGGCAAGACCTCCGGCGTCAACGCCATCGGCGTGATCGCCGCCGCCCTCGGCGACGGCGCCTCCCCGGGCGAGATCGGCACCACCGCCTACCGGGCGCCGTACACCCCGGTGGCCTTCGCCGCCCTCGCCGGACGTGAGCGCGGCGACCTGTTCGACCCCGAGCGCATGACGTCGATCCACAGCTGGCACGTCGCCCACGGCGCGGAGTTCGAGGACGTCGGCCAGTGGAAGCGGCCGTGGTACTTCCCCCAGGAGGGGGAGGACATGGACGCCGCGGTGGCGCGCGAGTGCCGCGCGGCCCGCGAGGGCGTCGCCGTCATGGACGCCTCCACCCTCGGCAAGATCGAGATCTGGGGCAAGGACGCCGGTGAGTTCCTCAACCGCGTCTACACCAACGCCTTCAAGAAGCTCAAGCCCGGCTCCGCCCGCTACGGCGTGATGTGCAAGCCCGACGGCATGATCTTCGACGACGGCGTGACCCTGCGCCTGGACGAGAACCGCTACTTCATGACCACCACGACGGGCGGCGCGGCCGGCGTCCTGGACTGGCTGGAGGAGTGGCTGCAGACCGAGTGGCCCGAACTCGACGTGCACTGCACCTCGGTGACCGAGCAGTGGTCCACGATCGCCGTCGTCGGCCCCAAGTCCCGCGAGGTCGTCGGCCGACTCGCCCCCGACCTGGACCTGTCCAACGAGGCGTTCCCCTTCATGGCCTTCCGTGAGACCACCCTGGCCTCCGGAATCCCCGCCCGCATCTGCCGGATCTCCTTCTCCGGCGAACTCGCCTACGAGATCAACGTCTCGGCCTGGTACGGCCTGGCGGTCTGGGAGGCCGTGTACGCGGCTGGGCAGCCCTACGGCATCACCCCGTACGGCACCGAGACCATGCACGTGCTGCGTGCCGAGAAGGGCTACGTCATCGTCGGCCAGGACACCGACGGGACGGTCACCCCGCAGGACGCGGGCATGTCCTGGGTGGTCTCCAAGCAGAAGGACTTCATCGGCAAGCGTTCCTACAGCCGCCCCGACACCGCCCGCACCGACCGCAAGCACCTGGTCGGCCTGCTGCCCGCGGACGGCAGCACCCGGCTGCCGGAGGGCTCCCAGATCGTCGCGCCGGGCGTCCCCATCACCCCGCAGGACGGGCCGGTGCCGATGCTCGGCCACGTCACCTCCAGCTACCACAGCGAGGCGCTCGGCAGGCCGTTCGCCCTCGCGCTCGTCGCCGACGGGCGCAACCGGATCGGCGAGACGCTGATCGCCCCGGTCGGCGACGACCTGGTGCCCGTCCTGGTGGCCGAACCCGTGCTCTACGACCCCGAAGGGACCAAGCGAGATGGCTGAGCTGATCGACGCGGGACCGGCGGCGCTGCGCCGCAGCCCCCTCGCGCACCTCCAGGAGCGGATGCGCGCCGCCGGCGTCACCGGTGAGCGCGGTGTGTCGCTGACCGAGTGGCCCTTCGTCACCATGGTGAGCCTGCGGGTCGACCCCGCCTCCGAGGCGGCCGGCCGCATCGGCTCGGTGCTCGGCGCACCGCTGCCGGACCACTGCGGCCAGGCCGCGCAGGCCGGCCCGCACACCGCGGTGTGGCTCGGGCCCGACGAATGGCTCGTGCTGTCCCAGGGCGACGGGCCGGAGCTCGTCGCCGGGCTGCTGGACGCGCTCGCCGGGGACCCGGGCTCGGTCGTCGACGTGTCGGCGAACCGGACCACGCTGGAGCTGAGCGGCCCCTCGGCCCGCCAGGTCCTGGAGAAGGGCTGCGTCCTGGACCTGCACCCGCGCTCCTTCGGGCCGGGCCGGGCGGTGGCCACGCAGGTCGGGCCGGTCCCGGTGGTGCTCTGGCAGACCGGTGACACGACGTACCGGCTCTTCCCGCGGTCCTCGTTCGCCGACTACCTGGCCCGCTGGCTCATCGACGCGATGAGCGAGTACCAGGGCCCCGAGGTGCCCTGATGGCCCTCAGCGTCTTCGACCTGTACTCGGTCGGCATCGGCCCCTCCTCCTCCCACACGGTGGGGCCGATGCGGGCGGCCAGGCGCTTCGTCGAGGGACTGGAGCGGGACGGGCTGCTGGACGACGTGGTGGGCGTCCGGGCGGAGCTGTACGGCTCGCTCGGCGCCACCGGCCGGGGACACGGCTCCGACAAGGCCGTGGTCCTCGGTCTGGAGGGCGAGGACCCGGCCACCGTCGACACCGACCGGTCCGACGACCGGGTCGCGCAGGTCCGCGCCGACGGCAGCCTGCTGCTCGGCGGCAAGCACCAGATCCGCTTCGACAGCGACAAGGACCTGGTGCTGCACCGGCGCAAGTCCCTGCC
>NZ_POTZ01000339.1 GCF_003236365.1 Streptomyces sp. NTH33
TGGAAGCGTTTGGTGCGGGGGGAGTTCGCGGTGTGGGCGGGGACGCGGACAGGCATGTTTCCCGTCTCCTCGAATGGTGCGGTCGCGGAACTGTCGACTGGCTCAACGGGGAACGGAAGATTCAACGCTGAGTAAAGCAATCGTAATGCCGAGTAAAAGATGTTTGTTGTTTTTCGGTGCAAATGGAGGATCGAATCACCTTGATGGGTGAAGTGGGCTTTTCGTCGGCTTGTCGTATTAATTCATCCTTCGGTTTATGCGACCTTGGCGGCGCCGTCGGCATGTCCGGCGCATCACCAGCACACGCCGTCTCGGCGTTGGACGAGAGAAGGAAGAAGGTGGGCGGGACATGGCCGCCACCCAGAGGATCGCCGTGGGCGTCGCCGTCGCCGCGGCCTGCGCCTCGTCGCTCGCCGGCTGTGCGAGCGGTCCCGAGGTGTCCGGACAGGGCACGCACGGCGCTCCGCGCAAGGGCGCGCCGGCGCCCGGAAGTGCCGCCCGTCTGATCGGCGACGGGTCCACCGCGTACACCGGGGCCCAGCCGTACCTGCCGAGGCCGGAGCGGCTCAAGCCCGGTGAGAGGCCCCCGCAGTTCGTCGTGTTCTCCTGGGACGGGGCGGGCGAGGACAGCCAGAAGCTGTTCTCGCACTTCCGCAAGGTCGCCAAGGAGAACCGCGCGACCATGACGTACTTCCTCAGCGGCGTCTACCTGCTGCCAAAGGAGAAGCGCGGCCTGTACCAACCCCCGCAGCACGCCCCCGGCAGCTCCGAGATCGGCTTCAACGACGAGAAGGGCATCGCCGACACGGTCAAGCAGGCCCGTCTGGCGTGGCTGGAGGGCAATGAGATCGGCACGCACTTCAACGGCCATTTCTGCGGCCCGGACGGCGGGGTCGGCCAGTGGTCGGTCGAGGAGTGGAAGAGCGAGATCGCCCAGGCCAAGCAGTTCGTGAAGACCTGGAAGACCAATACCGGCATGAAGGACGCGGCCCCGCTGCCCTTCGACTACGACAAGGAGCTCATCGGCGCCCGCACCCCTTGCCTGGAGGGTCAGGAGAACTTCGTGAAGGCGGCGGGCCAGTTGGGCTTCCGCTACGACAGCAGCGGTGTCAACAACCAGGTGTGGCCCAAGAAGCGCGAGGGCCTGCGGGACCTGTCGATGCAGCTGGTGCCCTTCCCCGGGCACACCTTCGAGCAGCTGACCATGGACTACAACTTCATGGTCAACCAGTCCGGTACGCAGACCCAGGGCGACCCCGGCAAGTTCGACTACTGGGGCGCCCAAATGCGCGACGGCCTGCTCAAGGGCTTCTCCCGGGCCTACGACGGCAACCGTGCCCCGCTGATCATCGGCAACCACTTCGAGTCCTGGAACGGCGGCACCTACATGCGCGCCGTCGAGCAGGTCGTGAAGGAGGTGTGCAACAAGCCCGAGGTGCGCTGCGTCTCCTTCCGTCAGTTGGCCGACTGGCTGGACGCCCAGGACCCGCGGACCCTCGCGAAGCTGCGCACGCTGGAGGTCGGCGAGACGCCCGGACAGGGCTGGGCGTCCTTCCTCTCGGCCCGGCCGGTCCCGGCCCCCAGGGGCGTACCCGGGGCGCCCAGACCGTAGCGGTGCTCACGCCGGGGCGGTGACACTCTCGCCGAGGACGAAGCCGGGGTCGACCTGGGCCGCCAGGTCGGCCCCGGTCCGCTCGTTCCCCCACGAGGCGGCGTTCTTCAGGTGGAAGTGCACCATCTGCCGGGTGTAGCGGTCCCAGTCACGCAGCTCGTACGTGGCGTCGGCGGCGACCTGGAGCAGGCGCAGGGCGCGGCGGTTGGCGTCCTCCAGGAACTCGAACCGGGGCGGCCGGCCCTTCTCCATGGCGCGCACCCAGTCCGAGTGCCCGACGGTCACGAGCAGGTCGTCCCCGACCTCAGCGCGCAGGAAGTCGAGGTCGTCCTGTCCCTGGACCTTGTTGCCCACGACCTTCAGCACGACGCCGAAGTCGCGGGCGTACTCCTTGTACTGGCGGTAGACGGATACCCCCTTCCGGGTCGGCTCGGCGACGAGGAACGTGATGTCGAAGCGGGTGAACATCCCGGAGGCGAAGGAGTCCGAGCCCGCCGTCATGTCGACCACCGCGTACTCGTCGCGGCCGTCCACCAGGTGGTTCAGGAACAGCTCCACCGCTCCGGTCTTGGAGTGGTAGCAGGCGACCCCCAGGTCGGCGTCCGTGAAGGGGCCGGTGACCATCAAACGCACGGCTCCGCCGTCGAGTTCCACCGGGCGGGCGCAGGCGTCGTACAGCGGGTTGTCCTCGCTCAGGCGCAGCAGGCGCGAGCCCTCGCCCGGCGGGGTCGTCTTGATCATCGTCTCGGCGGAGGCGATGCGCGGGTTGGTGCCGCGCAGATAGTCCTTGATCAGTGGAAGCCGGCCGCCCATCGCCGGCAGCGCGGCGATCTGTGCCTCCTCCAGTCCGAGCGCGGCCCCCAGATGCTGGTTGATGTCGGCGTCGATCGCGACGACGGGCGCGCCCGAGGCCGCGAGATGGCGGATGAACAGGGAGGACAGGGTGGTCTTGCCGCTGCCGCCCTTCCCGACGAAAGCAATTTTCATGTTCACGGAGCGTAGTGCGGTGATGGCTTTACGTGGCGGTTCGCGTGAGGAATACCACTCCTTCGGGGAGTGTGCCGCTCGGGTGCGTAGGGTCGTACTCATGAGTACGACAGGCGCGACCGCCGATCCTCCCCCAAGCTCTCGAACGAGCTCGAGCAAGGCGGACCCCCTTGCGGCACTGGGTGCGCTGCCCGGTGTGGCCGAGTCCGTGGAGTCCGTGCGCAAGGCCGTGGACCGGGTCTACGGGCACCGGGTCATGCGGCGCCGGAGCAATGAGATCACCTCCGAGGCGGCGCTGCGCGGCGCACGCGGCTCCGCGGCGCTGTCCGGTGCGGATTGGGCCCTGGAGGAGGTGCGCCGGCGTACCGATTTCAGCGGCGACGACGAGGCCCGGGTGGTGGGTGCCGCCCTTCGCCTGACCGCCGAGGCCGGCCAGCTGCTGTCCGTCTGGCGGCAGTCGCCCCTGCGCGTTCTGGCCCGGCTGCACCTGGTGGCCGCCGCGGGCCGGGAGGACGCCGTCGGGCGGCCCCGCCAGGAGGGCGAAGGCGTCGACGAGCCGCTGGTCGAGTCGGCGCTGCCGAGCGCGGACGAGGTCTCCGGGCGTCTGGAGGGCCTGTCGGAACTGATCATCGCGGGCAGCTCCGCGCCTGCCCTGGTGACGGCGGCCGTCGTGCACGGCGAGCTGCTGGCGCTGCGCCCCTTCGTCTCCCGCAACGGACTGGTCGCGCGGGCGGCCGAGCGCATCGTCCTGGTCGGCAGCGGCCTCGACCCCAAGTCGGTCTGCCCCGCCGAGGTGGGCCACGCCGAACTGGGCCGCGCGGCCTACCTGGCCGCCTTCGACGGTTATGTGTCCGGCACCCCGGAGGGCATGGCGGCCTGGATCGCCCACTGCGCCAGGGCAGTGGAACTGGGCGCGCGCGAGTCGACGGCGGTGTGCGAGGCGCTGCAGCGCGGGGCGGCCTGACGGCGGGCCCGGACACAGGGTTGCGGCGGTACGAGGACTCGTACCGCCGCTGGCATGAGCACCGAGTTACCAAGCGTCCTCGATGTGTCGCCCATCAGGTCGGGAACTTCGCCCGTCACCTGGTGCGGCTGGCCCGTAATCGACGGGTCGACGTCGCGTGGGTGCCCGGTGTTCATGCTCGGTCCGTGGGCCAAATTGCGTCTTAAAGGTGATCCTTTCGGATGTCCTTTGGTCGCGCGGGCCTTGAGTCCTTTGTACTGCAAGCAGGGAGCAAGCGGAACCCCTGGCTGCACTTCTTTACTTTTACGTTCAAATGGGATCTGTATGGCCTGAACGGGCGGCGGTGTGGCGCGGGATTTCCCGGCGGTGAAACAACGGCCGCGACGGCTCAGGCCACCGCGCCCCGACGCCGGTTCGCGTACCAGACGAGCCCCGCGGTGGCCGCCGCCGCGCCTATGGCCGCCGCGGCGACCAGAGCCGGACGCGGCGGTACGGAGAAGGCGGGCAGCCGCTGCTTGAGCCGCACCGGCCGGTGGAAGTCGAGAATCGGCCACCCGCGCGCAACGGCCTCCCGGCGCAGCGCCCGGTCCGGGTTCACGGCGTGCGGCCGGCCGACCGACTCCAGCATCGGCAGGTCGGTCACCGAGTCGCTGTAGGCGTAGCAGCGGGTCAGGTCGTACCCCTCGGACGCGGCCAGCTCACGGATCGCCTCCGCCTTCGTCGGGCCGTAGGCGTAGTACTCCACCTCGCCGGTGAAGCAGCCGTCCTCGCCCACCACCATCCGGGTGGCCATCACGCGGTCCGCTCCCAGCAGCTCGCCGATCGGCTCGACCACCTCGGCGCCCGACGTGGACACGATGACCACGTCGCGTCCGGCGGTGTGGTGCTCCTCGATGAGGGACGCGGCCTCGTCGTAGATGATCGGATCGATCAGGTCGTGGAGCGTCTCGGCGACGATCTCCTTGACCTGCCGCACGTTCCAGCCGCGGCACAGCGCGGACAGGTACTTGCGCATGCGCTCCATCTGGTCGTGGTCGGCGCCGCCGGCGAGGAAGACGAACTGGGCGTAAGCGGTGCGCAACACGGCCCTGCGGTTGATCAGACCGCCTTGGTAGAAGGACTTGCTGAAGGTGAGCGTGCTCGACTTCGCAATGACCGTCTTGTCCAGATCGAAGAAGGCCGCTGTGCGGGGCAAGGAGTGGTTTTCCACGCCCCCGAGCATAGGGGCAGCCCATTCGGCGTAAGGTGGGCGTGTGGGTTTGCCTGAGAGGGCTCTCGGGTACACCATGGAAGTCACGGATCGTTCGCGACCGTGCTAACCCGGTCCGACTCCTCCCCCCCCGAGTCGGCCGTGGAGACGACCCCCGCTCTCCCCCCCGGCGGGGGTCGTCGCATGTCCGGGTGGGTTTTCCCCCTTCGAACCGCGGTTGCCCCGCCGTCCGGACCGCGCTGTGCGGCGTTCGCCGTCACTCTCATGATTCGTCACGGTCCGTAGTTGTGGCGCTGCTCTGCGGGAGTCTTACGGGAGTCAGTACGCGGGTCACCGGTATGGGTGAAGGCGATATTCACAACCATCGAGTCGTCCACAGTTTTCGACCAAGATCCACACGATTTCCCGGATCGCTGCACCGTGATTCCGACGCGCAGCTCTCGCGGCGAGTTCATGGCCGGTTCCGATTGCCGGGCGCGTATGGCCGGTTCGTAACGGCCTCCGTATGAAGGCCGGTTGCCGGTTCTTCACACGTTTGGGATTCGCGGGGCCGCAGGGGCCGCGCGCAGGAAGCAGCGAAGGGGGACCGATCCGTGTCCGGAACCGTCACACACGATCCACCGCCCGGCACTTCAGGACGGCAGGGCAGACCGCTGATCGTCACCGAGGACGCCGAGCTCCTCGACGACCTGCTGCGCCTGTGCGCGGCGGCCGGCGCCACCCCCGAGGTCCATCACGGGGTGCCCGAGCACCGGAGCGGCTGGGAGGGCGCACCGCTGGTGCTGGTCGGCGACGACGCCGCCCGGCGGGTACGTGGAGCCCCGCGCCGGCGCGGAGTGGTGCTGGTCGGCCGTGACCAGGACGACTCCGGGATCTGGCGGCGCGCGGTCGAGATCGGCGCCGACCACGTGCTGGTGCTGCCCGACGGCGAACAGTGGCTGGTCGACCGCATCGCCGACGTCGCCGAGGGTGTCGGCCGGCCCGCACTCACCGTGGGCGTCATCGGCGGCCGCGGCGGAGCGGGGGCGTCCACGCTGGCCTGCGCGCTCGCCGTCACCTCCGCGCGGGAGGGCCTGCGCACCCTGCTCGTGGACGCCGATCCCCTGGGCGGCGGGCTCGACGTCCTGCTCGGCGGGGAGACGGCCGAGGGGCTGCGCTGGCCGGCGTTCGCCGCTTCGCGCGGGAGGGTCGGCGGCGGAGCCCTGGAGGAGTCGCTGCCCGAACTGCACTCGCTGCGCGTGCTCAGCTGGGACCGCGGCGACTGCGTCGCCGTGCCGCCGCAGGCCGTCCGGGCGGTGTTGGCCGCCGCCCGGCGACGCGGCGGCGCCGTGGTCGTCGACCTGCCCCGCCGCGTGGACGAGGGCGTCGCCGAGGCCCTCGCCCAGCTCGACCTCGCCCTGCTCGTGGTCCCCGCCGAACTGCGCGCCGTGGCGGCCGCCGCGCGTGTGGCCTCCGCGGTCGGCATGGTCCTGCGCGATCTGCGGGTGGCGGTACGGGGGCCCTACGCGCCCGGCCTCGACGACCGCGAGGTGGCCCGGCTGCTCGGTCTGCCGCTGGCGGGCGAGGTGCCCGTGGAGCCGGCACTGCGACGGCCCGGCGAGGGCGGGACACCGCCCGGTGCGGTGGCGCGCGGGCCGCTCGCCCGGTTCTGCGCCGCCTTCTGGGAGCGGGCGCTGATCGAGGCGGCCGCCGCATGAGGGCGGTCTCCGGACAACGGCGGACGGGCGAACGGACCCCCTCGGCGGGCGCGCCCCGGGAGCAGGGGCCTGTCAACGGACCCCGGATGCCTGCCCAGTTGCTGGACGGCGTACGGCAGTGGCTCGCCGAGAGCGGGGCCGAACCGACGCCCGCGCGGGTGGCGCAGGCCCTGCGCGAGCAGGGCCGGGTGCTCGGGGACGCCGAAGTGCTCGGGGCGGCCGAGCAGTTGCGCTCCGAGCTGATCGGCAGCGGCCCGCTGGAGCCGCTGCTCGCCGACCCGTCGGTGACCGACGTCCTGGTGTCGGCCCCGGACCGGGTGTGGGTGGACCGGGGGCGCGGACTGGAGCGGGCCGCCGTCGCCTTCCCCGACGCGGCGGCCGTACGACGCCTCGCGCAGCGCCTGGCCGCCGTGGCGGGGCGCCGGCTGGACGACGCCCGGCCGTGGGTGGACGCCCGGCTGCCCGACGGAACCCGGCTGCACGCGGTCCTGCCCCCGGTCGCGGTCGGCTGCACCTGCCTGTCCCTGCGGGTCGTACGGCCGCGCGCGTTCACGCTGGACGAACTGGTCGCGGCGGGCACGGTGCCGCCGGGCGGCGACCGCGTGCTGCGGGCGCTGATCCGGGCGCGCCTGTCCTTCCTCATCAGCGGCGGGACCGGCACCGGCAAGACCACTCTGCTCAGCGCGCTGCTCGGGCTGGCCGGTCCGGGCGAGCGGCTCGTGCTCGCCGAGGACTCCGCGGAGCTGCGGCCCGACCATCCGCATGTCGTCCGCCTGGAGACCAGACCCGCCAACCAGGAGGGCGCGGGCCTGGTGACTCTCGAGGACCTGGTGCGGCAGGCGCTGCGGATGCGGCCGGACCGGCTGGTCGTGGGGGAGGTGCGCGGCGGCGAGGTGGTCCATCTGCTGGCCGCGCTCAACACGGGTCACGAGGGCGGCTGCTGCACGGTGCACGCCAACGCGGCAGCGGACGTCCCCGCCCGGCTGGAGGCGCTGGGCACCGCCGCCGGGCTGGACCGGGCCGCGCTGCACAGCCAGTTGGCGGCCGCGCTGTCGGTGGTGCTGCACCTTGTGCGGGACCGCTCCGGGCGGCGGCGGATCGACGAGGTGCGGGTGCTGGAGCGGGACGCGTCGGGGCTGGTGCGGACCGTGCCGGCGCTGCGG
>NZ_POTZ01000033.1 GCF_003236365.1 Streptomyces sp. NTH33
CCACTGCCCTTGCGAGGAGCTCCGCGTCCCTCCCCCCTCCCGGTCGTCCTCATGCTCCAGGGGACAATGGCGGTCACACGAGAGGGACGGAACGCCGGTGCAGTGGACGTTGGTCATCCCCCTGAAGCCCTTGACCCGGGCCAAGAGCAGGCTGTCGGACACCGCCGGCGACGGGGTGCGGCCGGGTCTCGCCCTGGCCTTCGCCGAGGACACGGTGGCGGCCGCGCTGGCCTGTCCGGCGGTCGCGAGTGTGGCAGTCGTCACGGACGACGGCGTGGCCGGGCGGGAGCTGGCGGCGCTGGGCGCCCGGATCGTGGCCGACGAACCGCGCGCCGGGCTGAACGCCGCGCTCACGCACGGAGCGGCGGTCGTACGGTCCGCGTGTCCCGCCGCAGAATCGGCTTCTGGTACCGCTTCGCAGCGGTGATCTGCAAACCGCCGCTGGTGGTTCTGATCAAGCGGGACTGGCGTGGAATGGAGAACATTCCGGCCGACGGCGGATTTATCACCGTGGTGAACCACAATTCGCACGCCGATCCCTTCGCTTATGCGCATTTCCAGTACAACACGGGGCGTGTGCCGCGATTCCTGGCGAAAAGCGGGCTTTTCAAAAAAGGACTCGTGGGCGCCGCGATGCGCGGCACCGGGCAGATCCCCGTCTACCGCGAGAGCACGGACGCGCTGAGCGCCTTCCGTGCCGCGATCGACGCCGTGGAGCGCGGCGAGTGCGTCGCGTTCTACCCCGAGGGAACGCTCACCCGCGACCCGGACGGCTGGCCGATGACCGGCAAGACGGGCGCCGCACGGGTCGCCCTGCAGACCAAGTGCCCGGTGATTCCGGTCGCCCAGTGGGGAGCCAACGAACTGCTGCCGCCCTACGCGAAGAAGCCCCACCTGCTGCCGCGCAAGACCCACCACGTCCTGGCCGGCCCGCCCGTGGACCTCTCGCGCTTCTACGACCAGGAAGTGACCCCGGAGCTGCTGAAGGAGGCGACCGAGGCCATCATGGCGGCCATCACCCGCCTGCTGGAGGAGATCCGCGGCGAGAAGGCACCCGCCGTGCCCTACGACCCGCGCAGGGAGCGGATCGAGCAGCGCCGCCGCACCGAGGCACAGAACCGGGGCGGGACCGCGTCGGTCGCACAGCAGGAGCCGGGTGTGAGGGAAGCCGTACAGGAAGAGGGGCAGGGCACGTGAGCAAGCCGGTCAAGGCGGCCGTCTTCGGCACCGGATCGTGGGGCACCGCCTTCGGCATGGTCCTCGCCGACGCCGGCTGCGAGGTCACCCTGTGGGCCCGCCGCGCCGAACTCGTCGAAGCGGTCAACTCCACCCGCACCAACCCGGACTACCTGCCCGGCATCGAACTCCCCCGGAACCTGCGGGCCACGGCCGACGCCGCCGAGGCCGCCCGCGACGCCGACTTCACGGTGCTGGCCGTCCCCTCGCAGACCCTGCGCGGCAACCTCGCCGAGTGGCTGCCGCTGCTCGCCCCGGACACGGTCCTCGTCTCCCTGATGAAGGGCGTCGAACTGGGCTCGGCCATGCGGATGAGCGAGGTCGTCGAGGACGTCACCAAGGTCGGCGCCGACCGGATCGCCGTGGTCACCGGGCCCAACCTCGCCCGCGAGGTCGCCACCCGCATGCCGGCCGCCGCCGTGGTGGCGTGCACCGACGAGGCGGTCGCCCGGCGGCTCCAGTCGGCCTGTCACACCCCGTACTTCCGGCCGTACACCAACACCGACGTCGTCGGCTGCGAACTCGGGGGCGCCGTCAAGAACGTGATCGGACTGGCCGTCGGCATCGCGGACGGCATGGGACTCGGTGACAACGCCAAGGGCTCGCTCATCACGCGCGGGCTCGCCGAGACCACCCGGCTGGGCATGGCGCTGGGCGCCGACCCGCTGACCTTCTCCGGACTCGCCGGCCTCGGCGACCTGGTGGCGACCTGCTCCTCGCCGCTGTCGCGCAACCACACCTTCGGCACCAACCTCGGCAAGGGCATGACCCTCGAGGAGACCATCGCGGTCACCAAGCAGACCGCCGAGGGCGTCAAGTCCTGCGAGTCGGTGCTGGATCTGGCCCGCCGGCACGGCGTCGACATGCCCATCGCGGAGACCGTCGTCGGCATCGTGCACGAGGGCAAATCGCCGGTGGCGGCCCTCAAGGAGCTGATGTCGCGCAGCGCCAAGCCCGAGCGGCGCTGAGCGACGCCGCGTTTCCCCCGCTGACTCACGCCTCGGCCAACAGGTACTCTCATCGCGATATGAGCACCGAGAACCTCCCCCAGAGCCCTGACCAGCCGCCCCGCAAGCCGCGTGTGGCCGTCGTCTGCGGTGGCCGCAGCTCCGAACACGGGATCTCCGTGGTGACCGCGGGCGCGGTGCTGCGCGCCATCGACCGGTCCAAGTACGAGGTCCTGCCGATCGGCATCACCCGGGACGGCCGTTGGGCCCTGACAGCGGACGACCCGGAGCGCATGGCGATCACCGACCGCCGTACGCCCAGCGTCGAGGAGCTCGCCGAGTCGAGCGAGGGCGGCGTGGTGCTCCCCGTCGACCCGGCCAACCGCGAAGTCGTCTACGCCGAGCCCGGTTCGGTGCCCAAGGCGCTCGGCGAGGTCGACGTGGTCTTCCCGGTGCTGCACGGTCCCTACGGCGAGGACGGCACCCTCCAGGGCCTCCTGGAGCTGTCCGGCGTGCCCTACGTGGGCTCCGGGGTGCTCTCCTCGGCGGTCGGCCAGGACAAGGAGTACATGAAGCGGGTGTTCACCTCCTTCGGGCTCAGGGTCGGCCCGTACGTGGTGATCCGGCCCCGCGAGTGGACCCGGGACCAGGCGGCCGCCCGCAAGAAGGTCGTCGACTTCGCCGGCGAGCATGGCTGGCCGCTGTTCGTGAAGCCCGCGCGCGCGGGCTCGTCCATCGGCATCACCAAGGTCGACGACCTCTCGGGCCTCGACGAGGCCATCGAGGAGGCCCGGCGGCACGACCCGAAGGTGCTGGTGGAGGCCGCGGTGCGCGGCCGTGAGATCGAGTGCGGGGTGCTGGAGTTCGAGGACGGCCCACGGGCCTCCGTACCGGCCGAGATCCCGGTGACCGAGTCGCACGCGTACTACGACTTCGAGGCCAAGTACATCGACTCCACGCCCGGCATCGTCCCGGCCCCGCTGACCGGGGAGGAGACCGCCGAGGTGCAGCGGCTCGCGGTGGAGGCCTTCGAGGCGGTCTCCTGCGAGGGCCTGGTCCGCGCGGACTTCTTCCTCACCGAGGAGGGCGAGTTCGTGATCAACGAGATCAACACGATGCCCGGCTTCACGCCGATCTCGATGTACCCGCAGATGTGGCAGGCGAGCGGGGTCACCTACCCGGAACTGGTGGACCGCCTCATCGAAGCGGCCCTGCGCCGCTCAACGGGCCTGCGCTGACCCACCTCCAAGGGTCGCGGGGAACTGCGCGAGCAGCCGCACACGACAGGTAGCCGACAGATGACCCGCGCCGCCCACGGCGATCAATCAGCGACCCCCTCGGGGATCGTCTTCTTGATCGCGGGCGCCAGCGAGACCAGCGGCGCCGCACCCTGCGCGGAGCGCTCCGCCGGGATCGTCACCTCGACGTACGCCAACCGCAGAGTCGTCGTGAAGCGGAACGATCCGTCGCCCTGCTTCTGCAGCAGCCAGCCGACGTCGTCGACCTCCGCCCCATCGGCCTCCGGATCATCCATCGCGGCGGGCCGCGGAACCCCGCAGCGCAGTATGATCGCCGGGCTTCCCCAGCCCGCGGTCAGTGCGGAGGCGGGCCGGGGGTCCTCGCGGCTCAGTCCGTCCACCGTCCGAGGCAGCGCCCTGTCCAGGTTCCGGCACAGCTTCGTGACCGCCGCGTCCGGGCTGGGAGCCGCCACGGTGGCGCTGTCGTCGCTCGAGGAACAGCCCGTGGCGGTGATCAGCAGGGCGAGGGCGGGCAGGCAGAGAAGCCGGTGACGGAAAGAGTTCACCGGCCAAGGGTAGACGGGGGCTACAGATGCACGACCGGACAGGTCAGGGTGCGTGTGATGCCGTCCACCTGCTGGACCTTCGCGACCACCATGCGACCCAGGCCGTCCACCGTGTCGGCCTGGGCGCGCACGATGACGTCGTACGGTCCTGTCACGTCCTCGGCCTGGATGACTCCAGGGATCTTGCTGATCGTCTCGGCGACGGTCGACGCCTTGCCGACCTCCGTCTGGATCAGGATGTACGCCTGTACCACGAAACCTCCAGGGCGACCACGAGGATCATGTGGGGAAAAGGGAAGCCACGGTATCGCGTCGCCGCGCGCCGCGGGGAGACCTGCGAAGGCCGCGACGCGCGCGCCGGGTGCAGGTAGGACAGAAGTCGACGGCCATTTCGACCGTAACGAGGACCGCGTGGACGCGCGACCGGGAACGGACAGGGACAGAAGGGGCGAAAGGGCAATGAAGGGCACTGTTGGTGAGCTCGGGGAGTTCGGGCTCATCAGGGAGCTCACCTCCCGTCTCACCACCACCCCGGCGGTCCGGGTCGGCCCCGGCGACGACGCCGCGGTGGTCGCCGCCCCCGACCGCAGGGTCGTGGCGAGCACCGACATACTCGTGGAGGGGCGGCACTTCCGCCGGGACTGGTCCACGGCGTACGACGTGGGCCGCAAGGCGGCCGCCCAGAACCTGGCGGACATAGCCGCCATGGGCGCGGTGCCGACCGCGCTGCTGCTCGGCCTGGTCGTGCCCGCGGAACTCCCGGTCACCTGGCCCACCGAACTGATGGACGGGCTGCGTGACGAATGCCAGGTCGCCGGCGCCTGTGTGGTCGGCGGAGACGTGGTGCGCGGTGACACGATCACGGTGTCGATCACCGCGCTCGGCGATCTGCGCAACCACGAGCCGGTGACGCGCGCCGGCGCACACCCCGGCGACCTGGTCGCGGTGACCGGTTGGCTGGGCTGGTCTGCCGCCGGGTTCGCGGTGCTCTCCCGCGGCTTCCGCTCGCCCCGCGCCTTCGTCGAGGCCCACCGCCGCCCCGAGCCGCCCTACCACGCGGGACCCGCGGCGGCCGAGCTCGGCGCGACCGCGATGTGCGACGTCAGCGACGGCCTGATCGCCGACCTGGGCCACATCGCGGAGGCCAGCAAGGTCCGCATCGACATCCGTTCCGGCGCCATCGACATCCCCTCGCAGATGAACGACATCGGGCAGGCCGTCGGCGTCGACCCGCTGCAGTGGGTGCTGACCGGGGGAGAGGACCACGCGATCGTGGCGACCTTCCCGCCGGACGTGAAGCTGCCGGCCCGCTGGAGGGTGATCGGCGAAGTGCTCAACCTCTCGGCGCTGCCCCAGGTCACGGTCGACGGGGCGCCGTGGACCAGGAAGGGCGGCTGGGACCACTTCGGGGACATCGAGCCATGACCGCGGCTCCTCCCCGTGTCCTGACGGTCGCGGGCTCCGACTCCGGCGGCGGCGCCGGCATCCAGGCCGACCTGAAGACGATGCTCGCCCTCGGCGTGCACGGCATGAGCGTGATCACCGCGGTGACGGCGCAGAACTCCCTCGGGGTGCGGGGAACCTGGGAACTGCCGGTGGAGGCCGTGCGGGCCCAGTACCGCGGCGTCGTGGACGACATCGGCGTCCAGGCGGTCAAGACCGGGATGCTGGCCTCGGCGGAACTGGTCGAGGCGGTGGCCGAGTTGATCGCCGGCACGGACGCACCGGCGGTCGTCGACCCCGTGGGCGTCTCCAAGCACGGGGACGCGCTGCTGGCCGCGTCCGCGCTGGACGCCGTACGGACCGGGCTGCTGCCGGCGGCGACGGTCGCCACGCCGAACCTCGACGAGGTGGCCCGGCTGACCGGCGTACGGGTCGCCTCGGAGGAGCAGCTGCCCGAGGCCGCGGCCGCCGTGCTGGCGTACGGGCCGAAGTGGGTGCTGGTCAAGGGCGGGCATCTGGACGGGGACGCCGTCGACCTGCTCACCGACGGCACCGAGGAACACTGGCTGCGCGCCCCCCGCCACGACAACCGGCACACCCACGGCACGGGCTGTACCCTCGCCTCCGCGATCGCCTCGCAGCTCGCGAAGGGCCGGTCCGTGCCGCAGGCCGTGGCGGAGGCCAAGGACTACGTCACCGGGGCCATCGCGGCCGGTTTCGCCCTCGGCGGCGGAATCGGTCCCGTGGACCACGGATGGGCCCTGCGGAAGTCTCACGCGGGCGGATAGCCGCGCAGCGGTTCCGGCCGTTCACCGGATACGGCCGGGTACGGCAAGGCACGGCCGGGTACGGCAAAAAGCCGGTCCACCGAGGTGGACCGGCTCAGTGCAGCGAACCAGCGGTGGCCGCGCGCTTAGCTGTTGCTGTGCGTCAGCGCGAGACCTTGCCGGCCTTGATGCACGAGGTGCAGGCGTTCACGCGCTTCGGCGTCCCGCCGACCACGGTACGCACACGCTGGATGTTCGGGTTCCAGCGACGGGACGTACGGCGGTGCGAGTGCGAGATGTTGTTGCCGAAGCCCGGCCCCTTGCCGCAGACGTCGCAGTTGGCAGCCACGGGTCACTCCAAAGACTTCAGATGCACTTACGGTGGATCCCGGCATGCCTGGATCCAGATCGCAGGCTCAGGGAGCACTCCGAAATCCGAGTGGCGTTGCCAGGGGAGAGCCCGAAAGGATCGGGCAACCGGAGCAGCATACAACGGCTGCGTCCGTACAGCGAAACTACCACGGTGACTCCGGGACCCGCCCGGGCCCTCTTCCGGCACGCACCGCCCCGCGGTCTACGCTGCCTGCAGTCCAGCAGCTCAGGGAGGCGCAGTGGCGCAGGTGCCGCAGACGTTCGACGCGCCGGCGGTGCGCACCTGGTGCGGTCTGGCACTGCGGGCGCTGGGACGCGCGCGCGAGGAGATCGACGCGATCAACGTCTACCCCGTGGCCGACGGGGACACCGGCACCAACCTGTACCTGACCGTGGAGTCCGCCGTCGCGGCCGTGGAGGCCGTGTTCGCCGCGCACGAGGTGGACGGCGGGGCCGGCTCCGGGGGGCCCACCCTGGCCGACGCCGCGCGGGCGATGGCCCACGGGGCGCTCATCGGGGCCCGCGGCAACTCCGGGACGATCCTCGCCCAGCTGCTGCGCGGCATGGCCCAGGTGCTCGCCGTCGACGGCGAGTGCGCGCACACCGACGGGCACGGCCTGTGCCAGGCCCTGCGGCACGCGGCCGACTCCGCCCGGCAGGCCGTGGCGCACCCCGTGGAGGGCACGGTCCTGTCGGTCGCCTCGGCCGCCGCCGACGCGGCCACCGGCACCGAGGGCGACTGCGGGACGGTCGCACGGGCCGCCTACGAGGGAGCGTGCGCGGCCCTCGCCGCGACCCCCGGCCAGCTCGCGGTCCTGGAGCGCGCCGGAGTGGTCGACGCCGGCGGGCGCGGGCTGGTGGCGGTGCTCGCCGCCCTGGTGGAGACGCTCACGGGACAGCTGCCGGGAGAGCCCGCCTCCCCGCCGGGAGCCGGCCCGGTGGCCGGCGCCCTGCCGACCGTGCCGCACGCGCGCGGGGGGCACGCCGAGGACGACGCGCCGGGCGCCTGCGACTGGCCCACGAGCGGTCCCGCCTTCGAGGTGATCTACCTCCTGGACGCCGAGGACGCGGCCGTCACCCGGCTGCGTGAGCGGCTCGACGCGCTCGGGGACTCCCTCGTCGTGGTCGGCGGCGACGGGCTGTGGAACGTGCACGTGCACGTCGACGACGCCGGAGCCGCCGTGGAGGCGGGCGTCGAGGCCGGACGGCCGCACCGCATCCGCATCACGCACTTCGGTACGGACGGCGCGCACGCCACCGGGGCCGTACGGACGCCCCGGGAGCGCGCCCAGCGCGCCGTGGTGGCCGTCGTGCCCGGCGAGGGCCTGGCCGGGCTGTACACCGAGGCCGGGGCGATCGCGGTGCTCGCCCGCCCCGGGGAGCCGCCCGCGAGCGGCGAGCTCGTGGAGGCCGTACGGCGGGCACACGCGCGCGAGGTGGTCCTACTGCCCAACGACGACGAACTGCGCCACACCGCGGCCGCCGCGGCCGAGCAGGTCCGCGGGGAGGGCGTCCGCGTCGCCCTGATCCCGACCCGCTCGGCCGTGCAGGGCATCGCCGCCCTCGCCGTGCACGAGCCCGGGCGCCGCTTCGACGAGGACGTCGTCGCGATGACCTCGGCGGCCGGCGCCACCCGTCACGCCGAGGTCACCGTCGCCGAGCACCGCTCCTGGACCACGGCCGGCATCTGCCAGGCCGGTGACGTCCTCGGCCTCGTCGACGGCGACGTGGCCGTGATCGGCCAGGACGTCACGGCCACCGCCGAGAACGTCCTGGACCGCATGCTCGCCGCCGGCGGCGAACTGGTCACCCTGGTCCTCGACGACGAGGTCCCCGACTCCGTCGCCGACCGCCTACAGGCCCGGGTCCGCGAGTCGTACCTCGCGGTGGACACGGTGGTCTACCGGGGCGGCCGGCAGGGAGCGCTGCTGCTCATCGGGGTGGAGTAGGACCCGGGCTCACGGGAGCCGGCGGGCCTGCGGGCCGCACGGCGACCAACGCCTCGCCCAGACCCGGTTCGCGTGGTGTGTGCGCCGTGAGCCGGTACGCGCCCGGCGCACTGCAGGCCAGGCTGCTGCGCGTCCTGCCGAGGACGCCGATCTCACCGCCGCCACCCTGCTGCGCAGCAACAGCTTGCCCTGAGCCCACCCAGGCGTGTGTCTCTCCGCGCCTCCTCCTGCCCGTGGCCCGGTCCGCTCCCGCACCGTTCGTGCGGTGGCGGCGCCACTGAGGGCGCGCTGCTCAGCGGCGCCCAGTACCCCCAGGCCTCCGACCGCTCAGTTCTTCGACGGCTCCCCCAAGACTCGCGGCGACCGTTCGGCCTTCGCACGCCGGACCTGCACCAGGTCCTCCTCGGCGTCCGCGTCCTCGTAGACCGCCAGGCCGCCACGCGCGCATGGCGGCCGCCTCAGCGGGCCGTTCCAGGTCGGCCGTCGGCTACCCGGCGGCGAGTTCCGCCGCGTCTCGCGCGTCCTCACCCTCCCTGACGGCGGCCCGCATCAGCTCCCGCGCCACATCCAGCTCGGCCTCCGTGTGCAACGCCGGCCACACGTGGGCGCGCAGGGCACGGACCACGCCATGCTAGCTGCCCAGGGAGCGCTGCAGTTTGCCCGCGCACGTAGGTGTGGTCCGCCTCCTTGTGCAGCTCCGCGCGGCTCAGTGACTCGGTGGTCAAATAGGCGAGAGGCGTGTGGTCCTGCTGCTCGGATCAGTGCCGGACGACGCTGAACTTGGCATTGCGCACGGCACGTTTGGAGTGGTCGGCCAGCCGGGAGCGGTACTCCATCCCGCCGAGCCACTTCTCCATGGAGGCCAGCGGATGTGGGACTGGCCCAGCATGTCCGCCGACATTCATTCTGTTTCGTGCACTCCTCCCGGTCCTTCAGGGCCGGGGGCAACAGTCATGCCGGCCCCGGAGGCCAGGAGCCCCGTTTCGGGACCACGAAGAAGGTGATGGGGAATACGCGTTCCCGTGTGGTGGGGCGGGGCTGCCGTGTCGCTGTCGGGGCGGTCCGGTGTTCCAGGGCATGGCGGTGTCGCGGCTGCTCTCAGCGGGTGTGGCGATGTGGGGGCATCGTCGGTGTCAGTGGCAACACAGTCGGCCGCTCGTTCGGGTGAGCCTGGTGGGATTCGAAGAGGGAAACGAGTCGGGGGGCTACGTTGGCGGCATGCCGCGTTTCCGTATGTACCCGACGAGTGAGCAGGCGGGCATCATGCTCGAGCACTGCGCGTACGCCCGGTACGTGTGGAACCTGGCCGTCGAGCAGCACGCGCACTGGCGCACGGGCAGGAAGCCCGCACCCTCCTTCGCCGAGCAGTGCCGGCAGCTCACCGAGGCCAGGCGCGAGAACGCGTGGCTGCGGGCGGGCAACGCCGACGTGCAGCAGCAGGCGCTGAAGGACTTCGCCAGGGCCAAGTCGGCACAGTTCGCCTCCGGGTTCGGTGAGCCGACCTGGCGCAGGAAGTACCGGCACGAGGGCTTCCGCGTCATCGGCACCGACCGCGTGCCCGAGTGCAACGAGGACGGCTCGCCCAAGCTCAACGCCAGGACCGGCCGACAGGTCATGGGCCGGCTGGTCGTGGCGCAGAAGCTGAACCGCCGGTGGGCGCAGGCGAAGGTGCCGGGTTGCGGCTGGGTGCGTTTCCGCCTCACCCGCGCCGAGCTGCCGCGGGCGAAGACGTTCCGCGTCACCTTCCGCAACGGCCAGTGGCACGTCGCGTTCGCGGTCATTCCCCAGCCGGTCGACGGACCCGGCACGGGCGAGACCGTCGGCATCGACCGGGGTGTGACGATCACGGCCGCACTGTCGGACGGGCGGAAGCTGAACTGCCCGCAGCTCACCACGAAGGAGCGCGCGCGGATCCGCAAGCACCAGCGGCGCGCCGCCCGCGCCCCGAAGAACAGCCCGCGCAAGACGGCCGAGTACGCCAAGGCCGCCAAGCTGAGGGCGCGCGAGGCGAACCGGGGCAAGGACTGGTGCGAGAAGACCTCGACGATGCTCGCCCGCACCTATGACCTGATCCGGTTCGAGAAGCTGAACATCAAGAACATGACCGCCTCCGCCGGCGGGATGGTCGAGCAGCCCGGCCACAAGGTGCGCCAGAAGGCCGGACTGAACCGGGCCGTCCTCGCTCAGGGCTGGGGACTGCTCAGGCAGCGCACCGAACACAAAGCCCCCGGGCGGGTCGAGGACGTGCCCGCCCCGTACACCAGCCTGCGGTGCAGTGCCTGCGGATGGATCGACAAGAAGTCGCGCAAGAGCCAAGCCGACTTCGAGTGCGTGTCCTGCGGGTTCACCTGCAACGCGGACACCAACGCGGCAGCCAACGTCGCGGCAGGACAGGGCGGGATTCCCCGCCCCAGGCGCTCAGCCTGTGCCGGAGGGACGACCACGGCCACCGGCCGTGCGAGCGTCCGTGAACCTCAACCCGCCCGGGTTGGAATCCCCCTCTCCTAGGAGAGGGGGAGGATGCCAATTGAAGACCCAGTGCAGTGTGGGGCTCGTACCCGTCGAAGTCCTCCGGACGTTCGTCCGCCCAGGCGCAGCAGCCGCGCGAAGAGGACAAACATTTTGTTCTTCCCAGAGCTGTAGTTGTAGACCCTCAACTGGTGTCCGAGCGACTCGATCACGACGAGCAGGATGTTCAGCTTCTCGGCCTCGGCGAGCAGTTGCTCCGCGCGCGTCGCGGGCTGGGCCCCTCCGGCTGCTTGCCGTTGACGGTTATCGCCCGACGCAGGGAGCCGAAGTCGGTGATCTCACTCATCAGCGACCGTCCCTGTCGAGTTGGTGCTGCTGTGCGTGGCTCCAGCAGGCCGATGAATGCGCGGTTCAGCAGCGCCGAATCCGCTGACCGCAGCGGGTGCTGCTTCAACAGCAGCACCTGTCCGTACAGCGACTCGGTCGCCGTGCCGATTAGCTCAGCTGGGACGAAGGGGATGGATGAGGCGCTTGAGATGACTACTGTGCTGACTGCGAGGCCTGAAAGACCATCGTCACAGCGCCGGTGGGGGACTTCGCGTCGGCGCGGGGTCGGTCTCAGTGGGACGGTGACCGCGGGGGAGGCCGGAGCGCATCATCCCAGATCCCGGACAGCCCGGCTGACCAGGGGTTTCCGGGGACGCATACGGCATTGTCAGTGCCGTGGTGTGCAATGGATCCCGTGCCCGCACTGCAAGAAACACTGAAGAAGGTGCTCGGCCCCGCCACCGCGAAGGTGATGGCCGAGCACCTCGGCCTGCACACCGTCGGCGATCTCCTCCACCACTACCCGCGCAGATACGAGGAGCGCGGCCGGCTCACCCACCTCGCCGACCTGCCCATGGACGAGCACGTCACGGTGGTCGCCCAGGTCGCCGACGCCCGCCTGCACACCTTCGCCTCCTCCCGGGCGCCCCGCGGCAAGGGCCAGCGCCTGGAGGTGACGATCACGGACGGCAGCGGCCGGCTCCAACTGGTCTTCTTCGGCAACGGCGTGCACAAACCCCACAAGGAACTCCTGCCGGGCACGCGCGCGATGTTCGCGGGCAAGGTCTCCGTCTTCAACCGGCGGCTGCAACTGGCCCATCCGGCGTACGAATTGCTGAAGGAGGACACCGGAGAACCGGTCGAGAGCTGGGCCGGCGCGCTCATCCCCATCTACCCGGCCACCGCCAAGCTGGAGTCCTGGAAGATCGGCAAGGCGGTCCAGACCGTCCTGCCCAGCGCCCAGGAGGCCGTCGACCCGCTGCCCGACACCCTCCGCGCGGGCCGCGGCCTGGTCTCCCTGCCCGAGGCCCTGCTCAAGGTCCACCGCCCGCACACCAAGGCGGACATCGCCGACGCCCACGCCCGCCTGAAGTGGGACGAGGCCTTCGTCCTCCAGGTCGCCCTCGCCCGCCGCCGCCACGCGGACGCCCAGCTCCCCGCCGTCGCCCGCCGACCCGGGCCCGACGGCCTCCTCGCCGCCTTCGACGACCGCCTCCCCTTCACCCTCACCGAGGGCCAGCAGAAGGTCTCCCGCGAGATCTTCGACGACCTGGCCACCGAGCACCCGATGCACCGCCTGCTCCAGGGAGAGGTCGGCAGCGGCAAGACGCTGGTCGCCCTGCGCGCCATGCTCGCCGTCGTCGACGCCGGCGGGCAGGCCGCGATGCTCGCGCCCACCGAAGTGCTGGCCCAGCAGCACCACCGGTCGGTCACCGAGATGATGGGGGAGCTCGCCGAAGGGGGGATGCTGGGCGGGGCCGAGCACGCCACCAAGGTGGCGCTGCTGACCGGCTCCATGGGGACGGCCGCCCGGCGGCAGGCCCTGCTCGACCTGGCCACCGGCGAGGCCGGCATCGTCATCGGCACGCACGCGCTGATCGAGGACAAGGTCCAGTTCCACGACCTGGGGCTGGTCGTGGTGGACGAGCAGCACCGGTTCGGCGTCGAGCAGCGCGACGCCCTGCGCGGCAAGGGGCACTCCCAGGGGGAAAAGCGGACTCCGCACCTGCTGGTCATGACCGCCACCCCCATCCCGCGCACGGTCGCGATGACGGTCTTCGGCGACCTGGAGACCTCCGTCCTCGACCAGCTTCCGGCGGGCCGCTCGCCCATCGCCAGCCACGTCGTCCCGGCCGCCGACAAGCCGCACTTCCTGGCCCGGGCCTGGGAGCGGGTGCGCGAGGAGGTGGCGAACGGCCACCAGGCGTACGTGGTCTGCCCGCGCATCGGGGACGAGGACGACGACCCGAAGAAGGGCGCCCGGAAGAAGTCCCCCGAGGACGAGGCCGAGAAACGCCCGCCCCTCGCCGTCCTCGACGTCGCCGACCAGCTCGCCAAGGGCCCCCTGCACGGCCTGAGGGTCGAGATGCTGCACGGACGCATGCAGCCCGACGACAAGGACGCCGTCATGCGCCGCTTCGCCGCGGGCGAGACCGACGTCCTGGTCGCCACCACGGTCATCGAGGTCGGGGTGAACGTGCCGAACGCCACCGCGATGGTGATCATGGACGCCGACCGCTTCGGCGTCTCCCAGCTGCACCAGCTGCGCGGCCGCGTCGGCCGGGGCACGGCCCCCGGCCTGTGCCTGCTGGTCACCGAGATGCCCGAGGCGAGCGCTGCCCGCCAGCGGCTGAACGCGGTGGCCTCCACGCTCGACGGCTTCGAGCTCTCCCGCATCGACCTCGAACAGCGCCGCGAGGGCGACGTCCTCGGCCAGGCCCAGTCCGGTGCCCGTTCCAGCCTGCGGGTGCTCGCCGTCATCGAGGACGAGGAGATCATCGCCGAGGCCCGCCAGGAGGCCGCCGCCGTGGTCGCCGCCGACCCGGACCTGGAGCGCCTGCCCGGACTGCGCACGGCCCTGGACGCACTGCTGGACGACGAGCGGGAGCAGTACCTGGAGAAGGGCTGACGGACGCCCGGAGGCCGGCAGACATCCGGAGAAGGGCTGACAGACTGGGAACAGACCAGACCCCCGGGCCGCACCAGGACCGGACCGCACCGACAAGGACCAAGGACATGACCCGCGTGATCGCCGGCCGGGCCGGTGGACGCCGTCTCGCAGTACCGCCGGGCCACGGAACCCGCCCCACCTCCGACCGGGCGCGCGAGGGCCTGTTCTCCACCTGGCAGTCCCTGCTCGGCGGCCCGCTGGACGGTGAACGGGTCCTGGACCTGTACGCCGGCTCGGGCGCCGTCGGCCTGGAGGCCCTGTCCCGCGGCGCCGGGCACACCCTGCTCGTGGAGGCCGACGCACGCGCGGTCCGCACACTCCGCCAGAACGTGCGGGCACTCGGCCTGCCCGGCGCCGAGGTGCGGGCGGCCAAAGCGGAGCAGATCGTCCACTCCCCGCCGCCGGACGAGCCGTACGACATCGTCTTCCTCGACCCCCCGTACGCCGTCACCGACCACGATCTCCGCGAGATTCTGCTCACACTCCGCGCCCAGGGGTGGCTCGCGGAGGGCACCCTCGTCACCGTGGAGCGCAGCACCAGAGGCGGTGAATTCGGGTGGCCGCACGGATTCGACGCGATCCGGGCCCGTCGCTACGGCGAAGGGACGTTTTGGTACGGTCGCGCCGCTTCCACGAGCGAAGACGCACCATGACCGGACCGGAGAGCGAGGGATCCCAGTTGCGCCGCGCAGTCTGTCCCGGGTCGTTCGACCCCATCACCAACGGACATCTCGACATCATTGCCCGTGCCTCCCGCCTCTACGACGAGGTGTACGTGGCGGTGATGATCAACCAGTCCAAGAAAGGCCTGTTCGAGATCGACGAGCGGATCGACCTCATCCGCCAGGTCACCGCCGAGTACGGCAACGTCCGGGTCGAGGCCTTCCACGGCCTCCTCGTCGACTTCTGCAAGCAGCGCGACATCCCGGCCATCGTCAAGGGCCTGCGCGCCGTCAGCGACTTCGACTACGAGCTGCAGATGGCCCAGATGAACAACGGCCTCTCCGGCGTCGAGACGCTCTTCGTGCCCACCAACCCCACCTACAGCTTCCTGTCGTCCTCCCTGGTCAAGGAGGTCGCGGCCTGGGGCGGCGACGTCTCGCACCTGGTGCCGCCGCAGGTATTCGAGGCCCTCACCCGGCGCCTGCGGAAGGACTGAGCCGCTGACGGCCCGTCACCCGGTGTCCAACGATCACCTCATGGCCGTACAGTCGTCCCGTCGGTCTCCGACACATCGGTAGTCCAACACATCTGTGGAGAGTGGCGAGCACACGGTGGACGTGCAGAAGAAGCTCGACGAGATCGTGGCCACGGTCTCCGGCGCCCGGTCCATGCCCATGTCGGCCTCGTGCGTGGTCAACCGCGCCGATCTGCTCGCGCTGCTCGAAGAGGTGCGCCAGGCCCTGCCCGGCTCGCTCGCGCAGGCGCAGGAGCTGATCGGCGACCGCGAGCAGATGGTCGAGGAGGCCCGGCGCGAGGCCGAGCGGATCATCGAGAGCGCGCACGCCGAGCGCGGCTCGCTGATCTCCGGCACCGAGGTCGCCCGCCGCTCCCAGGCCGAGGCCGACCGGATCCTCGCCGAGGCCCGCCAGGAGGCCGAGGAGGTCCGCGCCGAGGCCGACGACTACGTCGACTCCAAGCTCGCCAACTTCGAGGTCGTCCTCACCAAGACCCTCGGTTCGGTCGGCCGAGGCCGCGAGAAGCTGCTCGGCACCGGACCCGGCCTCGACGAGGACGGCTACGAGGACGAGGACGCCCCCGAGCGCAGCCACGACCCGGAGACCCTGCGCCGCAACGCCGACGCGTACGTCGACGCCAAGCTCGGCGCCTTCGAGGCGGTCCTCGCCAAGACCCTGGAGGCCGTCGGCCGCGGCCGGCAGAAGCTGCACGGCCACATCGCCACCGACGACCTCGGCGCCCTCGCCGACGACACCACCACCGTCCAGCACTCCAGCGACGCCGACTACCTCGCCGGCCTCGCGGCCCTCGCCGACACCCCGTCGGTCCCGGCCCAGGCCGCTCCCGCCGAGCAGCCCGCCCAGCCGCAGTACGAACCGCAGCCGGCCTACGGCTACCAGCAGCCCGCGCAGACCGACCCGTACGGCGGCTACCAGCAGGGCTACGGCGGCCAGGACCAGTACGGCTACCAGCAGGCCGACCCGTCGTACGCCTACCAGGGCTACGACCCCCACCAGCAGCCGTACGACCCGAACCAGGCCCAGCAGGAACAGCAGACCCAGCAGGGCCAACAGGACCACCAGGGCTACGCCCAGCCGCAGGCGCACGCCCTCGACGAGACCAGCCTGTTCGACACCAGCATGATCAGCGCCGAACAGCTCCGCGCCTACGAGCAGGGCCGCGGCCTGTAGGCCGGATTGGGACGAGAGCGGAAGGTCCAGTATCCTGGCTCTTCGGTCGCGTGTACGTCCGCGATCCGCGCTGCCCGGGAACACCCCCGGGTCGGCGTCCCGCCGAGCTCGGAAACCGAAAGCAGGAATGGCTCACAACGCCCGCCTCGACCACCGCGACCCTCTCGTGTTCGACACGCACGAGCTGGGACGGCGGCCCGGCGCGCTGCAGCGCCTGACCCGCACGGCCCCCGCGCCCAGGGACCTCGGTCTCGCGGGAGTGATCGGAGTGCCGGAAGGCGCCCCGGTCGAGCTCGAACTCCGGCTCGAGTCGGTCATGGAAGGGGTGCTCGTCACGGGCACCGCCCGTGCACAGGCCGAGGGGGAGTGCGTAAGGTGTCTGGAGCCGCTCGGGTTCGATCTCGAAGCGGACTTCCAGGAGCTGTTCTCGTACCCTGACGCCGACGAGCGGGGCCGTGGGACCGCACGGTCCGACGACAACGCCGACGACGACGAGGACGACGAGGACAGGCTCTTCCTCGAGGACGGATTGTTCGACCTCGAACCTCTGCTGCGCGATGCGGTGGTGCTCGCACTGCCGATGCAGCCGGTGTGCCAGGAAGACTGCCCGGGTCTGTGCTCCCAGTGCGGAGCGCGGCTCGCGGACGACCCGGACCACCACCATGACGCCGTCGACATCCGTTGGGCGGCTTTGCAGGGACTCGCCGGCACCATGAAGGACGGCGAGAAGGACGAGATGGGCGGCGCCGAACCGGGCGTCGACGAGAAGCAGGAGAAGTAGCCGTGGCCGTTCCGAAGCGGAAGATGTCGCGCAGCAACACGCGCCACCGCCGGTCGCAGTGGAAGGCTGCGGTCCCCACCCTGGTTGCGTGCGAGCGCTGCCACGAGCCCAAGCAGCAGCACATCGCGTGCCCGTCGTGCGGCACCTACAACAAGCGCCAGGTCCTCGAGGTCTGAGCGGCTGGTGAGAGGCACTGTGTCCACTGCCAAGAAGGCGGAAGGCGCCGAAGCAGGCAGTCCCCGTCGACGCGGAAGTGCTCCGTCGGACAACACGGCCTCGTCCCACACGCTTCTGGAAGGGCGGCTCGGCTACAAGGTCGAGTCCGCCCTTCTGGTGCGCGCGCTGACCCACCGTTCCTACGCGTACGAGAACGGCGGCCTGCCGACGAACGAGCGGCTGGAGTTCCTCGGTGACTCCGTCCTCGGTCTCGTCGTCACGGACACGCTGTACCGCGCCCACCCCGACCTGCCCGAGGGCCAGCTGGCCAAGCTGCGGGCCGCGGTGGTCAACTCACGTGCGCTGGCGGAGGTCGGCCGTGGCCTCGACCTGGGCTCCTTCATCCGGCTCGGCCGCGGTGAAGAGGGCACGGGCGGCCGGGACAAGGCGTCCATCCTCGCCGACACCCTGGAAGCGGTGATCGGCGCGGTCTATCTCGACCAGGGCCTCGACGCGGCCTCCGAACTGGTGCACCGCCTGTTCGACCCGCTGATCGAGAAGTCCTCCAACCTCGGAGCCGGCCTGGACTGGAAGACGTCCCTCCAGGAGCTCACCGCGACCGAAGGGCTCGGCGTGCCCGAGTACCTGGTCACGGAGACCGGCCCCGACCACGAGAAGACCTTCACTGCTGCCGCCCGCGTCGGAGGCGTCTCGTACGGCACCGGCACCGGCCGCAGCAAGAAGGAGGCGGAGCAGCAGGCCGCCGAGTCCGCGTGGCGGTCCATCCGGGCCGCGGCGGACGAGCGCGCCAAGGCGGCGCCGGCCACCGACGCCGCCGACGAGACGTCGGCTTCCGCCTGACCCACAGCACGACCCGAGCGCCCGCCCGCCCCGGGGTGGGCGCTCGGCCCATACGACGGCCCTCGCGGCCGTGGAGGTACAGGGGAGTCATGCCCGAACTGCCCGAGGTCGAGGTCGTACGGCGCGGCCTGGAACGGTGGGTCGCCCACCGCGGCGTCGCCGGTGTCGAGGTGCTGCACCCGCGCGCGATACGGCGTCATCCGGCGGGCGCGGAGGACTTCGCGCAGCGGCTGAAGGGCCACCGCGTCGGCCTGCCCAGCCGCCGCGGCAAGTACCTGTGGCTGCCCCTCGAGGACAGCGGTCAGGCGATCCTGGCCCACCTCGGCATGAGCGGCCAGTTGCTCGTCCAGCCGCTCCAGGCGCCCGCCGAGAAGCACCTGCGCGTCCGCGTCCGCTTCGACGACGCGCTCGACACCGAACTCCGCTTCGTCGACCAGCGCACCTTCGGCGGCCTGTCGCTGCACGACACCACCCCCGACGGGCTGCCCGACGTCATCGCGCACATCGCCCGTGACCCCCTCGATCCGCTGTTCGACGACGAGGCCTTCCACCAGGCGCTGCGCCGCAAGCGGACCACCATCAAACGGGCCCTGCTCGACCAGTCGCTGATCAGCGGCGTCGGCAACATCTACGCGGACGAGGCGCTGTGGCGGGCCCGCATCCACTACGAACGTCCCACCGCCGGCCTCACCCGCCCGCGCACCGCCGAACTCCTCGGCCACATCCGGGACGTGATGCACGCGGCCCTCGCCGTGGGCGGCACCAGCTTCGACAGCCTCTACGTCAACGTCAACGGCGAGTCCGGCTACTTCGACCGCTCCCTGGACGCCTACGGCCGCGAGGGCCTGCCCTGCCGCCGCTGCGCCACCCCGCTGCGCCGCCGCCCCTGGATGAACCGCTCCAGCTACTACTGCCCGAGATGCCAGCGGGCGCCGCGCCCGACGGCGTGACGCCCGAGGCGGCACCGGCGGAAAGCCGCTGCCACCCGGGAGCCCGCCGTGCCGTCAGTAGCCGAAGTTCTGCGTCCACCACGGCCCGCCGGCGCCGAAGTGCACGCCGACGCCCAGGGTCTTGAAGTCGCAGTTCAGTATGTTGGCCCGGTGGCCGGGGCTGTTCATCCAGGCCTCCATCACCGCCGCCGCGTCGGCCTGGCCGCGGGCTATGTTCTCGCCGCCGAGATTGGTGATGCCGGCCTTCGCCGCCCGGTCCCACGGCGAGGCGCCGCTGGGGTCGGTGTGGTCGAAGAAGTCGCCCCCGGCCATGGCCTTGCTGAAGTTCTCGGCGAGGCCGGTCAGCGCGCTGCTCGCCGCCACGGGGGTGCACCCCGCCTTGGCCCGCTCCTCGTTGACGAGCCTGAGCACCTCGGCCTCCACGGCGGCCTCCTTGGAAAGCCCCGCCGGAGCCTTCGCCCTGCCCGGTGCCTTGGTGGCCGTGCCGGCCGGTGGGGTCTCCGGCTTCGCCGTCGTGTCCGGTGCCGCGGTCGGCTCCTTGGCCGGTGCCTCGGTGGGCGCGGCCGACGGCGAGGCGGTGTCCGGCGCGGAGGCCGAGGCCGACTCCGAGGCGGAGGCCGGCTCCGAGACGGACGGTGCGGGAGAGCCGGGCCGGTCCGCGTCGCGGCTCGTGGAGGAGCCGCCGGCCCGGCTGCCCGGATCGGCGCTGCCGGACGTACCGCCCTGCGGGCTCTCGCTGCTCGTCGGCGAGTCCGCGGCCTGCACCCTGTCGGCGCTGCCGCTGTTCCCGCCGCCCAGCTTGTAGTTCTCCAGACCCGGCACGGCTCCGGTGGCCACCGCCACCGTGCCGAGGGCGACCGCGGCCGAGACCCCGAGCAGCCCCGTGCGGACCGGTGTCGCGGCCTTCTTCCGGCGGTGGCCGCGTCCGCGCGGCCCGTCCGACGGGTTGAAGCCCTCGGCCGGGAAGGCCACCGTGTCGCTGGCGTGGGCGTGGGCGGGGGCGTGGTCGTCGTCCGGCGCGAAGAGGTATTCCTGGGCCTTGGTGTAGGCGTCGGCGTACAAGTCCGGGTTCAGGTAGGGCGCGATGCCCATGCGGTCGTCGTGGTCCTGCGGGCGGGCGTCCCGCGGATCGTGGCCCCCCGTGTAGGAGCCGTACGTCTCCGTGACCCCCGTGGCGCGGCCCGTGGCGGCGCGGCCGGCGTCCGAGCGTCGGTGGCGTCCCATGTCCTGGCCTTCCTCGTCCCTGGCGGTCGACACGCGCCCTGAGCCGTCGCGGTCAACCCAACTCACTCGATCGAGTGAGTTTCAGATGAGATTCATTGGGTCCGGACGGTACCGCATGGTGCGAGGGGAGGAAGTGCCCCGAGAGACATTGGCCGGTTAGGTTGCAGTCATGAGCGAGGATGTGCGACTGGTCGCCTGGGTGCGCGGACGAGTCCAGGGAGTGGGTTTCCGCTGGTTCACGCGGGCCAGGGCCCTGGAGATCGGCGGGCTGAGTGGTTTTGCTCTCAATCTGGGCGACGGGCGGGTGCAGGTGGTCGCCGAAGGCACCCGAGAGGCCTGCCAGAAGCTCCTCGACTGGCTGCAGGGCGCCGACACGCCCGGGAGTGTGGACGGCGTCACCGAGATCTGGGACACACCTCGCGGAGGCTACGACGGCTTCGCGATCCGCTGACCGTGTGACGCTCCGCGGCCCCGACGGAAACGGCGAAAGCCGCCACCGGAACCTGCCCGGAAAGGAAAACGAGCAGGTGATTGCCGAGAAAGGCTTGCCGTGGCGGGCTCCGCAGGGCAGGATGATCGCCACGCCCCGAAGGGCCCGCAGGAGTCGCAGCGCCACCGTTTTGCGGTCGCGTGCCCCCGGGACACCCATCGATACGGGGCGTGATCGTGTTGACCGTCAAACTTTTTGGTGAGACGCTGAAAGCCCGCGCACCTCGGCTGTTTGGCATGGATGAACGGCAGCACAACTGAACAGTGCCAAGCACCACGGGTGCGAATCCCTCACGACCCACACCGCTTCGGTCGGTCACTCAGTGTGGAGGACCATCCATCATGGCAAAGGCGCTTCTCGGTTACGTCGGCGGCTCCGACCCTCGACTCCTCGCCGAGATGCGACGGCTCCAGCAGCGCGTCCAGGATCTGGAATCCGAGCTGGTACGGATCCAGGCGGAGAACGACGCGCTGGCGGCTGCCGCTTCTCACGACAGGATCATGGAGCGCGTCGACGCACACCAGGCGGAGCCTGCGCTCACCTGATCACTGCATCGCACAACGACACGGTGGTTGGGCTGCCCGTATCAACCGCTCAGCCGTCAGAGTTGCAAGGGACGCCTCGGCGTCCCTTCTTTCTTCCCCCGCTCTTTCCCCCCGCCTTCCTGCCCCGAGCATCCTTTCACCGTCTTAACGTCTGGTGTGCCCTGCATGGTCATGCGTGAAACCGCGCGGTTGCGAGGGTTCGTGGAGTGGGATAACGGCGGCGGGTAAAGTCCGAGGCCGTGCACCTCAATGCCCTGACCCTCCGCGGGTTCAAGTCGTTCGCCTCGGCGACCACGCTCCGGTTCGAACCGGGGATCACGTGCGTCGTCGGCCCGAACGGCTCGGGCAAGTCCAATGTCGTGGACGCGCTCAGCTGGGTCATGGGCGAACAGGGCGCCAAGTCGTTGCGCGGCGGCAAGATGGAGGACGTCATCTTCGCCGGCACCACCGGGCGTCCGCCGCTCGGCCGCGCCGAGGTGTCGCTGACCATCGACAACTCCGACGGGGCGCTGCCCATCGAGTACGCCGAGGTCACCATCACGCGGATCATGTTCCGCAACGGCGGCAGCGAGTACCAGATCAACGGTGACACGTGCCGTCTGCTCGACATCCAGGAGCTGCTGTCCGACTCCGGCATCGGCCGGGAGATGCACGTCATCGTCGGCCAGGGCCAGCTCGACTCCGTCCTGCACGCCGACCCCATGGGCCGCCGCGCCTTCATCGAGGAGGCCGCGGGCGTCCTCAAGCACCGCAAGCGCAAGGAGAAGGCGCTCAGGAAACTGGACGCGATGCAGGCCAACCTCGCGCGCGTGCAGGACCTCACCGACGAACTGCGCCGCCAGCTCAAGCCGCTGGGCCGCCAGGCGGCGGTCGCCCGCCGGGCGGCGGTCATCCAGGCCGACCTCCGCGACGCCCGCCTGCGCCTGCTGGCCGACGACCTCGTACGCCTCCGCCAGGCACTGAAGGCCGAGATCGCCGACGAGGCGGCCCTGAAGGAACGCAAGGAGGCCGCCGAGCAGGAGCTGAGGAAGGCCCTGCGGCGCGAGGCCCTGCTGGAGGACGAGGTGCGCCGGCTCGCCCCGCGCCTGCAGCGTGCCCAGCAGACCTGGTACGAGCTGTCCCAGCTCGCCGAACGCGTGCGCGGCACGATCTCGCTCGCCGACGCGCGCGTGAAGAGCGCCACCTCCGCGCCGCCCGAGGAGCGGCGCGGGCGCGACCCGGAGGACCTGGAGCGGGAGGCCGCCCGGGTCCGCGAACAGGAGGCCGAGCTGGAGGCGGCCCTCGAGGCGGCCCAGCGGGCACTCGACGACACCGTCGCCCACCGCGCCGAGCTGGAACGCGAACTCGCCGACGAGGAGCGCCGCCTGAAGGACGCGGCCCGCGCCATCGCCGACCGCCGCGAGGGCCTGGCCCGGCTCAGGGGTCAGGTGAACGCGGCCCGCTCGCGCGCCGCCTCCGCCCAGGCCGAGATCGACCGGCTGGCCGCGGCCAGGGACGAGGCCCAGGAACGGGCCGTGGTCGCCCAGGAGGAGTACGAGGCCCTCAAGGCCGAGGTCGACGGCCTCGACGCCGGCGACGAGGAGCTCGCCGGCCGGCACGAGGCGGCCAAGGCGGCCCTGGCCGAGGCGGAGGCCGCCCTCACCGCCGCCCGCGAGGCGGTCACGGCGGCCGAACGCGAACGGGCGGCGACCCAGGCCCGCCACGACGCCCTGGCCACCGGCCTGCGCCGCAAGGACGGCACCGGCGCCCTGCTCGACGCGAAGGACCGCCTCACCGGCCTCCTGGGCCCCGCCGCCGAACTCCTGACGGTCACCCCCGGCTACGAAACCCCCCTGGCCACCGCCTTCGGTACCGCCGCCGACGCCCTGGCGGTCACCTCTCCCGCCGCGGCCGCGGAAGCCCTCCGGCTCCTGCGCAAACAGGACGCGGGCCGCGCGGCCCTGCTCCTCGCGGCCTCCGGCGCGCCGGGCGGCGAGCGGGCCGAGGACCGTACCGCAGCCGAGCGGGCCGAGGACCGTACCGCAGCCGAGCGGGCCGAGGACCGTACCGCAGTGGGGCATCCCTTCGCCGCCGATCTCGTCAGCGGCCCCGCCGAGCTGATGCCCGCCGTACGCCGTCTGCTGCGGGGGATCGTCGTCGTCGGCACGCTGGAGGACGCCGAGGACCTGGTCCAGGCGCGGCCCGGTCTCACGGCCGTGACCGCGGAAGGGGATCTGCTCGGGGCGCACTTCGCGCAGGGCGGGTCCGCCGGGGCGCCCAGTCTGCTGGAGGTGCAGGCCGCCGTGGACGAGGCCGCCGCCGAGCTCCAGGGGCTCGCCGTGCGGTGCGAGGAACTGACCGGGGCACAGCGGCGGGCCGGTCAGCGGCGCGAGGAGTGCGCCGCCCTGGTCGAGGAGCTGGGGGAGCGGCGGCGGGCCGCCGACCGGGAGAAGTCCGCCGTCGCGCAGCAGCTCGGCCGGCTCGCCGGACAGGCGCGCGGCGCCGCCGGGGAGGCCGAGCGGTCCGCGACCGCCGCCGCCCGCGCCCAGGAGGCCCTCGACAAGGCGCTCCAGGAGGTCGAGGAGCTCGCCGAACGGCTCGCCATCGCCGAGGAGATGCCGATCGAGGAGGAGCCCGACACCTCCGTACGGGACCGGCTCGCCGCCGACGGCGCCAACGCCCGCCAGACCGAGATGGAGGCCCGTCTCCAGGTCCGCACGCACGAGGAACGGGTCAAGGGGCTGGCCGGCCGGGCCGACTCCCTGGACCGGGCCGCCCGCGCCGAACGCGAGGCACGCGCGCGTGCCGAGCAGCGGCGCGCCCGGCTGCGTCACGAGGCGGCCGTCGCCGGGGCGGTCGCCTCCGGCGCCCGGCAGCTGCTCGCGCACGTCGAGGTCTCCGTGGCCCGCGCCGAGCAGGAGCGCGCCGCCGTGGACGCGGCCAAGGCCCGGCGTGAGCAGGAGCTGACCGCCGCCCGCACCGAGGGACGCGAACTCAAGGCCGAACTCGACAAGCTGACGGACTCCGTCCACCGCGGCGAGGTCCTCGGCGCCGAGAAGCGGCTGCGCATCGAGCAGCTGGAGACCAGGGCACTGGAGGAGCTCGGCGTCGAACCGGCGGGGCTGGTGGCGGAGTACGGGCCGCACCAGCCCGTGCCGCCCTCGCCCCCTGCCGAGGGCGAGCAGCTGCCGGACGACCCCGACCACCCGCGCAACCGGCCCGGGCCCTTCGTCCGCGCCGAGCAGGAGAAGCGACTGAAGGCCGCCGAGCGCGCCCATCAGCAGCTCGGCAAGGTCAACCCGCTGGCCCTGGAGGAGTTCGCGGCGCTGGAGGAACGCCACAAGTTCCTCGGCGAACAGCTCGAGGACCTCAAGAAGACCCGGGCCGACCTCCTCCAGGTGGTCAAGGAGGTCGACGAGCGCGTCGAGCAGGTCTTCACCGAGGCCTACCGGGACACCGCGCGCGAGTTCGAGGGCGTCTTCGGCAGGCTCTTCCCGGGCGGCGAGGGACGTCTCGTCCTGACCGACCCCGACCACATGCTCACCACGGGCGTCGACGTCGAGGCCCGCCCGCCGGGCAAGAAGGTCAAGCGGCTGTCCCTGCTCTCCGGCGGCGAGCGGTCGCTGACGGCCGTCGCGCTGCTCGTGTCGATCTTCAAGGCACGTCCGAGCCCGTTCTACGTCATGGACGAGGTCGAGGCAGCCCTGGACGACACCAACCTGCAGCGGCTGATCCGGATCATGCAGGAGCTGCAGGAGGCCTCGCAGCTCATCGTGATCACGCACCAGAAGCGCACCATGGAAGTGGCGGACGCGCTCTACGGCGTCTCCATGCAGGGCGATGGCGTGTCGAAGGTCATCAGCCAGCGGCTGCGCTAGCCGGAGCACGGACGGGGGCCGCCGAGGCCCCGCCACCCCGGGCCGGAACACCTGTGCCATGGCCCCCGCGTGCTTCCGCGACTTCGGGGTAGTCGGATCATGTCCGATACGTGACTGCAACATTTGAACACAAGCCCGCCCGGCGGGCAGCGGAAGCTCGCTGCAGCACCCGTTGCGGCAGGGGAATTGACTTCGACACTTGAAGGCATGGTCTCTGCAGCGTTGCTTTTACCCTCAGATCTCACCTGGAAGGGCTGACCCCCACCCCGGCAGCGTTGCCGGTGCGCCCGAGGAGTTACACGTGACCAGCACAGAGCAGGCCCCCAGGCCAGGAGTCGGTACAGCTCGTCCCGAGCATCTCGGGCACGTCATCTTCATCGCGGCGTCGGCCGCCATGGGCGGTTTCCTCTTCGGTTACGACAGCTCCGTGATCAACGGCGCCGTCGAGGCCATCCGGAGCCGCTACGGCATCGGACCCGCGGAGCTGGCCCAGGTCATCGCCATCGCCCTGATCGGCTGCGCCGTCGGCGCCGCGACCGCGGGCCGCATAGCCGACCGCATCGGCCGCATCCGGTGCATGCAGATAGCCGCGACCCTGTTCACCGCCAGCGCCCTCGGCTCGGCCCTGCCCTTCGCCCTGTGGGACCTCGCCTTCTGGCGCATCGTCGGCGGCTTCGCCATCGGCATGGCCTCGGTCATCGGCCCCGCCTACATCGCCGAGGTCGCCCCGCCCGCCTACCGCGGCCGCCTCGGCTCCTTCCAGCAGGCCGCGATCGTCGTCGGCATCGCCGTGTCCCAGCTGGTCAACTGGGGTCTGCTCCACGCCGCCGGCGGCAACCAGCGCGGCAGCCTGATCGGCCTTGAGGCCTGGCAGGTCATGCTGGGCGTGATGGTCGTCCCGGCCGCGCTGTACGGGATGCTCTCCTTCGTCATCCCCGAATCCCCGCGCTTCCTGATCTCCGTCGGCCGCCGCGACCGCGCCCGCGCGATCCTCGCCGAGGTCGAGGGCAAGGACGTCGACCTCGACGCCCGCGTGGCCGAGATCGAGACCGCCATGAAGCGCGAGCACAAGGCCACCTTCAAGGACCTGCTCGGCAGCAGCTTCCTCTTCAAGAGGATCGTCTGGATCGGCATCGGCCTGTCCGTCTTCCAGCAGTTCGTCGGCATCAACGTCGCGTTCTACTACTCCACGACGCTGTGGCAGTCGGTCGGCATCAACCCGACGGACTCGTTCCTCTACTCGTTCACGACGTCGATCATCAACATCATCGGCACCGTGATCGCGATGATCTTCGTGGACCGCATCGGCCGCAAGCCGCTCGCGCTCATCGGCTCCTCCGGCATGGTCGTCGGCCTGGCCCTGGAGGCGTGGGCGTTCTCGCACCCGCTGGTCGGCGGCAAGCTGCCGGCCACCCAGGGCATGGTCGCCCTGGTCGCCGCCCACTTCTTCGTCCTGTTCTTCGCCCTGTCCTGGGGTGTGGTCGTCTGGGTGCTGCTCGGCGAGATGTTCCCGAACAGGATCCGCGCCGCCGCCCTGGGCGTGGCCGCCTCCGCCCAGTGGATCGCCAACTGGGCCATCACCGCGAGCTTCCCGTCGCTGGCCGACTGGAACCTCTCCGCCACCTACATGATCTACACGTTCTTCGCGGCGCTCTCCATCCCGTTCGTCCTGAAGTTCGTCAAGGAGACGAAGGGCAAGACGCTGGAGGAGATGGGGTGACACCCGGCACGGACCCGAGGAGAAGGGCCCAGGTCCCCGCCGCCCCTCTCCTCGTCCCGTCCGCCGCCGGACGGACCGGGCGTTCTCGCGGGCGGAAGTCCCCCGCGGTGGAGGGGGGAGTGGCTGGGGCGCCTCAGACGCCCAGGGGCTCGGGCTGCTCGGCGGGGGTCGCGGCGGCCGCCGCCCGGGGCGGCACCGGCGGTTTGGGCAGCGCCAGGTACAGCAGCCCGGAAACCAGGATCGTCGCGATCCAGCCGAGGCCGTACTCGCCGATGACGTTGTTCCGGGCCAGCGGGCCGGTGAACCAGGTGGACGTGGTGAACATCAGGCCCGCGGCGAGGCCGGTCGCCCAGGCGGTGACCGCGGCGGGGGAGAAGCCGCCCCGGTACCAGTAGGCGCTGGTGCGGGTGGTGTCGGCCATGGCCCGGCCGTCGTACTCCGTACGCCGCAGCATGTCCGCGCCGAAGACGCCGACCCAGGCGGAGAAGGCGACCGCGAGCAGCGACAGGAAGGCGATGAACGAGCCGATGAAGCCGGTCGCCGCCAGCATCAGCACACCGCCGAACGCCAGCGAGATCACGGCGTTGACCGAGACCGCCCAGTGGCGCGGCACCTTGAACCCCAGGGTCTGCGCGGTGAAGCCGGCCGAGTACATCGACATCGCGTTGATCAGCAGCATGCCGATCAGCGCGATCAGCAGATACGGCACCGCGATCCAGGTCGGCAGGACCTCCCCGAGGAAGGAGACCGGGTCGGCGGCCGACGCGAGGTCCGGAACGGAGACCGCCATCACCGCGCCCATGAGCACCATCGGCAGGACGACGATGCCGGCCCCGCCGATCGAGGTGCCCACGATCGCCCTGGCGGAGGCCGTACGCGGCAGATAGCGCGTGAAGTCCGGCGCCGACGGGATCCAGCTGACGCCGCCCGCCGCGATCATGCCGATACCGGTGATCACCGCGGCCGTCGGACCGGCGGAGCGGGCGAACACCCTCGGCCAGTCGGTGTCCACGATCAGATGGGCGAGGACCAGGACCGAGAACAGGCCGAAGAGACAGGTCGCGTACTTGTTGCACCTCTGCACGGCGTTGATGCCGAGCCCGGAGATCACGAAGGTCGCGACGACGAACGCCAGCAGCATCACCATGTCCAGCGCGCCGTTCGCCTTCAGACCGAACAGGATGTGCAGGACGGTGAGCATCGCGTAAGCGCCGACCACCGCGTTGATCGTCTCCCAGCCCCAGCGGGCCACCCAGATCAGCGAGCCGGGCAGCAGGTTGCCGCGCTGCCCGAAGACCGCGCGGGACAGCGCCATGCCGGGCGCCCCGCCGCGCTTGCCCGCGATGCCGATCAGCCCGACCAGGCCGTACGACACGACAGGGGCGGCGACGGCGACGACGAGCGCCTGCCAGAGGTTGAGGCGGTACGCCACGACGAGGCTCGCGCCCATGGTGAGCAGCAGCACGCTGATGTTGGCGCCGACCCAGGTGGGGAACAGCTCGCGGGTTCTTCCGGTGCGCTCATGGTCGGGCACCTGCTCGATGCCGCGGGTTTCCAGTGCGCCTTCCGTCTCGGCGGTCTTGCTCATGCGGTCTTGCTCATGAAGAAGGAGTCCGTACCTCGGTAGGGGGAAGCGGCTCTGCGCGTGGGGACGCGACCCACCCCATCGTACTTTGATCGGACTTGCGGCAATCAGTGGCGTTTGTCTCCTGGCTGAAGACGCAAGCCCCCTCAGGCCGGGAACCATGGCTGATACTGGCAGGGTTATGGAAACCATCATCCTTGCTGTAGTCATCGCCGTGGTGGTGCTCGGTGCGCTCGGCGGGCTCATCGTCGGCAGCAGGCGGAGGAAGCCGCTGCCCCCGCCGAGCGCACCGAGCACCACCACGG
>NZ_POTZ01000340.1 GCF_003236365.1 Streptomyces sp. NTH33
GCCCGTCCCTTCCTCCTTCACTCCAGCCAAGGGACATGGGCAGAGCAGCCGCAACGGGGATGTCAGCAGGGCCGACCACGTCAAAACGGCGTGGTGACCTGCGCGGACGCGGGGACGGTCCTGCGGGCCGCGCAACACCTAGCGCAACCCTTGGCGCAACGTCCAGCGCAACAGATAGGCGCAACCCTTGGCGCAACCCCGTGCTCCTGGTCGACCGAGGCGCGCGGTCACGCCGCCTGGACGGCCCGCCTGGCGCGGGTCAGCTGCCGCAGCTCGGTGCGCGCCGCCGGTGCCGAGCGGGCGGTGTCCCAGTAGGGGTGCCACCACAGGCGTGCGGACAGGCGCAGCAGGCGGCGGCGCAGGGCGGTGGTATCGCTGGGGCGGGGTGCGGCGAGCGCGTCGTAGGTGGCGTTCCAGGCGGCTTGCGTCTGCACCAGGTCGTCGGGGAAGTCGGTCACATCCATACCAGAATTGGATCTTCTATTCGAATTCGGTGTCACATCGGACACACCCCGACCGGAGCCGTGGTCGGGGGTCGCGCCGGGCGTGGTCGGCGTCATGGCCGGGCCTGTCTGCCCCCGCGGCGGTGTGACCCGTGAAGTAGCGGAGAGCGTGGTGGGGGGCCGGATCACGCAAGCGCGGCACGCAAAATATCGCGTCGCGCGGGTGGGGCAATATCTGTGCCCGCGGGCTGAGATTTCACCCGAGCATGCGGATAGATTCTCTGCCGTAATAAGCAGGGTGGCGTTCTTCACCGCACAGTGGCTGCTGCGGCGTGCTACTGTCGATGTCAGTTGCAGTTGTGGTTCCCGAAACTTCAAGTGCTCCGGTCGGCCCTGTGCCGCTGGAAGCGCTTTTGTATCTCCGGTCTTTTTCCGGACGGGGTGATCATCGCGGCGACACGAGGTTCGCACGGTGCGGATCCCGTATGCACTGCCCCAAAGGAGATATGACATGGCTGCTGGTACCGTGAAGTGGTTCAACGCGGAAAAGGGCTTCGGCTTCATCGAGCAGGACGGTGGCGGCGCTGACGTGTTCGCCCACTACTCGAACATCGCCGCCCAGGGCTTCCGCGAGCTGCTGGAGGGCCAGAAGGTGAGCTTCGACATCGCGCAGGGCCAGAAGGGCCCGACGGCCGAGAACATCGTTCCCGCCTGACGCTGACTGTCACATACTTGTAGCTGGGGCCCGCATCCTTCGGGGTGCGGGCCCCAGCTGCATGCGTTTCCCGCAGTGATTTCGCCTGCGCCTGTGGACGACAACTCGGACATTTTCGGCTCACCGCACGAGATTCGTCCCTTCGGGGGTGCAGACGCATCCCTTCGTAGCTACAGCGCAGTGGACGCTTCGAATATCGAGCCCACACCGCACCCAATCATTCCAGCGCCTGCGCCCGCACAGATTTTCTGTTGGCCAGTTTCGCTTTTAAGGCCCGCCGGTTCATTCTTGCGATTCTCCGTGCTGCTCATTGCTTCGGGAATTCCTTGATATGTGCCGCATCGAGGAAGGTTCCGCATGAACCGCACACGCACGAACGACCGCTTCGCCCGCGCCCGTAATGGCAGTGCCGACTCCGGAAGGAGCGGCAGCCGCTTCGGTTCGCCGGCGCCGCGCCGGTCGGCCGGACCGAGCCGCTCCGGCGGTTATGGCCGCCGGCCCGCCGCCGTCCAGGGGGAGTTCGCGCTGCCCAGGACGATCACTCCCGCGCTTCCCGCTGTGGAGGGCTTCGCCGATCTCGACATGCCCGGGGAACTGCTGGCCGCGCTCGGCAAACAGGGTGTGACCGTGCCGTTCCCGATCCAGGCCGCGACCCTGCCGAACTCCCTCGCCGGCCGCGACGTCCTCGGCCGGGGCCGTACCGGCTCGGGGAAAACCCTCGCCTTCGGGCTGGCCCTGCTGGCCCGCACGGCCGGACGGCGGGCCGAGCCCCGGCAGCCGCTGGGGCTGATCCTCGTACCGACGCGGGAGCTGGCGCAGCAGGTGACCGACGCGCTCGCCCCGTACGCCCGCTCCGTGAAGCTGCGGCTGGCCACGGTGGTGGGCGGGATGCCGATCGGCAGGCAGGTGAGCGCGCTGCGCGGTGGCGCCGAGGTCGTGGTCGCCACACCGGGACGCCTCAAGGACCTCATCGACCGCGGCGACTGCCGACTGGACCAGGTCGCCGTCACCGTGCTGGACGAGGCCGACCAGATGGCCGACATGGGCTTCATGCCGCAGGTCACCGCCCTGCTCGGCCAGGTCCGCCCGGAAGGCCAGCGCATGCTGTTCTCCGCCACCCTCGACCGCAACGTCGACCTGCTCGTACGCCGCTACCTGACCGATCCCGTCGTGCACTCCGTCGACCCCTCGGCGGGCGCCGTCACGACGATGGAGCACCACGTACTGCACGTCCACGGCGCCGACAAGCACGCGGCCACCACCGAGATCGCCGCCCGCGACGGCCGCGTGATCATGTTCCTGGACACCAAGCACGCCGTCGACAGGCTGACGCACGACCTGCTCAACAGCGGAGTACGGGCCGCCGCCCTGCACGGCGGCAAGTCCCAGCCGCAGCGCACCCGCACCCTGGCGCAGTTCAAGACCGGACACGTCACCGTGCTGGTGGCGACCAACGTCGCGGCGCGCGGCATCCACATCGACAACCTCGACCTCGTCGTCAACGTCGACCCGCCGACCGACCACAAGGACTACCTCCACCGCGGCGGCCGCACGGCCCGCGCCGGCGAGTCCGGCAGCGTCGTCACGCTCGTCACACCGAGCCAGCGCCGCGGCATGGTCCGCCTCATGTCGGACGCCGGGATCCGGCCGCAGACCACCCAAGTCAGCTCGGGCGACGAGGCCCTCAGCCGGATCACCGGAGCCCAGGCCCCGACCGGCATCCCGGTCGTCATCACCGCCCCGGTGGCCGAACGCCCCAAGAAGCGCGGTGCCACCTCTCGCGGCCGACGCCGCCCCGCCTCGGCGACCCGGCGTGCCCCCGCACTCCAGTCCACGGCCGGTGCGGCCGCCTAGAACCGTCCTGATCAGGAACCCCGCCCGTCTGCGCAGGAGGCACCCTTTGACGCTGGGACAGTTGCAGGATCGCTCCGTAAGCGCTCGCCCATTGCACGGCACGGTGATCGACGTCATGGACGCGGCCGGCCCGCAGGTCTGGTACGACATGACCGTCGAGGTGGCGCTGTCCGTGATGGCCGCCGCACGTGCGGAGCATCTGGTCGTCTGCGACGAAGACGCCCGGTGCGTCGGCCTGGTCACCCGGGCCCGACTCACCGCCGTCCGGGACAGCTCCGGATACACCGACCGGCTCCGCCTCGGTGACATCGCCGGCGACTTCGGGCCCTTCGCCTCCCCGCCGACCACGAGGACCGAAGCCCAGCACGCGATGCGCCACCGGCCGCTCGGGACCCTGCCCATGGCCGAAGAACACGGCAGCGCCCCGGGCGTGCGCGCCCTCTCCCGCTGAACCGCCCTCACCACACTCGGCCCCGTCTCCCCTTCCCCTGTGAGGCATCATGCGCTGTGTCATCGCCCGCTTCCCGTTCGAGCTGACCAAGAGCGGCGTGCTGGAATCGATGAAGGGCATCAAGCCCGAACCGGTCACCGGCGACTCCGTGATCATCGGACGACGCCACTACCCCGCCAAGCAGGTCGGCCAGGTCACCACCCGCCAGGACCGCCGCGACTTCAGCGCCGGCGAAGTCCTGAGGGCCATGGCCCGGCTCGGCTTCACCTGCCGCACCCTGCCCGAGGCCGCCCCCGCGCGCATCGAAAGCCCGTTGCAGCGGGCTTCCGCGATGCTCGGCGCCCCCCCCACCTGTCCGTCTGACCGACGCGACAGGCGCGCGCTGACACCAGAACAGCGGTGAGGGCTCGACCGGCGCGCGCCGGTCGGGCCCTCACTGCGTGCCGCATTCCCCGATCGGTGCGCGAGTGGGGCGACGGCCCCGTGACGCAGGGGCAGTTCCTGCTACTGGGGTCAGTAGACGGCGAGGGAGATGGCTATGTAGTGCGCGGTGAAGGCTGCCACGGTCAGGGCGTGGAACACCTCGTGGAAACCGAACCAGCGGGGCGAGGGGTTGGGGCGCTGGACCGCGTACACCACCGCGCCCGCGCTGTAGAGGAGACCGCCGGTCACTATCAGGGTGACTACGGCCGCCCCGCCGGTGTGCAGGAAGTCGGGCAGGTAACGCACCGGTGCCCACCCCAGGGCCAGGTAACAGGGGGTGTACAGCCAGCGGGGAGCTTTGACCCACAGGACACGGAAGGCGATGCCGGCCAGTGCACCCGTCCACACGATCCACAGCAGCAGAGCCTGCCGGTCAGGAGAAAGGAGAAAGGAGCACGGCCAAAGGCGTGCAGGTTCCCGCGATGATCAGAAAGATGTTGGCGTGGTCGAGACGACGCAGAACGGCCTCGCCCAGCGGCCCCCAGGTGCCCAGATGGTAGACGGCGCTCGTCCCGAACAGCAGCCAGGCAGTCACGGCGTACACGGCACAGGCCCAGGTCGCCGGCGTCCGGGCCAGGCAGATCAGGACGATGCCGGCACTCAACGAGGCAGGGACCATCGCGGCGTGGAGCCAGCCACGCAGCTTCGGCTTGACCGGCTCGACCAGGTCCGCCGCCCACCCGGCCAGGTCGGCAACAGGACGAGAGTTCTCCTCGGCATCGCCACGGTGTGATCCGCCGGGGAGACCGGCTACAGCCTCCCCCGCCACAACTCCCCGTGCTGTCTCGGTCCTATGGGCATCATCGAAAACCATCTGATCATGCTAGAAGCCTGCCCGAAACAGCCTTGCCGAAGGTCGAGCCCCCACCGCCAGACCGCCATCGCCAGGCGGGGTCAGTGCTGCCTCAAGGAAGCGCCGGTGCCGGCGACCTGCCGCCGCTGGGTCAGTGAAAGCCGTGTAAGTCGGCTGGCCGACGAGGTCTCCCCGGCCGCCTTCGGCGAGCCAGTCCTTCACCACCTGCACTCCACCCGGCAACGCGCGCCGGGCAAGATGTGGACGGCTTCCCCCTCGGTGTTCTCGTGGACAGCCAGCAGGCGCACCAGGCTGCGGAACACGGCGCGGCCTCTATCACCCTGAGTGGCCTCGACCTCGTCGCAGAGACCGCTACCGCGCCTCCGTCCCAGGCGATTGACGCGTATAGGTGGCGCCATGCACCGGTGCGGGGTTCGTACGGCTGGTTCCGGTCCATGGCCGACGGCTCAGGAAAGTGCTGGAGGACGGTACGGGTTACCTGCGTTCATGCAGGTCAGCCTTCCGGCATCTCGGCCCACACACGGGCGGCCATTGCCTCGGCCTCGTCCTGCGGTGTTCCTGCCCGCACCAAGATGATCCCGCGAGACTGGTCCGGGAACGTGACCTCCCGCATTGCCGTACCCAACGGGCCCGTCGGATCGTCCGACATGGCGCCTCCCTTCGGCGGCTGCCGCCCACGCTAAAGGGATGTCGCCCAGAAGACGAGGACCCTCGCCCAGACGGAGGACAGTCCTGGGTCGCGGACAGCATGGGATCACCTGCCACCTGACGGACACCCAGCAGCACGGTCCCGGCAAGGACGTCCCACTAGCCCCCTTTCTGCCCCATGGAACTCACCATGGACAGCGCTTAGCCCCTGGCGTTGGCCGTACAGTCCGGCCCGTCACCCGAGGCTTGTCCCCTTCATATCGCCGCAGAGGCGACGGCGCAGGGCGGGACGGTGGTGCCACGGGGCAAGGTGCGGCGAGCGCGTCGTAGGTGGCGCTCCAGGCGGCTTGCGTCCGCACCAGATCGTCGGGGATGTCGATCACGTTCATACCGGCACACATCAGATTGCTCGGTCGAAACATGTGCCGCTTCGGGCATGCCGCGCGCGTAGCTGTGGTCGGGGTCGCGCGGTGCCGTGGTCGGCCTCATGGTCGGGTCTGAGGCGGCCCGGACTGCGACAGTCCAGCCGGTTCCTGCGCGCCACAGGCCGGTGGTCTCCCGGGTCACTTCTTGCGGGTGGAACGGTACAACTGCGCCAGTACACCCACGACGTCGAGCGCCTACGGGGGCAGCCTGGATCAGGGGGACGACACGCTGGTGGAACCCGGTGCTGGTGGTGGAAGTCGGTATGGATGTCCACCTCCGGCCGGCGGCGCTGGCATGGCGCCGCCCCGACCTCTCCCCCACCGACGTTCCCCACCTGACGACGCACCGTACTTGAGTGATTTATGCAACCGTGACACGAGGGTTGCATGTAGTCGGGGTTTGAGGGTAGTTGGGCGTCCTTAAGCCGGATTGCTCAGGACAAGGGTGGCGGTATGGGGCCAGCGGTGCACGAAGACGCGGATCAGTCGCTGGCCAGCCGCCCGTTGCTGTCCGCGGTCGCCCTGGAGGGCGGAGAGCGCATCGGGGAGGCCCGGGATGTGACCCGCCGTTTCATGGCCCGGGCACAGGCCGTGCACGGGATCCCGGTGTCGGAGCGCGCGATGGGCCTGGCGGAGCTGGTGGTCAGCGAACTGGTGACCAACGCGCACAAGTACGCGCCCGGCCCGTGCCTGCTGGACCTGGAGATCAACGACGGTGCCGTGGAGATCAGCGTCTGGGACAGCGACCCGGGCCTGCCGATGCCCCAGGCGACCGACCCGAACCGGGTCGGCAAGCACGGCCTGGAGATCGTGATGGCCGTGTGCCGCACCTTCGAGATCCGTCGCGAGCCGGTGGGTAAACGCGTCAAAACCGCCATCGTGCTGGCCGACGATCCCGGCGGGCACCCGGCAGGGCGACTGATGTGACCTGTGACCGACCCGGTTGCCGAGCTGTCTCCGAATCTCCTCAGTGCCCGATTCCGCGGCACAGGTCCGTCGGCCCCGTCGGCCGACGGGCAATCGCACTCGAGCGCGTTCCGGTCCGCGGCCTCAGCCCTCCCCTCCCGTCCGGCACGCGCCGCACGCCAGCGTCGCACGGACGCGGTCGTAACGCTTCGCATGGAGGGTTGGCGTAGTTCTCGCAGAGCCAGTCTCGGCCCAAGCGTTGGTTCCCCACTCCCGTGCGCACCCGGCAGAGTCGGGACCCCTCATACCGACGTGCACCCATGCGGGTGAGCCTGCTCAGGGCGCGGTGGGGCAGGCGCCTTCGATGGGATTCCTCGGGACAAGCGAACGCCTCATGGAGCAGCGGACGACGAGTATGTGGCGTCGCATGCTGCCGGCCAGGCATGAGCAGGGCGAAGCGTTGACCACGCTTTTACGGCAGTGCGACGAGAATGCCCTGATCATCGGCCGGCAACGCGTCGTGGCACCCAATGCCTTCGTCATCGAACTGCTCCCGGAGATCCACCGGCTGATCGCGGCCAGCCCTGTGCCGGTGGCACCCGCCCTCGCCGGCCAGGTGCGCCGCCACGCCGCCGAACAGGGATACACCTTCGTCGGCCCTGTCGCCATCGACCTGCGCCCCGCGCCCGACGATACGGCCGTCCGGTTCCGCGTCCACAGCCGCATCGCTCCGGCAAGGAGACGGGAATGCTAGCCAGGACCGGGAGTGTCATGAATCAGGTGTGCATCTCCCCGAAGGAGTCACCTGATGAGTACGACGATGGATCACCTGATCGAGACCATGGACCGCGTGTCGCTTGCCGTGGCCGGCGGCAGTGTTCAGGGTGCC
>NZ_POTZ01000341.1 GCF_003236365.1 Streptomyces sp. NTH33
TTCCCCCGCACCGCCGCCACATTGGCGCGCAGCGCCGCACCGCCGCTGTGGCAGACCACGTACTCGAGCAGGAACGGGGTGACGGCCTGCCCCGTCACCCCCTCCTCCGCGCACACCCGCAACGCATCCGCGAGCACGCGCGCGTGCACCTCGGGATCCAGCTGTTCCGCCTCCGGCACGGGGTTGGCGACGATCAGCGCCGACTCCGGCGCCCGCAGCGCGTTCTGCGCGCGCATCACCGCGGCCACCTCCTCCGGCGTACGCAGCGTCCAGTCCACCGGATGACCCGAGTCGGACAGGTAGAACCCAGGAAACCGGTCCGTGCCGTACCCCGCCACCGTGACCCCCAGCGTCTCCAGCCGCTGCAACGTCGCCGGCACGTCCAGGATCGACTTCACCCCGGCGCACACCACCGTGATCCGCGTGCGCGCCAGCAGCCCCAGGTCGGCGGACTCGTCCTGGATCACCGTCCACTCCCGGTGCACCCCGCCGAGCCCGCCCGTGGCGAACACCCGTACCCCCGCCAGCGCGGCCAGCAGTGCCGTCGCCGACACCGTCGTCGCCCCGCTCGCCCCCAGCGCCATGGCGAGCGGCAGGTCGCGGTGGCCCAGCTTGCGGATTCCCGCCTCGCTCGCGACTCGCTCCAACCGCCCCTTGTCCAGGCCGATGTGCGGATGCCCGTCCAGCACGGCGATCGTCGCCGGTACGGCACCCTCCTGCCGTACCACCTCCTCCAACTCCAGCGCCACCTGCAGATTGCGCGGGCGTGGCAGCCCGTGCGCGATGATCGTGGACTCCAGGGCCACCACGGGACGGCGCGCGGCCAGCCCCTCCCGCACCTCGTCGGACACCACCAGCACGTGCCTGCCTCCTGCCCGTCGCTCCTCCGTCGTTCCCCTCTCATCCCTGGCGGGCCCCGCACCCGGCCAAACCCTTGCGGCCCGCGCCGCACGACACCAGCCTGGAAGGCATGACGGACAACACGACGAACAACACGACGGACAACACCCCACGCCTCGACCACGTCGTCCTGTGGGTGCGCGACCCGGTCGCCGCCGCCGGCTTCTACGAGAGGACCGTCGGCCTGGAGCCGCTACGGGTCGACGAGTTCGCCGACGGCAAGGTCTCCTTCCCCTCCGTGCGCCTCAACGCCGAGACGATCCTCGACCTCGCCCCGCACGACATGGCGCGGCGCATGAACATGCTCCCCGGCGCCGCCGACAGCGCGGGCCACCCGGTGAACCACGTCTGCCTGTCCCTGTCCGCCGACGCCTTCGACGCCCTGCGCACCCGCCTCCAGGAGCAGGCCGTCCCCATGACCGACTTCTCCTACGACTCCTACGGCGCGCGCGGCAAGGCCAGGCGCAGCTTCTACTTCCGCGACCCCGACGGGAACATCTTCGAGGCCCGTCACTACGACTAGACGGGCAACGACCGGACGGGCAACGACCGGACGGGCAACGGCCGGACGGGCAACGACTGGACGGGCAGGGGCCTCAGAACAGCGGCTCGGGCAGTACTCCCTCCAGTGCGAGCAGCCTCCGCTTGGCCTCCAGGCCGCCCCCGAACCCGCCGATGCCCCCGTCGCTCTCGACCACCCGGTGGCACGGCACCACCACCGGCAGCGGGTTGGAGCCCATCGCCGCGCCCACCGCCTGCGCGGCACCGGGCTGCCCGACCCGCTCGGCGAGATCGCCGTACCCGACGACCGTGCCGTACGGCACGCCCGACGCGAGCTCGTGCAGCACCTGCCGGTTGAAGCCCGAGATCAGCGACCAGTCCAGCGGCAGGTCGAAGTCGCGCCGCTCGCCCGCGAAGTACGCCCGGACCTGGCGTATCGGCTCCGCGAGCAGCGGGGAGCCGGGCTCCTCGACCGGCTCCCCGCCCAGCCGGGACGCCAGCCGGGCCAGCGCCCGGTCCCGTACCGCGTCGGTGGCGTGGAACACGACGTTGACCAGGCCCTGGCGGGTCGCGGCCAGCAGCAGGGGGCCGATGTCGGTGCCGGTGACGGCCCACACGACCTGTTCGCTGTGCTCGTGGCTGTCCATGCCCTTTACGGTACGGCCCGCCACTGACAACGCCCCCGGCTCCGCCCCGGGCCCGCCCTCGCAGCGGCTTGGGCGGAGCGCTCACGCCCTGCCGAGCGCCGCCCGCACCACATCCGGTTTGTTCGAGATGATCCCGTCCACGCCGTACCCGGCGACGGTCCGGGCGTGGGCGGCGTCGTCCACCGTCCAGGTGAAGACCTTCAGCGGCTTGTGGTGCGGTCCGGCATGGGCGTGGACGGCCTTCACATAGTCCGCGGAGATCGTGCCGTGGGACGGGTTGATCAGGTCCGCGAAGGCCGCGTACCGGTTCAGCTCCGCCTCGGCCGGCCGGCCGAGGAAGCCGGTCCGGACGGCGGGCTTCAGTTCGTGCACGGTCCGCAGGCTGTCCGCGCTGAAGCTCTGCACGATCAGCCGGTCCGCCAGATGCCGCCGGCCGAGCCAGCCGTCGTTGGCCAGCTCCTTCAGGATCTGCTGCTCGATGCCCGGATACAGCTCAGGGTTCTTGATCTCCAGCAGCAGCTTCTCGTGGTGGTGCTCGACCCGGCGCAGGTACTGCTCCAGCGTCGGCACGCGCGTGCCCGCGTACGCGGGGGAGAACCAGCTGCCTGCGTCCAGCCGGGCGATCTCCGCGGCGGTGAAGTCCTTCACCTTCCACGGCGCCCGGCCGGGAAAGACCTCCTCGACGTCGGTCGTCCGCCGCAGGCTGTCGTCGTGGATCACCACGAGCCGGCCGTCCTTGGTGCGCTGCACGTCGTTCTCCACCCAGGAGAAGCCGAGCGCGGCGGCCTTGTCGACGGCGGGCAGGGTGTTCTCCGGGGCGTAGGCGGAGGCGCCCCGGTGAGCGACGACCACAGGGGGCCGTTCAGAGGTTCCGGCGGCCTGTGTCTCGGACGTGGGCAACAGCAGGGCGACCCCCACCAGCGCGGTGGTCACGGCGGCAACTGCACGCACGCGCATGTGTACTCCTCGCGACAGGATAATCACGGACAGTGCAAGGATGGCAGCAGGCGGTTGACGAGGCGTGGCCGTACGGAGAACACGGCGTGCGCGGAGTCGGCCCTCCCGTGTGTGCCCACCGTTGCCACACATCTGCGGTGAGGGCGTGTTTCTTTGCCGCAAAATCGTTCGGCCGATCCGGGGGAGTCATACTCTCTGCGTCAGCCCTGACCGCGTGGCGGTCCTGGGACGGGGGAACATCGCGACATCCCGGGGCTCGACGCGACACTCCGGGGCTCAAGAGGGCGGAAGGGCAACCGCGCATGCAAGGCACGGTCGACGGATTCAGCTACGGGCTCGTCACCCCGGTGGTGGCCTGTGTCATGGCCTGCCTGGGCGGGGCCCTCGGCCTGCGCTGCACCACCCGTGCCCTGCTGGTCGCGAACTCCTGGCGCCCCGGCTGGCTCGTCCTGGCCTCGGCGGCGATCGGCTCCGGCATATGGACCATGCACTTCGTGGCGATGATCGGCTTCACCGTCGAGGAGGCGCCCGTCCACTACGACCGGCCGACGACGTACGCCAGCCTGGCCGTCGCCATCGTCATGGTGGGCATAGGGATCTTCATCGTCGGCTACAAGGGCGCGACCGGCTCCGCGCTGTTCACCGGCGGCACGATCACCGGCCTGGGCATCGCCACCATGCACTATCTGGGCATGGCCGGAATGCGGCTCAACGGCACCCTGGAGTACAACACCCTCACCGTCGCCGCCTCCGTCGTCATCGCCGTCGTCGCCGCCATCGCCGCCCTCTGGGCGGCCGGACAGGTCAGGGGACCGCTGTGGAGCGTCGGCGCGAGCCTGGTCATGGGTCTCGCCGTCAGCGGTATGCACTACACCGGCATGGCCGCCGTCAGCGTCCACCTGCACGGCACCGGCGGCACCCCCGCCGCCGGCGAGTCACCGGCCGCCCTGCTCGCGCCGATGATGGCCGGCCCGCTCACCTTCCTGCTGCTCGCCGGCGCCGTCGTCCTGTTCGACCGCCAGGTGGTCATGGGCGGGCCCGACTGGGCCCCCGCCGAGCACAAGCCGGGACGCCCGGCTTGTGCTCGGCGCCACCGGCACCGGCAAGTCCGCCACCACCGCGTGGATGATAGAGAAGCTCCAGCGCCCGACCCTCGTCATGGCGCCCAACAAGACGCTGGCCGCCCAGCTGGCCAACGAGTTCCGCGAACTCCTGCCGAACAACGCGGTCGAGTACTTCGTCTCGTACTACGACTACTACCAGCCCGAGGCCTACGTCCCCCAGTCGGACACCTACATCGAGAAGGACTCCTCGATCAACGAGGAGGTCGAGCGCCTGCGCCACTCCGCGACCAACTCGCTGCTCACCCGCCGCGACGTCGTCGTGGTCGCCTCCGTCTCCTGCATCTACGGCCTCGGTACACCGCAGGAGTACGTGGACCGCATGGTCCCCCTCCGGGTCGGTGAGGAGATCGACCGGGACGAGCTGCTGCGCCGCTTCGTGGACATCCAGTACACACGCAACGACATGGCCTTCACCCGCGGCACCTTCCGGGTGCGCGGCGACACCATCGAGATCTTCCCGGTCTACGAGGAGCTGGCCGTCCGCATCGAGATGTTCGGCGACGAGATCGAGGCGCTGTCCACGCTGCACCCGCTCACCGGCGAGATCATCAGCGACGACCAGCAGCTGTACGTCTTCCCGGCCTCGCACTACATCGCCGGCCCCGAGCGCATGGAGCGGGCGATCAACGGCATCGAGAAGGAGCTGACCGAGCGCCTGGCCGAGCTGGAGAAGCGGGGCAAGCTGCTGGAGGCCCAGCGGCTGCGCATGCGCACCACGTACGACATCGAGATGCTCCGCCAGATCGGCACCTGCTCCGGCGTGGAGAACTACTCGATGCACTTCGACGACCGCGCGCCGGGCACCCCGCCCCACACGCTGCTGGACTACTTCCCGGAGGACTTCCTGCTCGTCATCGACGAGTCGCACGTCACCGTCCCCCAGATCGGCGCGATGTACGAGGGCGACGCCTCCCGCAAGCGCACCCTCGTGGAGCACGGCTTCCGGCTCCCCTCCGCCCTGGACAACCGCCCGCTGAAGTGGGAGGAGTTCCAGGAGCGCATCGGCCAGACGGTGTACCTGTCGGCGACCCCCGGGGCGTACGAGCTGTCGCGTTCCGACGGCCAGGTCGAGCAGATCATCCGCCCCACCGGCCTGGTCGACCCCCAGGTCGTCGTCAAGCCCACCGAGGGACAGATCGACGACCTGGTGCACGAGATCCGCAGCCGCGTGGAGAAGGACGAGCGCGTCCTGGTCACCACGCTCACCAAGAAGATGGCCGAGGACCTGACCGACTACTTCCTGGAGCTCGGCATCCAGGTGCGCTATCTGCACAGCGACGTCGACACCCTGCGCCGGATCGAGCTGCTGCGTGAGCTGCGCAGCGGCGAGTACGACGTCCTGGTCGGCATCAACCTGCTGCGCGAGGGCCTGGATCTGCCCGAGGTGTCCCTGGTGGCGATCCTCGACGCCGACAAGGAGGGCTTCCTGCGCTCGGGCACCTCGCTCATCCAGACCATCGGCCGCGCCGCGCGCAACGTCTCCGGCCAGGTCCACATGTACGCCGACAAGATCACCCCGGCGATGGAGAAGGCCATCGACGAGACCAACCGCCGCCGGGAGAAGCAGATCGCGTACAACAAGGCCAACGGCATCGATCCGCAGCCGCTGCGCAAGAAGATCAACGACATCGTCGCGCAGATCGCCCGCGAGGAGGTCGACACCGAGCAGCTGCTCGGCACCGGGTACCGCAAGGGCAAGGACGGCAAGGGCGCGAAGACACCTGTGCCGGCACTCGCCGGGAAGGGTGCGAAGGACGCCGGTGCGGTCGGCGCCGCCAAGTCGGTCAAGTCCGCCAGGGGCAAGGCGAAGGAGACGGTGCCCACCGACCGGCCGGCGGCCGAACTCGCCGAGCAGATCGAGGAGATGACGGAGCGGATGCGCGCCGCCGCGGCCGATCTGCAGTTCGAGGTCGCGGCGCGGCTGCGGGACGAGGTCGCGGAGATGAAGAAGGAGCTGCGCCAGATGCGGGAAGCGGGGCTGGCCTGACCTCGCACCTCGTGGTGGGGGCGTCGGCGGGAGCGCGGGCCGGATGCGCTGTGTTGCAAGACCGACACAAAGTGCGGACCGGTGTGCGGCGATCTCCGCGCCCCTGCGTAGGGTTCTTGGAAGCCGTGGGAGCCACGGCGACAGGGGAGTAGTCCGAGAGGGGTATCAGCCGTGACCGTCAACTTGACCAAGGGTCAGGCCATCAGTCTGCAGAAGAACGACGGGGGCAGCCTGAGCGCGGTCCGTATGGGTCTCGGCTGGCAGGCGGCGCCCCGCCGGGGCCTGTTCGGCACGCGCACGCGTGAGATCGACCTCGACGCCTCCGCCGTGCTGTTCGCCGACAAGCAGCCCGTCGACGTCGTCTTCTTCCAGCACCTGGCCAGTGACGACGGCTCGGTGCGGCACACCGGTGACAACCTGGTCGGCGGCGCCGGTCAGGGCGGCGACGACGAGTCGATCCTCGTCGACCTGCAGCGCGTGCCGGTCCACATCGACCAGATCGTCTTCACCGTGAACTCCTTCACGGGCCAGACGTTCCAGGAGGTGCAGAACGCGTTCTGCCGCCTGGTCGACGAGACCAACGGCCAGGAGCTCGCCCGCTACACCCTCGCGGGCGGCGGCAACTACACCGCCCAGATCATGGCGAAGGTGCACCGTGTGAACGGCGCCTGGACCATGACGGCCCTCGGCGTCCCCGCCAACGGCCGTACCTTCCAGGACCTGATCCCGGTCATCCTGCCGCACCTGTAAGCCCGCACCTGCAAGCACACGACACCGGCTACACCGGCGACATCAGGGGGACGAAGGCGATGACGGCCGAGCTGGTGCGGGGGCAGAACCACCCGCTCTCCGAGGTCCGCCTGGAGATACGGATCTCGGCCGGCAGTCCGGTCGTGGCCGCGGCCACGCTCAGCGACGACAGCGGCAGAGTGCGGGGCGCCGAGTGGGTGGTCCACCCCGGCGCCCCCGTGCTGCCCGGCCTGGAGGTCTCCCGCCAGGCCGCCGCCGACCACCGGCTCGCCGTCGACCTGGCCGCCATGCCCCAGGCGGTGCACCGCGTCGACGTCCTGCTCGCCCTGCCCGCCGCGGGCGGCGGTCCGGCCCGCTTCGGCGCGGTCCCCGCCCCCTTCGTCGCCGTCACGGCCCTGGACGGCACCGAGCTCGCCACCTACACGATCACCGGCCTGGACGCGGAGTCCGCCGTGATCGCCCTGGAGCTCTACCGCCGGCAGGACGCCTGGAAAGTACGCGCGGTGGGCCAGGGCTACGCCGACGGCCTCACCGAACTCCTCACCGACCAGCACCTGCCCGAGCCCCACCGCCTGGCGACCGCCGTGGAGGAAGCGGTGGCCCAGGGCCTGTCCCGCTCGATAGCACCACCCCCTCCACCACGCGCGCAGCACGGCGACCGCCCCGGCCACGTGCCGACGCAGCCCGTGGCTTCCTAC
>NZ_POTZ01000342.1 GCF_003236365.1 Streptomyces sp. NTH33
GCACACGAAGGCCCCGGCTCCGGTCGCTGCCCCCGCCCGCGTGCCGCCCCGTTGACGCTCATGCGCCTTCGTGTGCCGTCATGGGCGTACACCCCACTTGCCCTGCACCGCATCATGGGATCTCGACGTCTGCTTGCGGCGTATCCGTACAGGTGTCCGCACCACCTCTCTCAGGCGATACACCGTCAAACCATCGATGTTCCCGCCACGTCACCCACGGCGCCCCGTCCGACACGCCTGTGTGTCATCCAAAAACCTCAGCCGCCGTGCCGACAGGGTGACTTCCCGTTTCGCCTGAGCAATTCTCCCGAAACCGGATGAAATCATCGCTTCCGCCGGTGGGTCGTTGTCGTCAGCCATGTACGCGGCAGGCGCCCCCCGTGCTTCCTTCCCCTGCCACCGGAGAAGCCATGAAATTTCCCAGGTGCGGACGCCTGCCCGGCACAGCGCTCTTCCTGGCGGTGCTCGGCATGCTCACCGCGGCCGTATGCGCCGTCCCGGCCACCGCCGCCCCGACACCGCCTCCCAGGCCGATGACCACCGCCAACCCCAACGCCTTTGCCCTCAGGTGGGGGAACGACCGGACCGCGCAGGCCGACAACCTGAGGAAGGTCGTGAATCCGGGCGGTAACCGGATCACGGTGGGATCCATGCTGAACGCGGCCAACCGCCAGGCTCACACCCAGCACCAGACCGCCTGCCGCAACAACGCCATGACCCACAACGGTGCTCTGATCGGGGCGCACGCGGTCGCCTACTACTGCCTGGACCACGCGGACACCGTCAACACGCGCTGGACTCCGCAGGGAATCAGCGGAACCGAGGACGCCCAGCCGGGAGCCGGCACGGTGAACGGGCACAGGGCCATCGTCTTCTCCTGGCACTCGGGCGGCGTGAACCAACAGGGGACGGGAACCCGGCTGAGCTTCCTCGACCGCGCCACGAACAAGTACATCCACGTGCTGCTCGTGCGGCCGAACAGCACCGGGACCGATTACAGCGACGTGAGCACCCATGCGGGCGGCATCGTCTGGTACCGGCACTACATCCTCGTCGCCGGCCCCACGAGCGGCGTACGCGTCTTCGACACCAACGACCTGCTGCGACTCGCCAACAACACGAAGGCGAGTGTCGACCCGGCCTGCTCGACCGGGTTCCACACGTCCGGTCCGCACGCGGGCAAGTACTGCGGACGCGGTTACCACTACCTGCTGCCCGAGAAGGGCCAGTGGATCAACCAGAGGGCCGGCACCCGCTACGACTCCATGGCGCTGGAACGCGCGTCCGGACAGAGCCCGGTGTTCCTCACCAGCGAGTACCGGGAGAACAGTGTCGGCCGGGTGGTCCGCTGGCCGAGCAGCAGGATGACCCGCTTCAGCGGCACCATCCGGCCGACCACCGCATGGCACCAGCCCGTCCGTGACGTCCAGGGCGCCTTCTCACGCGGCTGCTACTACTTCAACTCGGGCGGAGGCCCGAACCACAACCGCCACCTGATCTCGGCCAGGACGACGGGCAACAAGGCGACGAAGTGGCAGCTCGGCGGCCGAGGGCTGCAGGACCTCTACTGGCTGCGCTCGGCCAACCAGCTGTGGACCCTCACCGAGCCCCCCGGCGCCCACAACCGGTTCCTCTACGGGGTGCCCAGGTCGACCTGCCCCTGACGCCTTCAGGGTGCCGTCAGGGTCCTCCCGTCGCTCCGTTCCTTCCCCTTCCCTCTCATCCCCGTCCCGCCGGGCCCCGGCGAGACGGGGGGTCCCCGCTCGTGACGCGGCAGCCGAAACCCGCGCGGCCCCACGCCGGCACGGCTCCCCCACAGACACCCCCTGGACGTCGGCCCAGGGGAACGACGGGACCGTCTTCCTGCGCGACGGCACCAAGGTCACGGCAGGCGGGGGCGCCTACATGGCGACCCACATCAGACAACTCCGCGCCAGGCCGACAACAGCCTGCTGGTCGGTGTCGGCGACCTGATCGGTGCGTCACCGCTGGAATCCGCGCTGTTCCACGACGAGCCCACGGTCGACCTGATGAACCAGCTCGACATGAAGGCCTCCTCCGTGGGCAACCACGAGTTCGACAAGGGCTACAAGGAGCTGGAACGGATCCAGAACGGCGGCTGCAGCCCCGTGGACGGCTGCCGGTTCGACCACCCGTACCGCGGCGCACGCTTCCGCTACCTCGGTGCCAACGTGACGTTCAAGAGCTCCGGCGAAAACGCTCTGCCCCCGTACTGGATCCAGCGGGTGAACGGCGTCCCGGTCGGCTTCATCGGCGAGCCTCTCCAGGACACCCCTTCGGTGACCAGCCCCAGCGGGACCGCAGGCCTGCGGTTCGGCGACGAGGTGACGACGGCCAACCGCTACGCCGACCTCCTGAGCCGCAAGGGCGTGAAGACCATCGTCCTGCTCCTGCACCAGGGCGACGACGACAAGGTGCCCAACGGCCCGAACACCTGTGACGTGGCGGGCGGCGGTCCGGGCACCGCCATCGCCACCAGGGTCAGCCCGAAGATCGACGTCGTCTTCAGCGCGCACACCCACCAGCAGTACGTCTGCTGGGTGAAGGACCCCACGGGCCACCGGCGTCCCTTCGTCCAGGGACGCTCGTACGGGCGCGAGCTCTCCGTGGTGGACCTCAGGATCGACCCTCGTACCCACGACGTGCTCCGCGGCCGGACCCAGGCGTTCAACCGGATCGTCACCCGTGACGTGCCGAAGGACCCCAAGGCCGAAGCCCTGATCAGCCGAGCGGTGGATCTCGCCGCGCCGACGGCCGACAAGCCCGTGGGACGGATCAGCCAGGACATCGACACGACCCCTGTGGGCGAGTCCCCCATCGGCGACGTGGTCGCCGACGCACAGCTCGCCGCCACCACGTCCCAGGGCGCACAGATCGCACTCGTCGATCCCGGTGATCTGCGGGCGAGTCTGACCTACCGGCCACCGACCGGTACGGTCACCTACGGCGACGCCTACGCCGTCCAGCCGTTCGACAACACCCTGATGACGATGTCCCTCACCGGGGCCCAGCTCAAGGCCGTGCTCGAACAGGCCTTCCCGAACCGCGGCAACCGCCCGCTGCTCCTCATCCCGTCCGCAAACATGCGGTACACGTGGTCGCAGTCGGCCCCCGCCGGCTCGAAGATCACCTCGATCACCGTCAACGGCCAGCCGGTGCAACCGACCGCGACCTACCGCGTGACCGTGAACGACTTCCTCGCCCGCGGCGGGGACGGTTTCACCGTCTTCCCGCAAGGCACGAACGTCACCTCCGACGGCAAGGACCTCGCCGCGTTCACCGCCTGCCTCGGCGCGCACGAACCCCTCGCCCCTCCCCCGCTGAACCGCATCGCCCAGACCGCCTGACCCGTCGGCGCCTGATGCCGCGGACCTCCCGCCGACGCCAGGCATCCTCGTGTCGCGGCCCGGACGCGTCGGGCACAGCAGATCGGCGACCGGAAGTTCGCTGCCGTACGCCCCCTGAAACGCCGAAGGCCCCGGATCGCTCCGGGGCCTTTGACCTGTGCGCACTCGGCAGGATTCGAACCTGCAACCTTCTGATCCGTAGGATCGGGCAGCACGCCTTGAGGAATGCTGGCGGCATCCTGCTCCGATCGCCCAGGTTGGCGATCATGCGCGTCTGTGTGCCGTCGTTGCCGTCAGAGTTGCCGTCAACACCGAACGGTGGCACCTCCGCCACGACGGCTTCGGACCCGCCCGCCTCAGCTCCAGCCACACCGGTCCCGACGCCCTCCACTACAGCAGTCGCTGACGGCAAAACGGGGCGGAACCGTCAAGCATCAAGCGACGTCAACGCGCTGAGCGTCAAACGAAGTTGCACAGCAGCGTAAGAACGACTGAGTTACAACTTCCTTCACTGGTTCAAGCACCCGTCGTCGCTTCGCTCCTCCGGGCGGGCGCGGGCGGCCGACGGCGCCCGCGCTCATGTCTCCGCCCCGCTCGGCACCGCCGGCCGCCCGCTCCCACCCACGAGGCAGGCACACCGTGCATGAGGTCAGAACACGTCGTGGCTGGAGCGGAGGGGCGGTTGTCAGAGACCGCCTGGAACACCTGCGCGGGGGCAACGGCGGGGAGGCCTCGACCACGGCCTGCGGATCCGCGCTCATCGACAGCAGTCGCCACAGGACGTGCTGACGGAGCGGACCGGCTCCCTTGGCTCCGCTCCGCTCCAAATCACTGGTGGTGGACAGAATCAGTAACCGTGGTCCCGGCCCCGGTCGAAGTCGCGATCCCGGTCGAAGTCGCGGTCGCGGCCGCCGTGGTCGCGGTCACCGTGGTCGCGGTCGCCGTGGCCTCCGTGGCCCCCGTGGTCACGGACCAGGACGGGGAAGAGAGCGTTGAAGATCGCCATGGCGTTCCTCCTGGAATATGCCAGAGGCATATGAGACACGTTCAAAGGTGGTACGTCCCAGTGTGGGAATTAGATGGCGTTTTAAGTCAAAAGATGGTAAAAGTCTCCTGTTGGACACAGGGTGTTGGCGCTCCGGTCACCGGCTCGACTGAGCTATGGGGACTCCGCCGATCATGTGGGTAGGCGCGCGGCCCCATCGGCCGGGCCGTCTGTGGGCCGTCCGAGGCGAACCGGCGTTGACAGATGATGACAACTAGTCCTGGCGTCCACGCAGGTCACAGGCTCAGCCGCAGTGAGCCGCCGCACGCCAGGGACTTGGATCATCACTTCCAGAAGAACTGGCAGCAGATCTGTCAAGAGGGAGCCGGTCGGCTGACATCAACGGCTGACACCAACAGGTGCGTACAACGCCGACCAACGCCGAATGACAACGGACGATCAGCCAAGGACACCGGCCGGTTGGCCGACGTTGCCGACACCCCAGTGATCGACCTGGCAAGGATGAGGCCAGATCTCGAAGCCGGCCCCCCTGACCGCAGTACGGTGGTCCGGTCTACGCCGGATGGCGGACGTCATGGGCGCAAGGCCCTGGCGGGGCAGGGGGGCTGCCGTGCTCCGGTCTGTGACCCGCCTGCCCCGGTATGCCGGGGCCCATCGCGCCGGCGGTTCCAGGCGACTCGCTGCCGCATGGGTGAGCAGGCGTCAGAGATCACCTTGAAGGCCTAATCGATCTTCGATTCGCCTGTTCCATTGGGCTATTTGACGCTCCATCAGCAGCCGGGGAGCACCCCGTTCGGCTCTCCAGCGCCGACCTTTCCGGTATGCCCGAAATGACGGCCCTGGGGGCCGTCGGTACGTTCGATCACACGTCGGCTGCCAAGGCCGGCTTCTCTGAGAGACAGGAGCAAAGCAGCATGATCATGACCCGTTCTTCTGCCATCACCGCGGGCGTGGCGGCCGCCGCGGCCCTGACCGCGACCGGTATCACCTACGCCACGGCCGCCCCCGAGCCCCAGGCGGCCCCGGCCGTCGTCCAGCAGGCACCCGTTCCCGCCCAGGTGCCCATGGGCGACGAAGGCGGAAAGGGCAACGAGCGCGGCGGCGAGCGCGGTGGCGAACGCGGCGGCGAGCGCGGCGAGCGCGGCCACGAGAAAAAGGAGCGCCACCACAGGGTGGGCCGGATCTTCATCAACGAGCGGTCGTTCTCCGCCCGCCCGGACGGCTGCATCACCGTGGTGAGCGGCCTGGGCTCCAAGAGCTTCAACATCCGCAACGACAGCAAGCGGACCGTCGAGTTCTTCCGCGGGGCGACCTGCGACAACGGCGCCCCCATCGCCACCGTCGGCCCCCACAGCGAGGCCAACAACGTCCGCCCGAAGTTCAAGGACGAGGACGAGAACTTCGAGAAGGGCGAGCACCACAAGAAGCACCACGAGGAGATGGAGGACGGTGTCAAGGTCAAGAACGGAGTGGTGGGCAGCTTCCGCGTCATCAAGCGCCACCACGACAAGTTCGAGTTCGACGAGTTCAACGAGTTCGACGACTTCGACTACTGAGCCAGCCGCGTGATGCCCACCATGTAGAACCCCGGCCCGCCGTAATCGGGCCGGGGTTCTGGTCTCAGCCCCACCCCTGTGGGCACCCGGCTCGTGGTGCCCGCACCCGACCACTGCCCGACGGTCCACGCGCCTGCCACGCCATCCTAAAACCGGACAGAAGGCGCTGCGCGCCTGCCCTCGCCGACGTCCTCCTGCTTCACCGGCTCACCCCTCCTGATCACCTTCCACGACGTCAGGGAGTAGAGGGAGGTTCCCGTGGGAACGAGGCGAGGCCGCGGTACAGCACGGAAGTACAGCAACCACAGCAACCGACCCCGTCCGGTAGCGTCCCTCCGGGACCGTAGCGCGGCCGGTACGACCGTTCGCGACCGATCCACATATAGCTACGGATCAGAGGGTTGCGGCCCGTCGGCGACAGCGGCCACAGGATGCGCATCCTGCCACACCACAAGCGCACCAGATCGAGCGGGGAACAGCGGGGAATCACGGTGAAAGCAGCTGGTCTCGATGACGCCACGCCTCGGCCGTTCGCCCAGGTCAGCACCCAGATCGGCCGCAAACGCTCGCAGCTTCCCAAGCTGAGAGCCCACAGGGCGCCCAGTGCGCCATTCTCCCGGAGCGCCGGCTGACGACGGGGACGATGACTGCATGCGCTACTCAGCTGGACAGCCTGACCAAGCCGATGAGTGACAGATCCTGGGCGAGGACATGATCACACCCAAGAGCCATCTCGTCATGCTGACGCGATAAGGGCCGAACCTGCGTCCGTCTCCGGGACGGTCTGAGATCCTGGAGACCGATCGAGAGGGGCCGCAGGTATGGAGTGGAAGACCCACGGTGAGCGACAGATCTACACCAACAAGTGGGTGAATCTGTGTCTGGTCGACGTCCAGCAACCTGACGGGCGCAGGTGGGAGTACCACGTCGTTCGCCTCCGGCACCTGGCCGTGGCCGCCGTGGTCAACGACCGCCAAGAGGTTCTGATGATGTGGCGGCACCGATTCATCACGGACTCCTGGGCCTGGGAGTTGCCCATGGGCCTGGTCGAGGAGGGTGAGTCCCCGGAAGAGGCAGCAGCCCGCGAAGTCTTGGAAGAGACGGGCTGGCGTCCTGGCCCCATCAAGCCTCTGATCTATGCCGAGCCGGCCAACGGGATCACCGACTCGCAACACCACGTATTCCGCGCGAACGGCGCGACCTACGTCGGGCCGCCCACGGAGAAGAACGAGTCTGACCGCATCGAGTGGATACCCCTCAGTGAGGTGCGGGGCATGATCGACCGCCGGGAGATTGTCAGCAGCGGATCCCTCGTCGGCCTCCTCTACCTGCTCATGGATGAAGCGATCCGCTGACCGGTGGGAGGACCGCCCGTAGCTGTGCCTCGAAGGCCAGGGCTACGGGCTCTTGCCTGTATGGGGCCAACTGGTCGTAGAACTCTCTGAGGTGGCCGACACCGGGAGTGTCTAATCAACGGGTCTGGCCCGTAGTCGGTGGTGACGGCGGGTAGCCATCAGCGCAGGAGGATACGGTGGCGGAGGAGGTCGAATCCGGCGCGGCCGTGCATCTGCCGCATGATCCGTTTCGTTCTGGTGTTGACGC
>NZ_POTZ01000343.1 GCF_003236365.1 Streptomyces sp. NTH33
GCACCGACGCCATCACGCACCTCCAGCACGCCACCACCACGGACGCACCGGACCTACCTCACCCACCCCGGCACCATGCCTGACCAGCACGAACCCAGCCCCCACACTCGGTTTCGAGAAGCCCTCTGATAGGTCGCCTGCAAGCTCATGCAGGCCAGGACGTTGGCCATGAACTGGCGATCGTCGATCTCCTTGGCCAGTTGGAGGGCCTCGGTGAAGTAGGCGCGGGCCTGGTTGTACTGGCGGGCGTCGAAGTAGGTCCAGCCGGTGAGGCGTGCCAGCTCGGCGGCGACTCCGTACAGGCCGTTCTGAATGGAAGGCGGTCGGCTCTCCTTCAGCAGTCCGACCACGTACCGGAGCTGGCCGACGACGGCCGGCCGCAGAGCCTCGCCGCCGTGCTGGTCGTCCCGTCGCCAGTAGTCCTCGATGGAGGACCGGAACGCTTCGAGCGTGGCTGCGCTGAGGTTGGTCCGCGTGGTCAACGCCAGGATGCTGTCCACATCCGGGCCTGGCAGAGACGCCGGTGCCTGCTGCTCCAGCTCCAGCACCTGAGGCGCCTCGCGCTGGGTGACGGCGAGAGCCTGGGGCGTCTCCCAGGGACGGCGGGCAAGCCCGAGCATGCCTCCGGGGATCCGCAAGCCGTCCGAGATGCGCTCGATCACGTCCATATGCAGCAACTGACGACGCCCGGCGATCACTTCGCCGACTCGGCTGGGTGTCAGCTCGCATCGCCTCGCGATCATCGACGGGTAGATACCCGCCCTGGTCTTCACCAGCCGGAAGACTCTGGCGAAGTCTCGCACCCGACACGCATCGATCATCTCGGGGTCGGTGAGCAGCCGGGCAGGAAGTTCCTGCGGCCGGTCGGCGTCGGGCATTGGGCCAGCTCCCACACTGCGAGGGCTACGCAACGTCGCTGATTCTCTGCTTCCGGCGATATTACCCAAGTTGGGTAACCAGCTTGACCTTATGGCAGCGGTCTCCAGATCGCGATGCTTCCTTCATGGCGAGCAATCAGCAGACCACACCAGGCATCGGTGAACTGGCGAAGGACAGTGCCACTGGGCGCATCGGCGTCGTCATGGGTGAGATCGGCAACCGTGTGCAGATGCGGCCGGTCCGTGGCGGAAGGGAGTGGGATGCCTTGCCGAGCAACGTGGAGGCGCCCAGCGCGCGGGAGGAACTGAGCGCGCGGCTGGCCACGAGGAACGGCAACAGTCGGGCTGGGCTGTGATGCGAGTCGTCGGCCGATACGCCGGGGTCCTGTTCATCATCTGCATCAGCGGTTCGTGCGGCTTGGTGATCGGCATGGCCCTCGGGATCGACCACTAGACCGGCCGCCCCGAACGGGTGCCGATTCCGGCTCCCCGTCCCCGTCCGGGGCTGGCCTCCAAACCCGCTCACGATCGTCTTTTGAGCCGAGCTCGGCGATCAGGGCGGCAGGTAAGTGCCCTGCAACACCTCACGTGAGGAGACTGCACATGACGGCAACGGCGAACGATCAGAAGACCGGTCGCGCAGTGGGGGGTGAGGAGCTGTTCCAGAGCCTCGCCCACTTCGTGGTCACCCACAACGGGCAGACGCCCGAGCGTGCCGAGCGCATCGCGGACCAAGCGCTCGCGTTCGTGGTCACGGCGGCCACCGCCACCGTTCCCATGGTCCCGTCGGACGACGTGGACCTCGGCCTGCACGCGCTCATCCTGCACACGAAGGAGTATGCGGGCCTGTGCGAGCAGTACGCGGGCCGCTTCCTGCACCACAACCCGAAGCCGGGCGGCGGGGCCCGTGACCCGGAGAAGGTCGCCGCATCGGCCCGTGCCATGAAGACGGCCGGGTTCCTGGTCTTCGACGACCTGTGGACCGTGAACGGCACCAACCTCGCGCAGTGCGACTCGGACTGCGGCCGTCCCTACGGTCAGGACTAGCACCCGACAACAGCAGCGCGGCCGGCCTCGGCTCATGGTCGGCCGCGTTCGTCCGGAAGGAGAAAGAGACGTTGTCCGGCTCGATCCCTGAAGTGCCGATCGTGGTGCTCGACGCGCTGATGCCCACGGCGCTACGACTGGTCATCAACCGGCGGGGCTCCACGGTCTGGGAGGTGGACGGCCCTCGCGGTCACTACGCCGTGAAGCTCGGCTACCCGATCGAGGCCACGGCCGATTGGCCTGCGCAGCCCTGGACTGCCCTCGCGCCGGCGCGCGAAGGTGCCGTGCTGCATCGCCTCGGTTTCGACCAGATCGCCTACGGCGAATGGGAGTCCGGTACCTGGAACTTCCAGCCGTGGCACGAGGGGCCGGACCTGTACCGGTTGTGGGAGCCGTGCCGTCGGCCGGACTCATCCATCACGCCACACACCAGTATCGCGCTGGGATGCGTCGAAGCCCTGGCCGAACTCCACGCCAGGGGCTGGGCACACGGCGACGTACAGCCCGCTCACTTCATCATCGGGCCCGAGCGAACGCACCTCATCGACCTCGCCCTGGCCCATGGCGGACACATGCCCCAGGGATACGACTTCCCGTTCCGCGGCTGCCTCGTCCACTACGAAGCACCGGAGATCGCCCGCAGCGTGCTCACCACCGGCCAAGCCGAGCCCACACAGGAAGCCGACATCTACGCCCTCGGCGCCTCCCTGCTCATCTCCGCCACCGGCTGGCGGGCTGTCGAGTACCCGGACGACGCTCCGCGCCCCGTACAGCGAGAAGCGGTGGCGAACGGCCGGCGTCGTCCCGTGAAGGCGCCCGGTGAGCTGGGCGAACTGATCGACGCGATGCTCAGCCACGCCCCCGAGGACCGGCCGACGATCTACGAGGTGGGCAAAGCTCTGAGCTGAGCCGAAGCCCCGCTCACCGCGCGTTGCTGGTGCGGCGGCGGCCGACAACAAGAGACCGGACCACCCCTCAGCCTGGACAGCATTCCGGGTGGTCCGGTCGTGGAAGCCCTGATCAGGACCCCGGTGCCGATGGTACCGGGGTGGTCGGCGTGCCCGGATGCGGGTGCGGCTACAACCTCGGCCTCCCGTTGTCGAGTTGGAGAGGGCCTCTGATGCAGTCGCGCCGAGAGGAACGTGGTTCTGACCCGAGCCACCGAAAGTCAGCCACGACGGCGGGACGCCGAACGAGCACCCGTCACGTGTGCCTCCAGCAACCCCCTACGGGCCTCAGCCACGCTTCCTGAACACGTCACGGTCCTTGCTTCCCTCCCACCTGCGCGTCGGGGACGTACGGACGGTACTTGGCTCAGCTCCGGTTCTCCCCTGCGGAGCGGCGGCCGGTGGCGCGGTGTGGTCGTTGCTGGCTCGCTTCGGCCTGGTCCTGGTGCTCGGGCTGGTCGGGTTGCTTCCTGCTCTGGCTGTCCGCCTTGGCGGTGTTGCGCGCTGAGTGGCGGCGGGCCGCCGGAGCGGTGGCGGAGACAGGGAGCGGCGGCGGCCCGTGGCCGCCAGCGCGCGCGGCCCGCCGTAGGCGGGCCGCCTTGATCCAGTAAAGAAACTCTGAACAGCTCCGCTGCGCTGGGCCCCCGGCCGGTCATGCGGCCATGCACTGTCCCTGCCTTCCCATCCGTTCCGCAGCTCCCCGACCGCTATGGACGCTCATCGCCGCATTGCTGCCCATTTGTTCCGGCGATCGGAGAAAAGTATCCACAGGTCGGCCGATGCACGGTTGGGGCCTGTGGAAAAGCCAGTGGCTTGCCGCAGTCTTCGTTATGCATTCGTGACCTTGGGGGTGCTCTGGCGGTAGATGGTCTGGCCGGTTGGGCGTGCCGGCCGTTTGGTGATCACGCACGGCTGCTATGCGCTCGTGACCTTGGCCGCCCCGCTGCGGTAGGTGGCGTGGTCGGTGGCGAGTGGTGAGGTGGCAGCACAGATGCTCGGTGATCTGCGAGGCAGGTCACTAAGGGTGGGCGTCACACCGGAGCGGATTTTCGGACCTTGTAGCAAGTGAGGGCAGGAGATCGCTCGTCGCTGCGGAGGTGTCCGCTTTCGGTGATCTGCTGTCGCGCACACCGGGGGGGTCTGTTCTGAGCTAGGTACGGAAGGGCGACAAAAGTGATCGGCGTCACACTTGTTCAGGGTCACACGCGACTCGAAAAACCGACCTCTACGGGCGTCCTTCAAAGCGGGGCGGCGAAATATAGCCGACGATCGCCGGTTACCCAAACCGGCGTTTCTCCAGACCATTGATGCACTGCCCGGACGACTGGAAGGACAAGCGACATGAGCGCGCTGAAAAGGCACGGGCCCGTACGGCGGGACGTGAAGAAAGGTTGTTGCCCGCCCGATGGGAGCGCGGGGCCATGCCCCTCGCACCTGTCCGGTTCGGCCGGTAGACCTGTCCCAACAGCCGCGATGACGGCTTGTCGAGCGGCACGGGCAAGCCCTGATCCGGAGGTAGATGACCGCTGGGCAAGCCTTCGGGCAAGCCCCCGGCGGTTGGCTGAACTCGACATGCAGCAGCGGCACAACAACGAACGGGTGGAAATGAACAAGCACGAGGCAGCACTGATTGCGGCGAAGCTCAAGGAAGTTGAAGATAAGGTGACGCGGCTGGAAGATCTGGCGCGTCGGGTGCTCGAAGACGCCCGTGCTACTTCTTCGGCGACTTCTTCGCCTCGGTGACGCCGCCGAGCTGCCCGAAGACCTGGAACAGAGTGTCCAACCTTGCGTTTATGGCATCCAGTCGTTCGGACAGTTCAATGTATTCCGGCGTGGGCATCTGCCCGCCGCTTGCCGCCTCGGGAGCGCCGACCTTCGGGTCGGCCTCTGGCAGAGGATCGGCGACGAAGTTGCCCCGGCCCGGCATGGTGTTGATCAGCCCTTCGTCGCGCAACATGCGCAGGGCGGAGCGCGCGGTCATGTTCGCGATCTCGTAGGTCGCTTCCAGGTCGCGGGACGAAGGGACCCGCTCGCCCGGCTTGAGGCGGCCGAATCGGATCTGCCGCCGTAGCTCCTCGGCGACCAGACGGTATGGCGGGGTGTCGGAATCCTTGGGCAGCTTCATAGCCCGAGGGTAGCGGGCCTGGCCCGTCTACCGCAGTAAGACCCTGTTGCACCTCCTATTTTCCACATGCGCTTACCCCACCACAGGTGCGACGTGCGCTAGGTGCTTGACGGACTCATGGCAGGTGGTGCACTGTTGATCTCGCTTCGCCACCCCGGCGGAGCACCTACCGAAAGGACGTAACACCCATGGCTCGTATCCGTGTTGGCCTGCTCCCGTCCGCGTCGTTCATGGTCGGCAACATGGCGGTGCCGAAGTACGCGGACGCCGAGAAGACCCAGTTCGCCGTGGACCGCGAAACCGGCGCGAAGCTGTTCACGGTCACCCTCTTCTTCATGGAGGACGACCGCGCCGAGGCGCTGAAGGTCACCGTTCCGGAGACCGGTCTCCCCAACGGCCTCAAGCCCGGTGTGCCGGTCATGCCGGTGGAGCTGTTCGCCACCCCGTGGGCCCGGATCTTCAACGGGTCGCTCTCGGACGGCATCGCCTACCGCGCGGAGCGCCTGGACCTGGTCGGCGGTCCAGCTTCGGCCGCTGAGGCAGCGTGAGCGGTACTGCGTTCCGGTCCGGCGTCGAGTGCAGCTACCCACTGCCTCACGCCGGGCCGGATGCCCGGCTCAGTGACTCCCTCATCAACTCGGTGGCGGCCGTGCTCGTCGGCTACGGCTTCCCCCGCCTCGCCGCCCCGGATCGGACGGTCCTCGAAACGGCCCTCGCGGCCTTCCTCTACAACTCTCAGGAGAGCAACACATGAAGGACAACGACCCGACCGGAGGGGCCTTCGGCTACGGCCCCTTGGTCGTCGGCGTGGCGCTGGCCGTGCTGGTCGGCTGGTCGGTGTGGTGGGTGGTGCGCTACCTGCGGGCCGATGCCATGACCCGGCAGTCCATCCGGCAGGCCGTGCGGGTACGGCGGACCTGGAAGCGGCTCGCGCAGATGCTGAAGCTGTGCGCCACGGACAAGATGCCGACCCCGCTGGCCTCGCTGACGAACACGGACGGCAAGCCCGTCAAGCCCCGCGTCCTGGTCCCCGCGCTGAAGGTCACGCATGACGCGTACGGGGTGATCGCACGGGCGACCTGTCTGCCGGGCGTCGGCCTGGCGGAGTTCCAGAAGGCGGCCCCCTACCTAGCGGATGCCTGGCGTATGACCCGAGTGTCAGCGCTGCCGGGGGACAAGCCCGGACAGGTCATGCTGCGCGGTGTGCGCGTGGACCCGCTGATCACGCCGACGGTTCACGTGCCCACCGGCCGCCCGCCTGAGGAGTACGCGAAGTGGGACCTGGGGGTGGACGAGTTCGGCATGCCCGTCTTCGTGCCCCTCAAGGAAGTGCCCGGAGTGGCTGTCGGCGGCCTGCCGGGCTTCGGGAAGACCTCGTGTGTGAACCGGCTGGTGTGTGACTGGGCGCCCTCGCCGGCCGTGCAGTTCGTCTTCTTCGACGGGAAGGTGTCCCACGCCCACGAGGGCGACTACGCCGACCTGGTACAGCGGGCGTTCGCGTTCTGCGGGGATGACCTGGAAGAAGCGAACAAGCTCCTCAAGGAGCTGGTGGAGCTGCGCCGCGCCCGCTCCGCGAGCATCCGTAAGGTGCTGGGCAAGAAGAACATGTGGCACGTCGGCCCGTCGGCTGACTGGCCCCTGATCGTCATCGTCATCGACGAGGCCCACACCTACTTCCGCGACCACAAGGGCTCCGACCAGGCCACGAAGCGGTTGGCGGCGTTCGCGGCGGAGAACGCCCGGCTCACGGAGGACCTGGTGAAGAAGGGCCGCTCAGTCGGCTTCCTTACCCTGCTCACCACGCAGAAGACCACCGGGGACGCCATCCCCACCTTCATCCGCGATGTCTGCCCGGTCGGCCTGTCCTTCGCACAGAAGACCGCTGACGCCGCCGTGGCCGCGCTCGGCGACGACATCCGCGAGTGGCCCGACGCCAGCCCGGTCCTTCTCCAGGACCCCGCGTACGTCGGTGTCGCGGTCATGTCCCAGCACGGCCGCCCCGGCTTCATCCGCATCCGCACCCCCTACGTCGCCGACGAGGACGCCGCCAGCGTCGCCGAAGCCACCGCCCACCTGGTGCACCACCCGGCCCGGCTCCTGGAGGACCTGACCGGACGGACGGTCGTGGACCTCACCAAGGACGACCCCGAGCCCCCCGCCATGGCGGCCTGACATGCGCCGATTCATGAGGATCTACATCCGGCACATGCGTAAAGCGATCACCGCTCAGGACTTCGACTTGGCCGGTCGGATCGGCATCGCCGCCTACCCCGTCGCCAACGCCAACGAACGTCGGGTCCTGGAGACCTACCTCGGCCCGAACGCCGCCCGCCGGGCCGGCCTTGCCCTGAGGCCCTGACCACCCCTGACCGATTCCCCACCGACACCACGAGAGGAGGTGAACTCCCAATGTCTGAGGACCGGATCACCCAGCGCACCGTGACCGTCGTCATGGGCATCATCGCCGCCCTGGCGTTCGTCTTCTCCTTCGGCAACGTCTGGGCCCTGGCCCTGCGCCTGGGCGTCCCCGCCC
>NZ_POTZ01000344.1 GCF_003236365.1 Streptomyces sp. NTH33
GGTCCAGTGGCCTGTACGACGTACTGGAGCTGGTTCTCGACCGAGGGTTGGTGATCGACGCGTTCGTGCGGGTCTCCCTGGTCGGAATCGAAATCCTGAAGATCGATGTGCGGGTCGTGGTGGCGAGCGTGGACACCTACCTGCGGTTCGCCGAGGCGTGCAACCGCCTGGACCTGGAGGCAGGGCCGCGCAAGCCGGCCGGACTGCCGGAGATCGTCGGCGGCCGGCTCACCGGTTCCGGCAGCCAAGCCAAGGCGAGGGGGGCCCTGTCCGGCGCTGCGGAGGCCGTCTCCGATGCCTTCCGGCAGGCGCGCGACGAGGGCGGTGAGAGGGAAACCGCACGGCCGCGCCACCGCCGGGACGAGGAACGGTGACCACCTACGTCCACGGCGTCATCCACAGCTCACACTCCCCCGTTTTCGAGCACACGGCCGTCACCGGCGAGCCGCCACGCCCGGTGCGCATCCTTCGGGAAGGCGACCTGGCAGCCATCGTCAGCAGGCCGCGTCGCTCGGGGCGTGCACCCTTCGTGTCATGGCTGTGACGTCGGCAGAGGCGCTCTTCACAGGGGTGCCGGCCTCGCGATCGTCCACCGTCATCCATGACACTTCGGCTTCCTGTCGCGCTGTACGGAGTGGCCCCGGGCGGCGGCGGGAGCCGGGGGCGGGCGTTCTCCTCTGCGGAAGCGGTCCGGCCGTAGGGATCCCACACCATCCCACCCTCGAGCGGAAAGCAAAGAGAGGGCCGGGCTCTCGCGTACCCGTCGGGATGCCGAAAATCCGATAAACCCTCACACCGTTCACCGCCAGGTCATACCGAACCTGAATACCCGTCATGAATGAGCCGGGAGTCGCTGACTTCGGCGCGGGAGTGACCGCCCCGGGTACCGGTGGCAACCCTCACGTCCGCACCTGCTCAGCAGGTCCGGTGAAGGAGTCGGTGTGTTCGGTCATTGCGTGGTCACACCGGTGAAGGCGCATTTCGATCTGCGTTCCGTCCGGGACTCGGGCGACTGGCCGCCCCAGGGTCGGCCTGCTTTGATCCTTTGCGTAGCACCGACTCGCGGACACGAATTCCGGTATCGGGAGCCGAGCGAGCGGACGCTGCCATTCAAAAGTGCTCATTCGAAGGGAACCGCGCGTGATGAACCTCGCCCCCCAGGTTGCGACAGCCGAGATCTCCGACGCCGACCTGGACAACGTCTCCGGCGGCCTCGCGGCCGGCGGCTCCGGCGGTCTCTGCGCCGAGACGCCGATCGCAGCCGTCACCTCCGACCTCCTGGCCATCGCCACCCCCGAGGGCGTTGCGGTGGGCGCGGCCGTCCACACCGCCACTCACTGACAGCAGCGTCCAGCTGCCCATGGGGCCCGGATCACCTGATCCGGGCCCCATGGCCGAACCCTGCGACGGAGGCCGCCGCGCTGCCGGCTGGGCGGTGACCACCGCCGCCTTCCCGAACACGGTCCCCTCTGCGGGACCAGTCCGTACGGGATGCTCGGGCGGATTTCCGGGGTGCCCACGTAGCCGCAGCCGTGCGGGCGGGGAACCCCGCTTCCGGGGCTGGGCGCGCGCGGCGCGGAGGGTTCGCGGGAGGGTCGGAGAAGCCGGCTCCGCCGCGTAGGCGTGCGCGAGACGCCATCGTTCGCCCACGTCGGTGTCAGGCATGGATGCCAAAGGCTCCGCTGGATCGGGCACGTGGAGGGCACGCACGGCTTTCTGTCGCGCCGGCAGCCCTGGCCTCTCGTCCGATGTCGCATGTGCTGGAGACCGGCTGGTGGGTGCCACACGGTCGCCATCACGGTCGTACGGGCACAGGATGGACGTAACGCAGCCGGCAAGCGACTCGGCGTCCGCCGGGACGCGGCAGTCGGAAGGAGGCGCGAGACCATGACCCGGTTCATGGACGTCCACCACGGAATGAAGGGCCTCACGGCCGACCAGCTGATGGAAGCCCACAAGGCCGACCTGGCCATCGAGAAGGAGGAAGGCGTCCACTTCGAGAAGGCATGGGCGGACCCGGAGTCCGGAACCGTCTACTGCCTCTCTGAGGCCCCCTCGGCCGAAGCGGTCCAGCGCATTCACGAACGCGCTGGTCACCGGGCCGACGAGATCCACCCGGTCCCCTTGACCGCCTGAAAAAAGCCCTCTGCCCACGGAGAACCTCAAGCGGGGGCAGCGGCGGCCGCTGTCGATGGGCACGGATCCGCAGGCCGTGATCAAGGCCGCCCCGCGGCTGCCCCCGCGCGAGGTGTTCCAGGCGGGCTCTGACGATCGCCGGTTCGCCCCGGTCGCTCGCTGCGTTCACGGCCGGAGGCTTGTCAGCGCAAGCCTCCGGCGTGAAGTGCTACTCGGTAGCACCTGGTGCTACCGTGGTCGGTATGAGCGCTCCGCCCGAAATCACCCAGCGGGATCTGCGCAACCGGTCCCGGGAGATCATGGACGCCGTACAGGGCGGCCAGTCGTTCACCGTCACCCGGGACGGACACCCGATCGGTCAGCTCGTCCCTCTGCGGCGGCGCCGTCGGTTCGTCTCCCGCCAGGATTTCGCCGCGATGTCCAGGACCGCCCCCGCCGTCGACCTCGACACGTTCCGCGCCGACCAGGACGCCACGGCCGACGCCTGCCTGGACGATCCCTATGCCCGCTGACCGCCCGACGTACGCGCAGGGACTCCTCGACACCGACATCATGATTCTGCGCCGGTGGGTGGCCCCCGAGGAACTGCCGGACGAAATGGCGATCACCGCCATCACCCTGGCCGAGTTGTCCGCCGGCCCGCACGAGGTGCGCCGCAACGACGAACAGAGCGGCTACGACGAACACGCCGAACGCGCCCGCAGACTCGACGTCCTGCAACGCGCCGAGAACGAGTTCGACCCCCTCCCCTTCGACGCCGAGGCGGCCCGCATCTACGGCCGCATCTGCGCCGCGGTGATCAGTGCGGGCCGTAAGCCGCGCCGCCGGGTGGCCGACCTGATGATCGCCGCCATCGCCGTGGCCGAGGACCTTCCCCTCTTCACCACCAACCCCGACGACTTCAAAGGCCTGGACGACCTCCTCACCGTCGTACCGGTCACCCGCCCGAAGGTGCCCCACGAGGGCTGACGCCAGGGCACCGGGTCGGTGGGAGCACAGCGGACTTCGTGGCGCGAGCGCGACACGGGCGCGATCACGCAGCAGGGCCGGTTCGGGGACCAAGCCTCCTGAACCGGCCCCCGGCGCAGTGCCCCCGGCAGGATGCGAACCTGCGCCACCCGCTTGAGGAGTGGGATCGAATCCTTGCCGGGTGGTGTTCGTCCATGTCGGGTGTTGCTGTCCGTGCAGGTCAGAGGAGCCCGGCATGATTCTTGATCCGGCTTGGGACGGCTGCTGCCGGGCACCCGCGCACGCATCGCTCACGCATGGCATGCTCAGCCGGGGCGCACCGACGTAACCCTGTGGCGCTTCCGCCCACGAGCACGATGAGTGCCGGACGGATGCGGTAAGCGGCGACCAAGCCCTGCGGGTCCCACTCCAGCTGGAAGGCATCGTGCCGTCGCACGCGCCGCAGTCCGCAAAAGCCCCGGTGCGACCCCCGTTGCCGGGCGGATAGCATCAGGGCTTCGGCATGGCTCCCAGTAGAGGCGACGATCATGGAACCGGCCGCGGTACCTCCGCCCACAGCGGGCATCAGCCTGCGCGAGTTGCTGATGGCCCTGGGCGATTCGCTGGTGGAGGTGCAGGCCGCTCCCGCCGGCTTGGACGTCGAGATCCGCGGCGTCGCCCTGCTCGATCCCGAGGACCCCCCGACCACTCAGCCGGGCGAGCTGGCTCTCGTCATCGGTGCCCGCGGCCGAGCCGCTTATCCCGCGCTGCGGGCCGCCGGGCGCGACGGAGCCGCCGGCGTCGTGGTCAAACTGGATGGTCCCGGCCAGGCTGCGGCCCTCAGCGAGACCGCCGTCGAGGCCGGAGTCGCCCTGCTCTCGTTGCGCGGCGAAGCACGCTGGGAACAGGTGAACGAGTTGGCCCGCGCCGCCCTCGACGACGCGCTGCCGGGCCACCCCGGCGAAGGGGCCGAGGAGGGCGACCTGTTCTCGCTCGCCCAGACCACCGCCATCCTCACCAGCGGCATCGTCAGCATCGAGGACGCTGCCAACCGGGTGCTGGCGTACTCCCGCTCCACCGATTCCGACGAGATCGACGACCTGCGGCGGCGCTCCATCCTCGGCTGGCAGGGACCGGAGGCGTATCTGGCGACGCTGCGCGAGTGGGGCGTGTTCCAGCACCTGCACTCCAGCGACGAGGTGATCAGTATCGACAGCCACCCCGAGCTGGGGATCCGCCGCCGGCTCGCGGTGGCCATCCGGTCCGGGGACCGGCAACTGGGGACCATCTGGGTGCAGGAGGGCTCGACGCCGCTGTCCGAACGCTCGGACCAGGCACTGCTGGGTGCCGCCCGGGTCGCCGCGCTCCACCTGGTGCGCCGCCGCCGGGAACTCTCGGAGGACCTGACGCTCACCCGGACCCTGCTGGCCGGGCTTCTGGAGGGGAACACCGGGCCACAGCCGCTCGCCACCCACCTGGGAATCGACGCGACCCGCCCGGCCGCCGTCCTGGGCTTCTCGTACGGAACCACGGAGGTCGTCGCCGCACCGGAGCTGACCCATACCGAAGCCACCAACCTGGTCTCCGTGCACATCGCGGCCCGGCACCGCAGCGCACTGGTCACGCAGGTCGATCCCCGCATCTACGTGCTCCTGCCCCAGTTGCCACGCAGCATCGACATGGACACGCTGCGCGGCTGGGGTCGGGAGATCACCGATGCCGCACGCCGCCACCTGGGCCTGCCCCTGCGCTGCTCGGTCGGTTGCGTGGTGTCCGGACTCCGGGACGTCCCCAAGTCACGCCGGGAGGCCGACCGCATCCTCGACGCCATGCTGAGGGCCGATGTACCCACCGAGGTCGCCGCGCTGTCGGACATCCAGGCGGAAGTACTGATCAGCGAAGTGCTGACGCTGCTTTCCACCCACCCCGAGATACGGGACCCACGACTGACCGCCCTCGTCGCGCACGACAGCCGGCACCAGGGCCGGCTGGCCGAGACCGTTCTGACCTACCTGAACTCCTTGGGTGACGTACGGGCCGCCGCCGCCCAGCTGCATGTGCACCCCAACACGCTGCGCTACCGCATTCGCCGGGCCGAGGAGCTGACCGGTCTCGAGTTGAGCCGTCCTGACCAGCGTCTGCTCGCCATGCTCCAGCTGCGGCTGCCGCCCGCCGACTGAACCGGTTCCGCACCGGCTGTTTCCGTACTGGCTGTTTCCGCATTGGCCAGTCGTACAGCCATCGAGGGCGAGTTTGTTCATTCTTCACAAACACGTAGCCCCAAGGCCCCCCATACGCTTGCGCAAATCCACTTCCGCAAGTGATGCGGCCCACCTCCCACGAGGAGACGGAGCGGAACGTGGACGTGCGGTGATGAACCACATCACCAGTACGGCATCCGCATACCGCAAACCGCACCGTGAACGCTTTCGGAAACCGTCAGTGCCCCGACCGCCCCTTCTGAGCATGCCCGAGAGCCCGCTCGTCCCCCCACTCGTCCCCCACCGAGGCGATCCGGCGAGCCGGGCAGCCACGCGCACGGCACCCCCAACGACTCAATGGATGTCGACATGACTACACGTCCCCCTGATTCGCTGCCCACTGTCACCACTCCACCCGCCAGCGGTCATCTCACGGAGCAGGCAGGCCTGAAGGCCGGCCTCAAGAACCGTCATCTGTCCATGATCGCCATCGGTGGTGTGATCGGCGCCGGCCTCTTCGTGGGCTCCGCCTCCGGTATCGCCGCCGTCGGCCCCGGCATCCTGCTGTCGTACGCCCTGGTCGGAGCCCTGGTGGTCTTCGTGATGCGGATGCTCGGCGAGATGGCCGCGGCCAACCCGACCTCCGGCTCCTTCTCCGCCTACGCGGACCGGGCGCTGGGCCGCTGGGCCGGATTCTCGATCGGCTGGCTGTACTGGTTCTTCTGGGTCGTCGTACTCGCCGTGGAGGCGACCGCGGGCGCCGTGATCCTGGAAGGGTGGGTGCCGTCCGTACCACAGTGGGCCTGGGCACTGATCGTCATGGTGGTCCTCACCGCCACGAACCTGGTCTCCGTCGGTTCCTTCGGCGAGTTCGAGTTCTGGTTCGCCGGCATCAAGGTCGTCGCCATCTCGGGCTTCATACTTCTCGGCGGTCTGGCGATCTTCGGCGTGCTGCCCGGCTCCGACAACGCCGCGACAGGTTTCGCCCACCTCACCGAGCACGGCGGCTTCCTGCCGAACGGGCCCGGCGCGATCCTCACCGGCATCCTGCTGGTCGTCTTCTCCTTCATGGGCAGCGAGATCGTCACCCTCGCCGCCGGTGAGTCCCCGGACGCGCGGCGGGCGGTCGCCAAGGCCACCCGAAGCGTGATCTGGCGGGTGGGCGTCTTCTACGTCGGCTCGATCCTCGTCGTGGTCTCCCTGCTGCCGTGGAACGACCCCGCGATCGCCGAGAAGGGTTCATACGTCGCGGCCCTGGACTCGATCGGCATCCCGCACGCGGGCGAGATCATGAACTTCATCGTGCTGACCGCCGTGCTGTCCTGTCTCAACTCCGGCCTCTACACCGCCTCCCGGATGGCCTTCTCCCTGGGGGAACGCGGCGACGCCCCGCAGGCTTTCGTACGGACGAACGCGCGAGGTGTCCCGCAGGCCGCGATCCTGGCCTCCGTGGCCTTCGGCTTCGTGGCGGTCGCCTTCAACTACCTGTGGCCGGACACGGTGTTCCAGTTCCTGCTGAACTCCTCGGGCGCGGTCGCGCTCTTCGTGTGGCTGGTCATCTGCTTCTCGCAACTGCGGATGCGGGGAATCATCCTGCGCGAGAACCCGGAGAAGCTCGTCGTCCGGATGTGGCTGTTCCCGTACCTGACGTGGGTGACGATCGCGATGATCTCGTTCGTGTTCCTCTACATGCTCACCGACGACGAGGGTGGCGGACGGAGCCAGGTGCTGCTCTCCGTGCTCGTGGCCGCGTTGGTGATCACGGTCTCTTTGGTCCGGGAACGGATGAGCCCGAAAAGCACCGAGGATGCGGTCGCGCCCCAGTAGCCGCCGCGGACTGCCGCACGGCGTTCCAGGCTCCCCGCCGTCCTCGGCGGGGAGCCGTCACCGTTCCGGGCGTGGGATCGATGGCCGTACCGAGGCAATCCCGCCGATACGCGGATGCAGCGCTCGCCAACGAGACGCGGGACGCGGCCACGGCCCAAGTCGGCGAGCGCGAGGCGACATTGTCCCGCGCGGCGCGCGCCCTGGGGTGGTTCGTCGCGTGGGGCGACCTCCCCCGATCGGTGGTGGAACAGGCTCTTCAGGAGGCGGGGGAGTCGGCCGGACTGTCCGCGTCCGAGTGCCGCTCCACCCTCCGCAGCACGCTGAACTGGTCCATCGCCCACAACCCGGTCAGGCGGGATGCGGCATGAGCGACCGTCACCGCCCCCTCCTGGAGAGCATCGCCCCCACGC
>NZ_POTZ01000345.1 GCF_003236365.1 Streptomyces sp. NTH33
CCGCCCCACCCAGCGCGTCCAGGCGGTTCCCGGCCGGGGCTCCGAGGTGCCCGTCTTCATCCTCGGCTCCTCCACCTTCGGCGCGGCGCCGGCCGCCCAGGAGGGCCTGCCGTACGTGTTCGCCTCGCACTTCGCGCCCGACCGGCTGCTGCTCGCGCTGGACACCTACCGCTCCCACTTCCGCCCGTCGGCGGTCCTCGACAAGCCCTACGCGATCGTCGCAGCGGGCGCGGTCGTCGCCGAGACCGACGAGAAGGCGCGGCACCTGTTCACCTCGATGCAGCGCCGCTTCCTCACCCTGGTGCGCGGAAACATGGAGTTCCTGCCGCCCGTCGAGGACATCGACGCCCTCTGGACCCCGGCCGAGCGCGAGGCGGTCGGATCGATGCTGCGCGAGTCCCACGTCGGTTCCCCCGCCACCGTCCGCAAGGGCCTCGCGGAGCTGGCTCGGCGTACCCAGGCCGACGAACTCATGCTCATGACCGAGATCTGGGACCTGGAGGACCGCATCCGCAGCCACGAGCTGCTCGCCGAAGCCTGGAACGCCTGAACGACTGCCCCCGCCCCACCCGTTGACCGACACTCCGACGCTCCGACGAACAGGACGGCCCCGACAACAGGACGGACGCCGCAGGGAACGAAGGGAAAGGAAAGGAACCGCATCGTGAACACAGCCCTGTTCGAGCCGTTCGGTCTCGGCGCGCTCACCGTGCCCAACCGCATCGTCATGGCCCCGATGTCCCGGGCGCGCGCCGCCGCCGACGGTACTCCGACCACCCTCATGGCCACCTACTACGCGCAGCGCGCCACCGCCGGCCTGATCATCGCGGAGAGCGCGCACGTCAGCCCCGCCGGCCGCATCGGTCCGGGCGCACCGGGTCTGCACACCCGTGCCCACGAGTACGGCTGGTCGCGGATCGCCGATGCCGTCCACGACCGAGGCGGGCGCATCTTCGTGCAGCTCGCGCACGCCGGACGCCTCGCCCACCCGGACTTCCTGCCCGACGGCCTGTATCCCGTGGCCCCGTCCCCGAAAACCGCGCAAGCGAGCATCTTCACCCCGTACGGACGGCAGCCGGCCGTCAGTCCACACGAGATGACGGGTAATCAAATACGCACTGTCATAGAGGACTTCGTCCGGGCGGCCCGGCGCGCCGTGGCCGCCGGCCTGGACGGCGTCGAGATCCATGCCGCCAACGGCTATCTGCTGCACCAGTTCCTCGCCGACAACCCCAACACCCGCACCGACCGCTGGGGCGCCACCCCCGAGGGCCGCACCCGTCTCACCGTCGAGACGGTACGAGCAGTGGCCGCGGCCATCGGGCCCGACCGGGTCGGCCTGCGCATCTCACCCCGCGACGGCTACGGCGACCTCCGCGAACCACTCGCGCACCGCACCTACCCGGCCCTGCTGCGCGCCCTCGCCCGCGACCGCATCGCCTACCTGCACCTCACCGAGACCGCAGACAACGCTCTCGACGACCGGTTGCGCGAGCTGTGGCCGACCGCACTGATGGTCACCCCGCGCGCGGCCGATTCCGCCGACATCACCAAGGAGCGCGCCGCGCTGGCCTGGCTCCGACGCGGCGCCGACCTGGTCGCCTTCGGCCGTGGCTTCCTCACCAACCCGGACTTCGTCACCCGCCTGCGGACCGGGGCCCGCCTCAACACCCCGCAGGACGTCGGCCTGTACGGCGGTGACCACCGCGGCTACACCGACTACCCGACCCTCGACGGACTCACCAGCCGCGACGTCACCCCGGCGCCCGCCCGCACCCCATGACCTCGCCGCCGCGCCTCGTCGCCCGGCCGCCGCACGCAAGGACCACCATGACTGCCATCCAGCCCCCCGCACGCCCGTTCACCGACCACCCCGGAATGCGTCGCGCGTTCCCCGAGAACCGTATGACCCTGGGGCTCATCGCCCCGCTCGAATCCTTCACCGGCGACGTCCCCTCCCTGACCGACCACCTCGAACTCGTCCGCCAGGCAGACCGGTTGGGCTTCTCCGCTCTCTGGCTGCGCGACGTTCCGTTCCTCGTGCCCCGGCAGGGCGACGCCGGTCAGGTGCTCGACCCCTGGGCGCACCTGGGACAGCTCGCCGCCACCACCGAGCGCCTGGCCCTCGGCACGGCGAGCACGGTGCTGCCACTGCGCCACCCGGCCCACACGGCCAAGGCAGCCACGACCGTCGACCACCTCTCCGGCGGCCGGATGCTGCTCGGCGTGGCCACCGGCGACCGCCCCTCGGAGGTCCCGGCCTTCGGCCTGCGCCGGGAGGACCTGGGCGACCGCTTCCGGGAAAGCTGGGAGTACGTGCGGGCCGCCGGGGCCGGTACGCCGCTGCCCGACGCCCGGCCCGACATGGAACTCCTGCCCAGGCCCCCGTACGGTCGGCTGCCGATGCTGATGACGGGGCACGGTCGCCAGCCCCTCGAGTGGATCGCCGAACAGGCGGACGGGTGGATCCACCCGGGCCGGATGCCCGCCGAGCTCCACTCCGCCGTCACACAGTGGCGGGCGCTGACGGAGGAACTCTGCGGCGGCGCGGCCAAGCCCGTCGCGGTGGGCAGCTACCTGGTCCTGCACGAGAATCCGCGCACCGCACCCCGGAAGGTGGCGCAGGGCTGGTCGATGGGGCGCGAGCCCTTCCTGGAACTGCTCAAGGAGTACGAGCGCATCGGGGTCAGCCAGCTCATGCTGAACCTGCGCTTCAACGAGCGCCCCGCGCGGGAGGTCATGCACGAGGTGGCCGAACACCTGCTCCCGCACTTCCCCCCTGGTGAGACTTCCGCAGAGTGAGAGCCTCGAGCCGGTCAAAAGAGCGCTGTCGGCTTGACCGACGGCCACACCGTTGCGTCACCCGAACTCCAACCTCTCCCCGGCCCGCTTGGGGTAGCGCCAGGTCACCGTCTCGTCGCCGAGGGTGTGCAGCAGCGTGCCGTCGACCGCCACCAGCCGCAGACCCCGGTAGAACGGCCCCGGGGTCCTGGATGATCGATCCCAAGAGTTGGTGGTCGTAGGCGGTCAGTGAGCGCAGGACGGGCTGTCCGCTCTGGTCGTTGTGCCAGATGGCGGTGGTCAGCGTGAGGATGCGCTGCATGACGCGGGCGACGACGCCGACGGGTGTGCGGCCGTGGTGCCGTTCCAGGTCGAGCCGGCCCCTGAAGGTCTCGTTGACCGACTCGATGACCTGTCGCAGTGGTGTGAACAGCTCGGCTCCGGGCCGCTCCGGTTCGCCCTTGCGGGTCGGCCGCATCAGCCGGATGCCGTGCTCGGCCAGCTGGTGCTCGAAGTCGCGGCCGAAGTGGTTCTTGTCGCCGATCAAGGTCTGTCCCGGCCGGGTGGCGACGAGTTCCGGTTCGGCGTCGAGCAGGTCCAGCAGCGTCTCGCGCTCGTCGGCTTTCGCTCCGGTCAGGGCAAAGGCGACGGGCAGTCCCTGGAGCGTGCACACCAGGTGCAGGCGCAGGCCCCGAAAGAAGCGGCTGTGGCTGGCGCAGTAGCCGTACCCGGCCCATCCGGCCGGCTCGGAGCGTTTGACCGTCTCGCGGGAGCGGCCGCATTCCACGGGCGTGGAGTCCACGATCCATACGTCGTCGCTCCACACGGATGTGTCGGTGGCCAGCAGCCGGGTGATTCGGCCTCAACAAGCCGCGAGCCCATATCCGTTGTTTTTGCGGCCATTACTCCATTACTACTGGGACCCCGGCAGGGAGCCGTACAGCAGGAAGTCGTCCACCTTCCGGTGCACGCACCGGGAGGAGAGGTAGCCCGTGTGCCCGTCGGCCCGGTTGTCGAGCACCACGGCGGACGGGCCGAGCCGCCGCGGCGTCTCCACGGTCCAGCGGTACGGCGTCGCCGGGTCGCCGCGGGCAGCCCCGCGCCGGACAGCGTCAGCGTGACGGCCCCGGCGCACGCCAGGCGCCGGGCCGCCTGCCGCACGGACGGCTTGGCCGGCATCGGCGCCTCCAGCAACGCTCGGCCGCGGTTCGGCAACAGCGCCCTCGACCACGATGAACGGCGCCCTTGGGCGGCGCCTGTCGGCGAGCGCCCCGCCCGGTGCCGTCCCCGGGCCCCGCCGTCGGTCGTACGAGGCGTTGTCCGCTGTTCGATAACCGGACCCCTCGATGGGGTGAAAGGCCGCCAAGCCATAACCCGGATCCTTCACCAGCGTTTTACCCGGTGCGGGCGAGCGCCCGCGACCATGTCTGGAAGGCAGGGAACCGATGAAACGGGTTACCCGGAACAGTGTGATCGCCCTCGCCGCCGCCTCCGGCGCGATGGCGATGACCGTGCCGATGTCCGCCGCCTTCGCGGCGGACGGCGGCGCCGCGGCGGAGGGTGCCGCGGTCGGCTCGCCCGGTGCGATCTCCGGCAACACCATTCAGGTGCCGGTGCACGCTCCGGTGAACGTGTGCGGGAACACGGTGAACGTGGTGGGGCTCCTCAACCCCGCGGCGGACAACCACTGCGCCAACGCGTCCGCCGGGAGGGACCGGGCGTCGTCGGCCGGCGAGGCGGCGAGGCATGAGAAGGCCGGCGAGGCGGCGAGGCACGAGAAGGCCGGCACGCCGGTGGGGCACGAAAGCGGCGGTGCGGTGGCACACGCGAGCGGAAAGGATTCGCCCGGTCTGCTCTCCGGCAACGAGATCCAGCTGCCGGTGCACGCCCCGGTGAACGTCAGCGGCAACAGCGTGAACGTGGTGGGCGTCGGCAACCCGGCCGTCGGCAACTCCTCCACGAACGACTCCTACGAGGAGATCGGCGAGCCCGCGCCCGAGCCGCCCGCACGGGCCGTTCCGCACCCGCTGCCGAGGCCCGTGACGCACCCCGCGCCCGAGCCGCGGACGCAGGAGTCGCTGGCCCACACCGGCGCGGACCAGGCCGTACCGATGGCCGCCGCGAGCGCGGCGCTGCTGCTCGGCGGGATCGCCCTGTACCGGCGCCACCGGCCCGGCGCGACGCGCTGACGCGCCGGACGCCACCACGGCGGAAGGCCCACCGGACCCCCTGACCGGTGGGCCGCGCCCTAATCCCGTTGCCGTGGACATGCGCGGTTTGCTGGAGTGGGCGCATGGATCACACCGAGATACTCGCCCTCTACGACCGGGACCTGCGTGCGGGTGCCCGCCCCGACGCCCCCGGCACGCGCGTGGAGCGGGCGGGAGGCGTGGTGCGCCAGGTCGGCTCTCCGCAGGACTGGAACGGCGTGCTGTGGTCGGACCTGGACACCGCGGGCACGGACGCGACGATCGCCGAACAGGTCTCGTTCTTCGGTGAGTTGGGCCATGGCTTCGAGTGGAAGCTGTACGGGCACGACCGGCCGGCGGACCTCGGCCGGCGGCTCCGGGCGGCCGGCTTCACGCCCGGGCCCGAGGAGACACTGATGGTCGCCGAGACCGCCGACCTGGACCTCGACGCCGAGCCGCCCGCGGGCGTACGCCTTCGTGAGGTCACCGACGCGGAGGGCGTCGACCTCCTGGTCGGCGTGCACGAGAAGGCGTTCGGCACGGACGGCTCCGCTCTGCGCCACCGCCTCCTCGCCCGGCTCGCCGCCGACCCGGACACGGTCCTCGCCGTCGTCGCCCTCGCCGGCGACGCACCGGTGAGCGCGGCCCGTATGGAACTGGTGCCCGGCACGGACTTCGCGGGCCTGTGGGGCGGCGGCACCGTCGAGGGCTGGCGCGGCCGGGGACTCTACCGCGCCCTCGTCACCCACCGCGCCCGCCTCGCCGCCGACCACGGCTGCCGCTACCTCCAGGTCGACGCCTCCGACCAGAGCCGCCCCATCCTCGAACGCCTCGGCTTCACGCCACTGACCACCACGACACCGTACGTCTACGAACCGTAGAAGCCCTGCGTGCGCCGGTCGTGGCTCAGCGGTGGCCCGCCTTCGCGCGGTCCAGGGCGGTGACGCCCAGTGCCGCCAGGGCGATCTGGATGAGCCACTCGATCCAGTCGACGCCCTTGGTGTCGGCGACGCCGAGTGCGGAGGCGATCGCCGCGCCGATCAGCGCGGCCACGATGCCGATGAGGATCGTCCAGATGACGCCGATGTGCTGGCGGCCGGGGACGACGAGCCGTCCCAGGACACCGATGATGATGCCGATGACGATGGCACTGATGATGCCGGTGATCTCCATCTTCGCCCCTCTGCGTCGTAGTCCCCGCGTCCTTGTCTCATGCCCGCTGAGACCGGGGGCACGCCATGACCGGCAAGCCGGGCCGGGTGCCGGGCCGATGACCCGGGCGGGCCGGTCCGCCGCACGCGGACCGGCCCTTCGGCACTTCCTACGCCCGCGGGGCGCTCTTCGCCGCGGTGGCGGCGCACATCAGCCCGAGGACCACGGCCAGGGCGCCGATCACGACGTTGTTGACCACCACACCGGCGTCCGGGTGGCTGCCGACGATCCACGGCGAGATGATCATCCAGACCCCCAGGGCGCACATGGCCCAGCTGAGGCCGTACATCCGTGCCGGGGCGGTGGTGAACCCCAGGGCCAGCAGGCCCAGGGCGATCCCCATGATCAGGTTGTGGATCACGAGCGGAGGCTGGCTCGTGGTGTAGTGGAGGATCCACGGGGACGCGGCGCAGTAGAGGCCGAGCAGGAACACCGGGCCGTCCACGAGCGCCACATCACGACCACCGACCACGCGGGCGTAGCGTGCCCGCATCTCCGAGACGTCGGGGTGGGTGGTGATGTCACCTCTGCCGTGCGAGACGTTGGCCATGATCGTCTCCTTCCGACGGTGCGGGCCCGACCGCGTCCGGGACGGTGTGCGGCAGGCACCGCGCAGCCACATTTTGCGCTTGTTTCCCCTTTGTGGGTAGAGGTCGGGATTGTGGGTGGCAGTCGGGCCTCCGGGTGCGGGCAGCGGATCACCGGACGACCCGGACGCCGAGCCGGACGACCACCGCATGGCCGCGCCCGCAGCGGGCAGCCGGAATGTACGGATCGCACGTTGTCGGACGCGGTGAACGGTCGCATACGGAGGTGTCTGCCGGTATGGGCGCGAAGGTGTTGGAGCGGTTTCCCGCGGGAGCTCCGCGCGGATCCTGGCCGGCGGAGGAGTGCGCGGCACGGCTGAGGGCCGAGGGCCAGCCCGCCACGGTCGTGATGGACCTGAAGGCGGACGACTTCCTCGTGGTGGTTCCCAGCCGCGAGGAGGACTGAGCGGCCGCGACCGCCGTCGGGGCGCGAGGGCCCGGCGGGCCTCAGTCGCCCAGATGGCCGAGGTGGGCCCGGCGCACCTCGGCCATCTGGCCCTGGACCAGCAGGAACATCCCCTCACGGAACAGCCGCTGGGCCCGGCTGCCCAGGTCCAGGGACCGGCCGTCCAGGCGCAGCGACACCGTGCGGGAGGCGGTGAGCGCCGCGAACCGCATGGGCGGCGACGGGCGCAGCCCCGGCTGCTCGCGCGCCTCGGCGAAGGCGAACACCACCTCGGCCCCGTCCGTCACGCCCGCCAGCAGCATCACGTCGTTCAGTCCCCACC
>NZ_POTZ01000346.1 GCF_003236365.1 Streptomyces sp. NTH33
GGCGGACGGCGCTGTCAGCTCTCGGGCAGGAGGGGGCCGAGCCGGGCTTCGGGAAACGAGGGGGTACGGGACGCGCGGCCTGCCGCACACGCTCCTGACAGGGTTCAGGGCTGTGGGCATCAACCTTCTGCCGTGGTGCAGAGTTTATACGACAAATGTTCAGGCGGTGTTTCGCCTAGCTGTTTCCGGCGTGAACCGCAAGAGCCTATTCAGTCGGAGATTTGCGGGAATCGTCCCGACTCCGAGTGGGTCGCACCGCGATGACCTCGGGTTGTGCCCGTACGGCGGTCGGCCCGATGCCGTCGGCGTTTTTCACGAGTTCCCCGGGGTACCCGAATCCGCTGGGTGCCTCATGCCGCGTGAATGTGCCTCTGGTCACACGAATCCAGAGTAGCGGGTGCGGCGCGCAAGCGGGACGTTATCGATCGCGTCGGCGGGGCATCATCCCACCTGACCGGGACCCCGGCGGCCGATCTTCGGCCCGCCCTGCGAGGAGGGATGATGCGATGGGGGAGAAGGTCGTGGCCGGCCAGTTCGACCTGTCCGATCGCAACCGCTACCGCGACAAGCTCCGGCGGTGCCTGAAGGGACTGGAGCGGCTGCTGGACGAGAAGCGGTTCGACCGGCCCAAGAACCTCATGGGGCTGGAGATCGAATTGAATCTGGTCGGCTCCGACGGCATGCCGAGAATGCTGAATGCGCAAGTTCTCGAGCGGATCGCCAGCCGTGACTTCCAAACAGAACTCGCCATGTTCAATCTGGAAGTCAACATCGCCCCCCACCGATTGGGCGGCCGGGTATTCGACCGGCTCGCCGAGGAGCTCAGGACGTCGCTGGCATATGCCGACCGAAAAGCCGGAGAGGTGGACGCCTCCATAGCGATGATCGGAATTCTGCCCACCCTGGGCAGGGACGACCTCGTCTCCTCCAACCTCTCCGCCGTCGACCGCTACACGCTGCTGAACGACCAGATCGTGGCGGCCCGCGGCGAGGACTTCACCCTCGACATCGACGGTGTGGAACACCTGACCTGCACCTCGAAGTCCATCGCGCCCGAGGCCGCCTGCACCTCCGTGCAACTGCACCTGCAGGTCACCCCGGGCCGCTTCGCGGACGTGTGGAACGCCGCGCAGGCGGCCTGTGCCTCGCAGATCGCCATGGGCGCCAACTCGCCCTTCCTGTTCGGACGCGAGCTGTGGCGGGAGTCGAGGCCCCCGCTGTTCCAGCAGTCCACCGACACCCGCCCGCCCGAGCTCCAGGCCCAGGGCGTGCGGCCGCGCACCTGGTTCGGCGAGCGGTGGATCTCCTCGGCGTACGACCTCTTCGAGGAGAACCTGCGCTACTTCCCGGCCCTGCTGCCGATCTGCGACGGCGAGGACCCCCTCGACGTGCTGGACGCCGGCGGCGTGCCGAAACTCGCCGAGCTCGTCCTGCACAACGGCACCGTCTACCGCTGGAACCGCCCGGTCTACGACATCGCGGACGGGATGCCGCACCTGCGCGTGGAGAACCGCGTCCTGCCCGCCGGGCCCACCGTCACCGACGTGATCGCCAACGCGGCCTTCTACTACGGCCTCGTCCGCGCGCTCGCCGAGGAACCCCGGCCGGTGTGGACCCGGCTGTCCTTCGAGGCGGCGGCGGCCAACTTCGACGCCGCGTGCCGGTACGGCATCGGCGCCCGGTTCACCTGGCCCCGGCGCGGGCGCCACTCCGGCACGGTGGAGGTCGACGCCGTCCGGCTCGTCCGCGACGAACTGCTGCCGCTCGCCGAGACCGGCCTGAGCGCGTGGGGTGTGGAGCGGGCCGACCGGGACCTGTATCTCGGAGTGATCGAGGAGCGGTGCAGGCTGAGGACCAACGGCGCGGAGTGGCAGGCCGCCACCTTCCACCGGGCGCTGGAGCGGGGGCTGGGCAGGGAGGCCGCCCTGGCCGCGGTCACCCGGCGCTACCACGAGCTGACGAACCTCGGCGACCCGGTGCACACCTGGCCGGTCGGCCTGCCGGAGCCGGTGCCGCTGGGCTGAGCCGCGTCTTCCGCATCAGGGGCGTCCCGCGCCTGGGGCGTCCCGCGCCTGGGGCGTCCCGCGCCAGGGGCGTGTCGCAGGGGCCGCTGATGCCCGCGAGGAGCGCATCGGGCAAGCTGTGACGTCCCAGGACGGTGTGCGGGAGGCGCGTGTGCAGGCGGAGGCGGGGCCGGGGGCCGATTCTTTTCCGGGGGAGCGGCCGTCGCGGCGGATCCTCCGCGACGAGACCCTGCTCGTCCTGGCGCTCTCGCTCGGCGCGAGCGGCGTGTCCGCCCTGATCAGTTTCATCGGCTCGGTCACGAGACCCGGTGGACTCAAGGACCAGGCCGCCACGCTCAACGCCTCCGCCGCCCCGGGCCGCCCCTGGCTCGACCTCGCCTGGCAGCTGTTCGGGATCGCCACGGCCCTGGTCCCCGTCGCCCTCGTCGCCCACCTCCTGCTGCGTGAGGGACGGAGCCTGCGCACACTCGGCTTCGACCGCACCCGCCCCTGGCCGGACCTCGGGCGCGGGGCCGTGATCGCCGCGGTCATCGGCAGCACCGGCATCGCCTTCTACCTGGCCGCCCGCGGCTTCGGCTTCAACCTCACCGTGGTGCCCGAGGCGCTGCCCGCCGTGTGGTGGAAGTACCCGGTGCTGATCCTGTCCGCACTGCAGAACGCGATCCTCGAAGAGGTCGTCGTCGTCGGCTACCTGCTGCGCCGGCTCGGGCAGCTGGGCTGGACGCCGGGCACCGCGCTGGCGGCCAGTTCCGTACTGCGCGGCTCGTACCACCTCTACCAGGGCATCGGCGGCTTCGTCGGCAACCTGGTGATGGGCGTGGTCTTCGTCTGGCTGTACCGCCGGTGGGGCCGGGTCGGCCCGCTGGTCGTGGCGCACTCCCTGCTCGACATCGGGGCCTTCGTGGGCTACGCGCTGCTGGCCGGGAAGGTGGGCTGGCTGCCGACGGCGTGAGCGGAAACGCGGGCCGGGAAGACGGCGAAGGGGCGTACGGGACCGTCGTACGCCCCTTCGCCGTCTGCTGGGCTTTGCCGTCTACCGGGCGAGCAGGTCGCCCTCGATGACGGTGACCGCGCTGCCGGTGAGCAGGGTGCGGTCGCCGCGCAGGCCGGTGCGGACGAGGCCGGAGCGCGGGGAGGCCTGCAGGCCGGTGAGGTCGGGACGGCCCAGGCGCTCGGACCAGTAGGGGGCCAGGGCGGTGTGGGCGCTGCCGGTGACCGGGTCCTCGTCGATGCCGACGTTCGGGAAGAAGCACCGGGAGACGAAGTCGTATCCGCGGGCGGGGTCCTCGGCGCGGGCGGTGGCGATGATGCCGCGCGCGGAGTAGGCGGCGAGGGCCTTGTGGTCGGGGGCGAGGCCGCGGACCGTCTTCTCGTCGGCGAGCTCCAGCACCAGGTCGCCGACGTTCGGGCCGGTGTCGTAGGCGGTGCGCGGCTCGGCGCCGAGGGCCCCGGCGACCCCGTCGGGGACCTCCACCGCGGTGAGCGGGGCGGTCGGGAAGTCCAGGGTGATCGCGCCGTCCTCGGCGGGGGTCGCGATGAGTACACCGCTGCGGGTGGCGAAGCGCACCGGTCCCTCGTGGGCGCCCGTCGTGCGCAGGACGTGGGCGGTGGCGAGCGTGGCGTGGCCGCACATCGCGACCTCGGTGGTGGGCGTGAACCAGCGCAGCGCCCAGTCGGCCTCGCCGCCCTCGGGCAGCCGGTGCGTGAACGCCGTCTCGGCGTGGTTGACCTCCAGCGCGACCTTCTGGAGCCAGTCGTCCTCGGGGAAGGCGTCCAGGAGCAGGACCCCCGCCGGGTTGCCGGCGAAGGGACGGTCGGTGAAGGCGTCGACGATTCGAATCCGCATGCCCCGACGGTAAGGGGTGCGGCGCGCGGCGGGCCAAGGCCCATGGACGGTCGGCGGCCATGGCGCGGCAGGAGCGGCATCCCGGAGGAGGGTTGTCGGACGGTTGTTTCCGATATATCGTCGAAGCATCGCGATGGATCGATGATGGAACGGAGTGGTGGCGATGCGGGCTCACGGATTCGAACGTGGACACCGGCGGGACGGCCCCCGCCACGGCCGGGGCGGCTTCGGCGGCTTCGAGGGGCGACGGGCCGCGTTCGGGCCCTTCGGGCCGGGTGGCCCCGGTTTCGGCCCCGGCTTCGGGCCGGGCCCCTGGGGCGGGCGAGGGCGCGGCAGGGCGCGCCGCGGCGACGTACGGGCGTCGATCCTGGCCCTGCTCAAGGAACGCCCCATGCACGGCTACGAGATGATCCAGGAGATCGCCGAGCGCAGCGGCGGTGCGTGGAAGCCCAGCCCCGGCTCGGTCTACCCCACCCTCCAGCTGCTGGAGGACGAGGGCCTGATCGTCAGTGGGAGCGAGGGCGGCAGGAAGCTGTTCTCCCTCACCGAGGCGGGCCGCGCCGCGGCCGACGAGGGGCCGGACGCGCCCTGGGAGGAGGCCTCGCGCGGCGTCGACCGGGAGGCCCTGAGCGAGATCCGGCAGGCCGGCTTCGGCCTGATGGAGGCTTTCGGCCAGGTCTGGAGGACCGGCAGCAAGGAGCAGCGCGAGAAGGCGCTCGCCCTCGTCGACGAGACCCGCAAGAAGCTGTACCTGATCCTTGCCGACGAGGACTGATGATCGTCCGTCGTCCCGGGCGGCCGGTCCGGAAGCCTGTGCGGGACCGGTGGAGCGCCCGTGCGGGGGGTACGTCCTGATCTCATCCGTAAGGAGGAGATTCCATTCGCCCGGGTCCACTTCCCGTGGGACGCGGAAATGCTCCCCGCCGGGGATGACCGGAGCCGGAGAGGCTGATGGGCTGGGGGATGCGCGATCCCGTGTTCCCCGGCAGCCCGCCTCCGGGCAGGGCGCCCCCCGCCCGGACGACGACGCCCGGCTCAGCGCCGAGCTGGCGGCGGTGGTCGCCGGTGCTCGCAGGAGGGCGGTCCGGGACGGGGACCGGCAGATCGACACCGCCCATCTGCTGCACACGCTCCTGGAGTCCGACCCCGAGGTACGCGCGGCCTTCGACGGCGCGCCGCGGATCGCCCGGCTGCTCGGCTACCTCGTCCAGCGCAGCATCGGCTACGGCCTGCGCTGGCAGAGCACCGTGGAGGACTCCGGCGCCCTGCCCGTGGCGACGGAGGCCGGCGGCCTCTCGCCGGTGGCGTCGGCCGCGCTGGAGTACGCCTGCGAGCGCGCCGCCCGGCGCGGCGAGGGCCTGGCGCGCGGCGTCGACCTGCTCGCCGCGCTCGTCGCGGCCCCGGGGGCACGCGCCGTCGAGGTGCTGGCCCGTGCCGGAATCGACGCGCGGGACCTCGCCGGCCGGCTCGACAACGATGCCAGGGAGTGCCCGGAGGGCTGTGTCGTCAGGGGCGGCGGAAGCGGCTGCTGAGCCGGGACGGGCGGGCGTGGCCGCCGGTGCTCCCGTCCAGCCCGTGGGACAGGTGCCACCGGGGGTGACGCTCATGTCATCGCCTGCCATCATGTGCCGGTGCGTACGTCTCAGATCAGTCAGGGCCGTTCCGGCAAGGGCGTCGGGCTCGGTCTCGCGCTCGTGTCCGCAGTCGCCTTCGGCGGTTCCGGCGTCGCGGCCAAGCCACTGATCGAGGCGGGCCTCGATCCGCTGCACGTGGTGTGGCTGCGCGCCTCCGGCGCCGCCCTCGTCATGCTGCCGCTCGCCGTGCGGCACCGCGCGCTGCTGCGCAGCCGCCCCGCCCTGCTCGCCGGGTTCGGCCTGCTGGCCGTGGCGGGCGTCCAGGCCTGCTACTTCGCGGCGATCTCCCGCATACCCGTCGGGGTCGCCCTGCTCATCGAGTACCTGGCGCCCGCGCTGGTGCTCGGCTGGGTCCGGTTCGTGCAGCGGCGGCCTGTCACCCGGGCCGCGGCGCTCGGAGTGGTCCTCGCGGTCGGCGGACTCGCCTGTGTCGTCGAGGTCTGGTCCGGCCTGGGCTTCGACGTCCTCGGGCTGGTGCTGGCGCTCGGCGCGGCCTGCTGCCAGGTCGGCTACTTCGTGTTGTCCGACCAGGGCGGCGACGCGGGAGAGGCGGCCCCGGACCCGCTCGGCGTCATCGCCCACGGCCTGCTCATCGGCGCCGCCGTGCTGACGGTCGTGGCGCGTCCCTGGACCATGGACTGGTCGGTGCTCGCGCACGGCGCGGACATGAACGGCACGTCGGTCCCGGCCGTCGCCCTGCTCCTGTGGCTCGTCCTGGTCGCCACGGGCGTCGCGTACGTCACCGGAGTGCTCTCCGTGCGGCGGCTCTCTCCCCAGGTGGCGGGGGTGGTGGCGTGCCTGGAGGCGGTCATCGCGACCGTGCTGGCCTGGGTGCTGCTCGGCGAGCACCTCTCGGCACCGCAGGTCGTCGGCGGGGCGCTCGTGCTGCTGGGCGCGTTCATCGCGCAGTCGTCGACGCCCGCGAAGGGCTCGGCGGAGCCGGTGGCGAGCGGCAGCCCGGAAAGGGAGCTGTCGGCCCGGGGAACGGCGGCCTGAGGTGCGGGCTTCCGGTGGCCTGCCCGTCGGGCGCGGCCTGCTCTACCTGATCGTCGCCGGTGCCGCCTGGGGCACTGCGGGCGCGGCCGCCTCCCTGGTCTACCGGACCAGCGACATGGGACCCGTCGCCCTGTCCTTCTGGCGCTGCGCGGTCGGCGTCGTCCTGCTGCTCGCCGTGCGTCTCCTGCGCCCCCGGCCGTCCGTGTCCGTGCCGGACGCCGCGACGCGGCCGGGGAACCCCGGACGGACCCTGGGCCCCCGGCTGCGGCGGTCCGCTGCCGTCGGCGCCGGCCTCGCCGTGTTCCAGACGGCCTACTTCGCCGCCGTGGCGGCCACCGGGCTGGCCGTGGCGACCGTCGTCACCCTCGGCGCGGGACCCGTCCTCATCGCGCTCGGCGCCCGGCTCACGATGGGCGAACGGCTCGGCCGGGCGGGCCTGACCGCCGTCGCCGGGGCGCTCGCCGGGCTGGGCGTGCTGGTGCTCGGCAGCGGCGGTGCCACCGTACGGCCCTCGGGGGTGCTGATCGCGCTGGTGGCGGCGGCCGGTTACTCCGCGATGACCCTCCTCACCCGCTGGTGGGGCCGTGACGGCGGGGCGGAGCAGTCCGGTACGACCCTCGGGGCGTTCGCGGTCACCAGCCTGTGCCTGCTGCCGTTCGCGCTGGCGGAGGGGCTGGTGCCGCACACCGAGGACCCGGTACGGCTGCTGTGGCTGCTGGCGTACATCGCCTCGGTCCCGACCGCCCTGGCCTACGCCCTCTACTTCGCGGGCGCCGCCGTCGTACGGTCGGCCACCGTCTCCGTGATCATGCTGCTGGAGCCGGTCAGCGCGGCGGTGCTGGCCATCGTCCTGCTCGGCGAACGGCTGACGGCGGCCACCTGCGTCGGCACCGCGCTGATGCTCGGCTCGGTCGCCGGCCTCGCCCTGGCGGAGGCGCGCGGGGCACGGGCGGCGCCCGAGCCGAGCATCAGCGCGGTGCCGACGC
>NZ_POTZ01000347.1 GCF_003236365.1 Streptomyces sp. NTH33
CGATCTCCTCTCCCCCGCCCACCGGGAGCTGGCCCGCACCGCCGAGGTCTACCTCGACTGTGCGGGCCAGGCCGGCCGTACCGCCGCCGAGCTGGGCATCCATCGCCAGACCCTCTATTACCGCCTGTCCCGGGTGGAGCAGCTGACCGGCCTCGACCTGGACGACGGCGAGGACCGCCTGCTGCTGCACATGGCGCTGAAGGCGGCGCGGCTCCAGTAGCGCTCCAGGAGTCCCGCGCGGCTCCCGCGATCACCCGGCGCGGGCCCTCGGTGAGCTGGTCGGCGTCGGTCACGGGGACGGCGGTCCTGCTCCTCGCGGCGGCCGGGGCGGCGGCCACGCTGCGACGGGTCCGCGTCGGGGCCCGAGAGCCACCCGCAGCACGGAAAAACGCCGGACGGGCTGACCTGCCAGCCCGTCCGGCGTTCGAGGACGAGTCCGCTCAGGGCGGACGGGGGTCCGGGGCAGCGCCCCCGGGGAAGGCGACCTCGACCGACGGTCGCCTGGGAACGAACGGCACTCTCAGACCAGGTTCACCGAGCGGGCGGACGTCGCCCCGATCTCTTCCGCGACCTCCGCGAGCACCCCGGAGGGCACCGTGTCGTCGACCGTCAGCACCGCCAGCGCCTCGCCGCCCGCCGTCGCGCGCGCGACCTGCATGCCGGCGATGTTGATGCCGGCCTCGCCGATGATCCGGCCGACCGTGCCGACGACGCCGGGACGGTCCTCGTAGCGCAGGACGACCATGTGGTCGGCGAGCGCGAGGTCGACGTCGTAGTCCCCGACCGCGACGATCTTCTGCAGGTGCTTCGGCCCGGCCAGCGTGCCGGAGACGGACACCTCCTCGCCGTCGGCGAGCGTGCCGCGCACGGTGACGACGTTGCGGTGGTCGGCCGACTCCGAGCTGGTGGTCAGACGCACCTCCACGCCGCGCTCCTGGGCGAACAGCGGCGCGTTGACGTAGGACACCGTCTCGTCGACGACGTCCTCGAAGACTCCCTTGAGCGCGGAGAGTTCGAGCACCTTCACGTCGTGCTGGGTGATCTCGCCGTAGACCTCGACGTCGAGGCGGACGGCGACCTCGCCCGCGAGCGCGGTGAAGATGCGGCCGAGCTTCTCGGCGAGCGGCAGGCCCGGCTTGACGTCCTGGGCGATGACACCGCCCTGGACGTTCACCGCGTCCGGGACCAGCTCACCGGCGAGGGCGAGGCGCACCGACCTGGCGACCGCGATACCGGCCTTCTCCTGGGCCTCGTCCGTCGACGCGCCGAGGTGCGGGGTGCAGACGACCTGGTCGAACTCGAACAGCGGGGAGTCCGTGCACGGCTCCTTGGCGTACACGTCCAGGCCGGCGCCCGCGACGCGGCCCTCCTTGAGCGCCGAGTACAGCGCCTCCTCGTCGACGATGCCGCCGCGCGCGGCGTTGATGACGCGCACGCCGGGCTTGACCCTGCGCAGCGCCTCCTCGCCGATCAGGCCGATCGTCTCGGAGGTCTTGGGCAGGTGGACGGTGAGGAAGTCGGAGACCTCGAGCAGCTCGTCCAGGGTCAGCATCTTGACGCCCATCTGCGCGGCCCGCGCGGGCTGCACGTAGGGGTCGTAGGCGACGATCTTCATGCCGAAGGCGGACATGCGCTGGGCGACCAGGGCGCCGATGCGGCCGAGGCCGACGACACCGAGGGTCTTCTCGGCGAGCTCGACACCGGTGTACTTGCTGCGCTTCCACTCGCCGTTCTTCAGCGCGGCGTTGGCCTGCGGGATGTTGCGGGCGGTGGCGACGATCAGGCCGCAGGCCAGCTCGGCGGCGGTCACGATGTTGGAGGTCGGGGCGTTGACGACCATCACGCCGGCCTTGGTGGCGGCGGAGACGTCGACGTTGTCCAGGCCGACGCCGGCGCGGGCGACGACCTTGAGCTTGTTCGCGGCGGCGATGGCCTCGGCGTCGACCTTGGTGGCCGAGCGGATCAGGATCGCGTCCACGTCGGCGATGGCGGGCAGCAGTTCGGCCCGGTCCGCGCCGTTGCAGTGCCGGATCTCGAAGTCCGGGCCGAGCGCGTCGACGGTGGCGGGCGACAGCTCTTCGGCGATGAGTACGACGGGTTTCGAGCTCACGTGAGTCCTCACAAGTCCAAAGCATGCGGACGGCCGTCCCGACGGCCGCGGGCGGAGGAGAGAGCGGCGCCGGGGACGTGTCCGTGACTTCCTCGGTGTCGCTTGGCCGCGTGGAAGACGCACGACGCTGTGGGCCTGACGCGTTGTTGTCCAGCAGTGTAGTGGCGTCGCACGCGCCGTATGACGCCGCTGCGGAAGGATCACCCGTCCGTGGCTGGACAAGGTGGACAACGCCGTGGATCCACCGGGAACTCCGACGTTACTCCGGGTTCGGCGCAAAGGGGCCGGAGCACTGCCGCTCCGGCCCCGCGGGGACTTACGCCTCCTCGTTCACCCAGCTCATGAGCTTGCGCAGCTCCTTGCCGGTGGTCTCCAGCAGGTGCTCGGAGTCCTGCTTCTTGTACTCGTTGTACTTCTTCAGACCGCCGTGGTACTCGTCCATCCAGGTGCGGGCGAAGGAGCCGTCCTGGATCTCGGCGAGGACCTTCTTCATCTCGGCCTTGGTGGCGTCGGTGATGATGCGCGGGCCGGTGACGTAGTCGCCCCACTCGGCGGTCTCGGAGATCGACCAGCGCATCTTCTCCAGGCCGCCCTCGTACATGAGGTCGACGATCAGCTTCAGCTCGTGCAGGCACTCGAAGTAGGCGATCTCCGGCTGGTAGCCCGCCTCGACCAGGGTCTCGAAGCCGGCCTTCACCAGCGCCGCGGTGCCACCGCACAGGACGGCCTGCTCACCGAACAGGTCGGTCTCGGTCTCCTCGGTGAAGGTGGTCTTGATGACGCCGGCCCGGGTGCCGCCGATGCCCTTGGCGTACGACAGGGCCAGCGCGAAGGCGTTGCCGGAGGCGTCCTGCTCGACGGCCACGATGCAGGGGACGCCGCGGCCCTCCTCGTACTGGCGGCGCACCAGGTGGCCCGGGCCCTTCGGGGCGACCATGCAGACGTCCACGCCGGCCGGGGGCTTGATGAAGCCGAAGCGGATGTTGAAGCCGTGGCCGAAGAACAGCGCGTCGCCGTCCTTCAGGTTCGGGGCGATGGACTCCTCGTAGACCTGGGCCTGGATCGGGTCCGGCACCAGGATCATGATGACGTCGGCCTCGGCGGCGGCCTCGGCCGGGGTGACCACGCGCAGGCCCTGCTCCTCGGCCTTGGCCTTGGACGTGGAGCCCTCGTGCAGACCGACCCGCACGTCGACACCGGAGTCGCGCAGCGACAGGGCGTGGGCGTGGCCCTGGCTGCCGTAGCCGATGACCGCGACCTTGCGGCCCTGGATGATGGACAGGTCGGCGTCAGCGTCGTAGAACAGCTCGGCCACTTTGGGTTCTCTCCTTGTGTGCGGGTTGTGCGTCCCACCGTATGACGGTGGGGGGAGGGGAGGTCTCGGAGTCTCGGTATCCGGGCGGCCGGTGTCACCCGGCCGCCCGCACACCGGGTTATGCCGAACGGTCCAGGGCGCGCAGCGACCGGTCGGTGATCGAACGGGCACCGCGTCCGATCGCGATCGTGCCGGACTGGACCAGTTCCTTGATGCCGAACGGCTCCAGCATCTTGAGCATGGCCGACAGCTTGTCGCTGGAGCCGGTGGCCTCGACCGTGACGGCCTCCGGGGAGACGTCGACGGTCTTGGCGCGGAACAGCTGGACGATCTCGACGACCTGGGAGCGCGTCTCGTTGTCGGCGCGCACCTTCACCAGGACGAGTTCGCGCTGCACGGCCTGCGAGGGCTCCAGCTCGACGATCTTGAGTACGTTGACGAGCTTGTTGAGCTGCTTGGTCACCTGCTCCAGCGGGAAGTCCTCGACGCTGACCACGATGGTGATGCGGGAGATGTCGGGGTGCTCGGTGACGCCGACCGCGAGGGAGTCGATGTTGAAGCCGCGGCGGGAGAACAGCGCGGCGATCCTCGCGAGGATGCCGGGAGTGTTCTCGACGAGGACCGAGAGGGTGTGCTTGGACATGGTTCTCACTCAGCTCTCTGTCAGTCGTCTTCTTCGTTGTCGCCGAAGTCGGGGCGGACGTCCCGGGCGGCCATGATCTCGTCGTTGGAGGTGCCGGCGGCCACCATCGGCCACACCATCGCGTCCTCGTGGACGATGAAGTCGACGACGACCGGGCGGTCGTTGACGGCGTTGGCCTCCGCGATGACCTTGTCGAGGTCGTCGGGGGACTCGCAGCGGATGGCGTAGCAGCCCATGGCCTCCGACAGCTTCACGAAGTCCGGGACGCGGGTGCCCCTCGCCTGGGGGTTGACGTCGTCCGGGCCGGAGTGCAGCACCGTGTTGGAGTACCGCTGGTTGTAGAACAGGGTCTGCCACTGGCGGACCATCCCGAGGGCGCCGTTGTTGATGATGGCGACCTTGATCGGGATGTTGTTCAGGGCGCAGGTGGTGAGCTCCTGGTTCGTCATCTGGAAGCAGCCGTCGCCGTCGATCGCCCAGACGGTCCTGCCGGGCTGTCCGGCCTTGGCGCCCATGGCGGCCGGGACGGCGTAGCCCATGGTTCCGGCGCCGCCGGAGTTCAGCCAGGTGGCGGGCTTGTCGTACTGGATGAAGTGCGCGGCCCACATCTGGTGCTGGCCGACGCCGGCGGCGAAGATCGTGCCCTCGGGGGCGAGCTGTCCGATGCGCTCGATGACCTGCTGCGGGGACAGCGAGCCGTCCTCGGGCTGGTCGTAGCCGAGCGGGTAGGTCTCGCGCCAGCGGTTGAGGTCGTTCCACCAGGCGGTGCAGTCGCCCCGGTGGCCCTCGGCGTGCTCCCTCTGCACGGCCTGGACCAGGTCGGCGATGACCTCGCGGGCGTCGCCGACGATCGGCACGTCGGCGGCGCGGTTCTTGCCGATCTCGGCCGGGTCGATGTCGGCGTGGACGATCTTGGCGTACGGGGCGAAGCTGTCCAGCTTGCCGGTGACGCGGTCGTCGAAGCGGGCGCCGAGGGCGACGATCAGGTCGGCCTTCTGCAGCGCGGTGACGGCGGTGACCGCACCGTGCATGCCCGGCATTCCCACGTGCAGCGGGTGGCTGTCGGGGAATGCGCCGAGCGCCATCAGGGTGGTGGTGACGGGCGCTCCGGTGAGTTCCGCGAGGACCTTCAGCTCGGCGGTGGCGCCGGCCTTGACGACGCCGCCTCCGACGTAGAGCACGGGCCGCCTCGCGGAGGTGATGAGCCTGGCCGCCTCGCGGATCTGCTTGGCGTGCGGCTTGGTGACGGGCCGGTAGCCGGGCAGGTCCATGGCCGGGGGCCAGGAGAAGGTGGTCTTCGCCTGGAGGGCGTCCTTGGCGATGTCGACGAGGACCGGGCCGGGGCGGCCGGTGGAGGCGATGTGGAACGCCTGCGCGATCACCCGGGGGATGTCCTCGGCCTTGGTGACCAGGAAGTTGTGCTTGGTGACCGGCATGGTGATGCCGACGATGTCCGCCTCCTGGAAGGCGTCCGTACCGATCGACGAGGACGCGACCTGGCCGGTGATCGCGACCAGCGGGACGGAGTCCATGTGGGCGTCGGCGATCGGGGTGACCAGGTTGGTGGCGCCGGGGCCGGAGGTGGCCATGCAGACGCCGACCTTGCCGGTGGCCTGCGCGTAGCCGGTGGCCGCGTGGCCGGCTCCCTGCTCGTGCCGGACCAGGACGTGGCGCACCCGGCCGGAGTCCATCAGCGGGTCGTAGGCGGGAAGGATCGCACCGCCGGGAATGCCGAATACGGTGTCGGCGCCGACCTCCTCGAGAGAGCGGATGAGGGACTGCGCACCCGTGACGTGCTCGGGCGCGGACTGGTGTCCTCCGGATCGGGGCCGCGGATGCGGGTGAGGGGCCCCGGTGGCCTGCTCGGTCATCGGCATTCTCTTCTCGATGCTGAGGGTTTTTGCGAGGTTTGAGAGAGTTGTGGCGCTGCACGATCGGTGCTCGTGCAACAAAAAACCCCTCGTGCCACAAGGCAAGCGAGGGGAGCGCGCCGGTGAGGGTCGCTGGGTGTTCCGGATCGTCGTCCGGTGGATCCCAGCTCAGCCGACGCGCTGTCCAAGTACGAGAATTCGGGTGCGCATGGAACTGACCCTCCCTCCGGCACGCACCCGATGTCAAGTGGGTGGGACACGCGTCTCATGATGTGGTCCCAGGGTGGTCGCGTTGTGCGATCCCAGGACGGCCGTGCCGCCGAGAACGGCCGGCACCCCGCCGGCGCACACTCCCGCGCCTCCCCCGGCGAACGCCGGTTCGGCCGGACCGTGCGGCACCGGACAGCGGCCGCGGGTGAGCGCCCGGCGCAGCCGGTACTCGTCCAGCGGCCCCGAGAACGCCATGCCCTGCCCGTGCGTGCAGCCCATCGCACGGAGAGCCGCGACCTGCTCGGGCAGATCCACGCCGTCGGCCACCGACTGCAGCCCGAGATCGGCGGCGATGCGCAGCAGCCCACTCGTGATCTTGTGCAGCCGGGCGGACTCGGCGATGCCCTCGACCAGGCCGCGGTCGAGCCTGAGCACGTCGACGGGGAGCCTTCTGAGGGCCGTGACGGCCCCGTGGCCGCTGCCGAAGCCGTCCAGCGCGATCCGCACGCCGAGCCGCCGGAGGGCGGCCAGGCGCCGCTCCAGCTCGTCCAGCGGCGCTCGCGGGTCCGTGTCGGACAGCTCGATCATCAGGGCCCCGGACGGCAGCCCGTGCCGGGTCAGCAGGGTCTCCACGGAGCCGGGCGGCAGCGAACGGTCCACCAGGCGGCGGGCGCCCATCCGGACCACCACGGGCACGGCCAGTCCCGTCGCGGCGCGCTCGGCGGCCTGCTCGACCGCCTTCTCCAGCGTCCAGCGACCCAGCTCGGCGGTCCTGTCGCTGTCCTCGGCCACCCGCAGGAACTCCGCGGGCGTGAACAGCACCCCCTGGGAGGAGCGCCAGCGCGCCTGGGCGGCGACCGAGGTGATCCGGCCGTCCTCCAGGCGGACCACCGGCTGGTGCAGCAGGGTGAACTCGCCGTCGTGCAGCGCGGACCTGAGCCGGGTGGCCAGCTCCGCCCTGTGGACGACGTCCTGCTGCATCTGCGGCTTGTACAGCTCGACCCGGCCCTTGCCCGCCGCCTTGGCCCGGTACATGGCGAGGTCGGCGTTGCGCAGCAACTCCCCCGCTCCCAGGCCCGGTTCGGCGAAGGCCACACCGATGGAGGCGGCGACACGGGCTTCGTTGCCGTCGATGAGGTACGGCTGCGACAGCGTCACCCTGAGGCGGTCGGCGAGCTCCAGGATGTGCCCTTCGCGGGCGGTGCGGTCGCGGGTGCCGTCCCCGACGATGAGGGCCGCGAACTCGTCGCCGCCGAGCCGGGAGGCGGTGTCGCCGTGC
>NZ_POTZ01000348.1 GCF_003236365.1 Streptomyces sp. NTH33
TCGTTGATCAACGCCACCCGGTGCTGCGCGTCCAGCATCAGCAGTCCCTCCCGCACCGCGTGCAGCGCGGCCTGGTGGTAGTCGTACATCCGGCTGAGCTCGGTCGCGTTCATGCCGTGGGTGTGCCGGCGCAGCTGGGCGTTGATGACGTACGTACCGATCGCGCCGAGCGCGAGCACCCCGGCGGCGACCGAGAACAGCGCGGCGACCTGCTCCCGCACCCGCTCGCTGATCGCCTCCACCTTGATGCCGGCGCTGACCAGCCCGATCACGCGCCCGTCCTCCTTGACGGGCGTGACCGCGCGGACGGACGGGCCGAGGGTGCCCGTGTAGGTCTCGGTGAAGGTCTCGCCGCGCAGGGCACGGGCGATGTTGCCGAGGAAGGGCCTGCCGATCTGGTCCGGGTCCGGGTGCGTCCAGCGGATGCCCCCGGGAGTCATGATCGTGACGAAGTCGACCCCGGTGTCCTTCTGGACCCTCAGCGCGTACGGCTGGAGCTCCGCCGAGGGGTCAAAGGTGTGGATCGCCGTCCGGACCGACGGCGCGTCGGCGATCGAGCGGGCCACCGCCGTGGCCTGACGGCGGGCCGCGTCCTCGGCCTGGCTGTGGCCGTTGACGTACGTGAACAGCGCATATCCGGCCACGACGAGCGCGAGCAGCACCGCCTGCATCGCGAACAGCTGACCCGCCAGGCTGCGAGGTCTCGGAAGGGCGGGTATGCGCATGCCGCAAGTCTGCCTCTCCGCCGTGGCGTGAACTAAATGAACGGAAGGGTGACCGCCCTCACACGAGACGAGATAGTCACGTCATTCCCCTGAAACCCGGACGTGAGCCGCACGCCGGTGATGCCGATGACGTCGTCAAGGAGGGCAGCCGTGAGCAGCGCAGCCGATACGGCACCTGCCGCACCCGCAGCCAAGCGGGACCGCACCCACTATCTGTACATAGCCGTGATCGCCGCGGCGCTCCTGGGAATCGCCGTCGGGTTCGCCGCGCCGGACCTCGCCAAGGAGCTCAAGCCGATCGGCACCGGCTTCGTGAACCTGATCAAGATGATGATCTCGCCGATCATCTTCTGCACGATCGTGCTGGGCGTCGGTTCGGTGCGCAAGGCCGCGAAGGTCGGCAAGGTCGGCGGACTCGCGCTCGCCTACTTCATCGCGATGTCGTTCGTCGCGCTGGCCATCGGACTCGTGGTCGGCAACATCATCCACCCGGGCAGCGGCATGCACCTGACCGAGACGGTGAAGGGCGTCGGCCAGGCGCAGGCCCAGGCCGGCAGCGAGGGCCCGGTCGACTTCGTGCTCGGCATCATCCCGACCACGCTGGTGTCGGCGTTCACCCAGGGCCAGGTGCTGCAGACCCTGCTGGTCGCCCTGCTCGTCGGGTTCGCGCTGCAGGCCATGGGCCGCAAGGGCGAGCCGATCCTGCGCGGGGTGGAGCACATCCAGCGGCTGGTCTTCCGCGTCCTCGCCATGATCATGTGGGCCGCCCCCATCGGCGCCTTCGGCGCCATCGCCGCCGTCGTCGGCGAGACGGGCATCGACGCCCTGAAGGCACTCGCCACGATCATGCTCGGCTTCTACGTCACCTGCGTGCTGTTCGTGATCGTGGTGCTGGGCGCGCTGACCCGGATCGTGACCGGGGTCAACATCTTCCACCTGCTGAAGTACCTGGGCCGTGAGTTCCTGCTGATCGTGTCGACGTCGTCGTCCGAGTCCGCCCTGCCCCGGCTCATCGCCAAGATGGAGCACCTGGGCGTGAGCCGTCCGGTCGTCGGCATCACCGTGCCGACCGGCTACTCCTTCAACCTCGACGGCACGATGATCTACCTGACCATGGCCTCGCTGTTCATCGCCGACGCGATGGGCCAGCCGCTGTCCGTCGGCCAGCAGATCACCCTGCTGCTGTTCATGATGATCGCCTCGAAGGGCGCGGCCGGTGTCACCGGCGCCGGCCTGGCCACCCTCGCCGGTGCCCTGCAGTCCCACAAGCCCGCCCTGGTCGACGGCGTCGGCCTGATCGTCGGCATCGACCGCTTCATGAGCGAGGCCCGCGCCCTGACCAACTTCGCGGGCAACGCGGTCGCCACCCTGCTGATCGGCACCTGGACCGGCGAGGTCGACAAGGACCGGGTGCGGCGGGTGCTCGCCGGCGAGCTGCCCTTCGACGAGAAGACCCTGCTCGACGACTCCGACGACGCCGGAACCCCGGCCGAGCTGCCCGACGAGCGCGAGAAGGAACTCGCCAAGGCCTGACCCCGGCCCGCCCTGCTCCGGACGCCCGGCCCCGCCTGAACCGGGGCCGGGCGCCCGGCGTGCTGTGACCCGCCCCATGGCAGAAGAAATCCCCCGGGGAAATTGCACCCGGGGGATTTCTTTGCGTATATTCGGTGATTCGCGACTTCAAGTGGAATGGGTCGCGAAGAAGTTCACTGACCGAAGTATATCCGGGCGGGAGCCGAATTGTCAAACACCGATTTTCCAGACGGTGAATTGCGGCAGGAACAGGAATTCATCGACGGACTGTACGCGCGCGTGGACGCGCTGCGCGGTGACGCCGAGGCCTCCGTCGCGGACGCGCTCGCGCAGGGCGACACGCCCATGCAGGCCAGGCTGGAGCGGGACATCCTCGTCGCCGAGCGGTCGGGGCTGCTGGCCGCGCTGAACGCCGTGGACGGCTCGCTCTGCTTCGGCCGGATCGATCTCACGGGCGGCGACAGCCATCACATCGGCCGTATCGGCCTGCGCGCCGACGACGCCGACCGCACGCCGGTCCTGATCGACTGGCGGGCCGACGTCGCCCGCCCGTTCTACCTGGCCACCGGCCACACCCCGATGGGCCTGCGCCGCCGCCGGCACATCTCCACCGAGGGCCGCCGGGTCAGCGCCCTGCACGACGAGATCCTCGACCTCGGCGACACCACCCGCACCGGCCACGAGGACCCCACCGGCGACGCCGTCCTGCTGGCCGCGCTCAACTCCGCGCGCACCGGCCGTATGGGCGACATCGTGCGGACCATCCAGGCCGACCAGGACCGCATCATCCGCGCCCCGCACCGCGGAGTGCTGGTGGTCGAGGGCGGACCGGGCACCGGCAAGACCGCGGTCGCCCTGCACCGGGCGGCCTACCTGCTGTACGAGCACCGCGAGCTGCTGGCCAGGCGCGCGGTCCTCATCGTCGGCCCCAACCCGGCCTTCCTCGGCTACATCGGCGAGGTGCTGCCCTCCCTCGGCGAGACCGGCGTGCTGCTGGCCACCGTCGGAGAGCTGTTCCCCGGTGTGAGGGCGACGGCCACCGACACCCCCGAGGCCGCCGCCGTCAAGGGCCGCGCCGGCATGGCCGACGTGCTCGCCACCGTCGTACGGGACCGGCAGGCGCTGCCCGACCCGGTGATCGCCATCGAGCACGACCGCGAGGTCCTGATGCTCGACGACGGCCTGGTGAACGTCGCCCGCGAACGCACCCGCGCCGCGAAGCTGCCGCACAACGCGGCCCGCGAGTACTTCGAGGGCCACATCCTCAACACGCTCACCGACATGGTCGCCGAGCGCATCGGCACCGACCCCTACGACGGCTCCAACCTCCTCGACCCCAGCGACATCACCCAGATCCGCGACGAACTCGCCGAGAACCCCGAGGTCTGGTCGGCCATCGACCAGCTGTGGCCGCGGCTGACCCCGCAGCGGCTGGTCGCGGACTTCCTGGCCGACCCGGAGGGATACCTGAGCGACGAGGACGCGGCCGCGATCCGCCGCCCGGTGACCCGGGCCTGGACCGTGGCGGACGTCCCCCTGCTCGACGAGGCCGCCGAACTGCTCGGCGAGGACGACCGCCTGGCCCGCGCCCGCGCCGCACGCGAACGCGAGACCCAGGTCGCCTACGCCCAGGGCGTGCTGGACGTGTCGTACGCCTCCCGGACCTACGAGTTCGAGGACAAGGAGGACGGTGACCCCGACGCTTCGGAGGTGCTGTCCGCGCACGACATCATCGACGCCGAGCGGTTCGCCGAACGGCAGGAGGAGGACGACCACCGCAGCGCCGCCGAGCGCGCGGCGGCCGACCGCACCTGGGCGTTCGGGCACATCATCGTCGACGAGGCGCAGGAGCTGTCACCGATGGCGTGGCGGCTGCTGATGCGGCGCAGCCCCACCCGCTCCATGACCCTGGTCGGCGACCCCGCGCAGACTTCGGAGGCGGCAGGCGTCGGCGCCTGGGCGGACATCCTCCGGCCGTACGTCGAGGACCGCTGGGAGCACACCCGCCTGGGCGTCAACTACCGCACCCCCGCCGAGATCATGGACGTCGCGGCGGCCGTGGTCCGCGCCGAGCACCCCGGCTTCGAGCCGCCCGGCTCGGTCCGCTCCACGGGCGTACGGCCCTGGGCCCGCGCCACCGACGACCTGCCCGGCGCGCTGGAGAAGGCCGTCGCCGAACTCACCCCGTCCGAGGGCCGGCTCGCGGTGATCGCTCCGCGCGACCTGCACCGCCGCCTGGCCGCCCGGCTGGACGGGGTCACGGCCGGCGCCGAGCCCGACCTCACCCAGAGGGTCGTGCTGCTCGACCCGCGCCAGGCCAAGGGCCTGGAGTTCGACTCCGTCCTGGTGGTCGAACCGGGACGCTACGGCACGAGCGACCTGTACGTGGCCCTGACCCGGGCCACGCAGCGGCTCGGTGTGCTGCACACCGGCGAGTTGCCGAAGGCCCTGGCGGACGCCCTGGCCCGAGTCCGGCCCGAGTCCGGCCTGAGCCCTGGCCCGAGTCCGGCCTGAGCCCGGCCCGAGCCCGGTCCGGGCGGGCCGGTCAGGCCGGCCGCAGCCACACCGTCGCCAGCGGCGGCAGGGTCAGCCGGATGCTCGCCGGCCGGCCGTGCCGCCCCTGCGGCTCCGGCTTGACCGGGTCCGGGTGGACGACGTCGCTGCCGCCGTAGCGGGCCGCGTCGGTGTTGAGGACCTCCACCCAGGCGGGCACGTCGTCGGGGACGCCGATGCGGTAGTCGGGGCGGACGACCGGGGCGAAGTGGGACACCGCGAGCAGCGGGGTGCCGTCGGCGTCGTAGCGCAGGAAGGCGAGGACGTTGTCCTCCGCCGCGTCCCCGGTGACCCACTGGAAGCCGTCCGGGTGGACGTCCCGCGTCCACAGGGCGGGGGTGGCGCGGTAGACGGCGTTGAGGTCGCGGACCAGGTCCCGCACGCCCCGGTGGTCGGCCTGAGCGCCGTACGCCGGGTCGAGCAGCCACCAGTCGGGGCCGCGGACCTCGGACCACTCCGAGCCCTGCGCGAACTCCTGGCCCATGAAGAGGAGTTGCTTGCCCGGATGGGACCACATGAAGCCCAGGTAGGCGCGCAGGTTGGCGCGCTGCTGCCACCAGTCGCCGGGCATCTTCGACACCAGCGAGCCCTTGCCGTGCACCACCTCGTCGTGGGAGATCGGCAGGACGTAGTTCTCGCTGTAGGCGTACACCATCGAGAACGTCATCTCGCCGTGGTGGTACTTGCGGTGGACGGGATCGTGGCTCATGTACTGCAGCGAGTCGTGCATCCAGCCCATGTTCCACTTCAGCCCGAAGCCCAGGCCGCCGAAACCGCTCGGGCCCCGGTGGTGGGTGGCCCGGGTGACGCCGTCCCAGGCCGTCGACTCCTCCGCGACGGTGACCACGCCCGGCACCTCGCGGTACACGGTGGCGTTCATCTCCTGCAGGAACGCCACCGCGTCCAGGTTCTCCCGGCCGCCGTGCTCGTTCGGCGTCCACTGGCCCGGCTCGCGCGAGTAGTCCAGGTAGAGCATGGAGGCGACCGCGTCCACGCGCAGGCCGTCGATGTGGAACTCCTCGCACCAGTACAGGGCGTTGGCGACGAGGAAGTTGCGCACCTCGCGGCGGCCGAAGTCGAACTCCAGGGTGCCCCAGTCCGGGTGCGCGGCCCGCAGCGGATCGGAGTGCTCGTACAGCGGGCGCCCGTCGAACTCGGCCAGCGCCCATTCGTCCCGGGGGAAGTGCGCCGGCACCCAGTCCATCAGGACCCCGATGCCCGCCTGGTGCAGGGCGTCGACCAGGTACTTGAAGTCGTCCGGGGTGCCCAGGCGCGCGGTGGGCGCGTAGAAGCCGGTGACCTGGTAGCCCCAGGAGCCGCCGAAGGGGTGCTCGGCGACGGGCATCAGCTCCACGTGGGTGAAGCCGAGCTCCTCGACGTACGCCGGGAGCTGCTCGGCGAGCTGGCGGTACGTCAGGCCGGGTCGCCAGGACGGCAGATGGACCTCGTACACCGAGAACGGTGCCTCGTGCGCAGGCCGCTCGGCCCGGCGGGCCATCCACTCCTCGTCGCCCCACTCGTGGTGCGAGGCGTGGACGACGGACGAGGTGGCCGGCGGTGCCTCGGTACGGCGGGCCAGCGGGTCGGCGCGCAGCGTCTTCGAGCCGTCCGGCCGGGTGATCTCGAACTTGTACAGCTCGCCCTCGCCGATGCCGGGCACGAACAGCTCCCACACACCCGTGGAGCCGAGCGAGCGCATCGGATACCCGGTCCCGTCCCAGAAGTTGAAGGTGCCGGCCACCCGCACCCCCCGGGCGTTGGGCGCCCACACCGCGAACCGGGTGCCGCTCACGCCCCGGAGCGTCATCGGGTGCGCCCCGAGCGCCTGCCACAGCTGCTCGTGCCGGCCCTCGCCGATCAGGTACAGGTCCAGCTCGCCGAGCGTGGGCAGGAAGGAGTAGGCGTCCGCGGTGTGCTGCACCGTCCCCTCGTACGCCACCTCCAGCCGGTACTCCGGTACGTCCCGCAGTGGCAGCAGGCCCGAGAAGAACCCGTCCCCGTCGTCGTTCAGCTCGGTCCGCCGCTCCCCGGCGACCGCGGTGACGCCGAGCGCGTACGGCCTCAGCGCACGGAAGGCGACCCCGCCGGGCACGGGGTGCGCCCCGAGCACGGAGTGCGGATCGTGGTGCGTACCGCTGAGCAGCCGCTCCCGGTCGGCGGCCCCGACGGGGACGAGGTCGATCCCGGGGACGGGTTCCACCGGGGGCGCGGCGGCGGGCCCGGGCGCCACGGGCGTGACCGGCGGCTCCGGGATGGCCGGTGCCTTCGCCGTCGTCTTCTTCGCCGCAGCCTTCGTCGGGGCCTTCTTCGCCGGTGCCTTCTTGGCGGCCTTCTTCGCGGCGGCCTTCGCGGCCGTCGCTTTCGTCGCCGTCTTCGCCGTGGCAGTCGTCTTCGTGGCCGTCTTCTTGGCCACCGCCTTCTTGGCCGTGGCCTTTTTCGCGGCTGTCTTCTTCGCGGGCGCCTTCTTGGCCGCGGCCTTCTCCGGCGGGGCCGCCTTCTTCGCCGTCTTCCGTGCGGCGCTCTTCTTCACGGCCGCCGGCTGCTCGGCAGCGGCGGCCTCGGTCGTCTTCTTCGGATCCGAACCGCTGGACGGGGGGCGGGGGGTCACGGGA
>NZ_POTZ01000349.1 GCF_003236365.1 Streptomyces sp. NTH33
ACTCCCCACACCGCCGGCACCCCCCGCGCCGCGGGGAGTGCCGACGGCAAGGGGAGTGCTGGAGGCGCGTACGACGAGTTCGGGCGAGAGGCGGACGGACCGGTGTGCCTCCGCGGCCCTGCCGGCGAGCCGCTGGTCGAGGAGCCGGAGCGCCTCGGCCGCCATGTCGGCGGCGGGCTGGCGGACCGTGGTCAGGGTCGGTTCGGACAGGCTCGCCATGGGGATGTCGTCGAACCCGGTGACGGCGACCTCGCCGGGCACGTCCGCGCCGAGCTGCCGCAGGCGTTGCACCGCACCGACCGCGATGAGGTCGTTGGCGCAGACGACGGCGTCCGGGCGGGCGGGCCAGATCCGCTCCGCCGCGGCGCGTCCCCACTCCACGGAGAAGTCGCCGAGCTCGGTGCGGTCGGGAGCGGACGGGTCCAGGGCGGTGACCCCCGCCTCATAGGCCGTGCGCCGCTCGACGGCCGTCGAGGCGGTTCCGGCGGCACCCAGGAAGCAGAAACGGCGGCGTCCGGTACGGGCCAGGTGGTCCAGGACGAGGGCCATGCCGGCGGCGTTGTCGACGGCCACCGAGTCGGCGACCCCGGGACCGCAGGCGCGGTCCAGCAGCACCAGCGGCACCCGGGACGCCGCGAGCGCGACGGTGTCGCGGCTGTGCGTCTCGTCGACGGGGATGACCAGCAGCGCGTCCACCTGCCGTTCCAGCAGGGCGGTGATCCGGTCCGCCTCGGTCGCCGGGTCGTCGTCGCAGTCGGCGAGCAGCAGGCCGCGGCCCCCGGCGTGCAGGGCGTGTTCGACCTCTCGTACGAGGGAGGGGAAGAAGGGGTTCGTGATCTGCGGCAGCACCAGGCCGATGGTGCCGGTGGAGCGGCTGCGCAGGGCGCGGGCGACCTGGTTGGGGCGGTAGCCGAGGCTTTCGGCCGCGGCCCTCACGCGGCGCGCCGTCTCGGCGCCCACCGGGCGGGTGCCGGACAGCACCCGGGACACCGTGGCGACGGAGCAGCCCGATGCGCGGGCCACGTCCCGCAAGGTCACCTCGCTCACGGTGGTCCGCCCCCTTCTGTCGGTCGACTTCCCGGTGGAAACACGCCTCCCGTACCGGTGTCGGAGAACGTTATCACCCGGCTCCTCGTCTCCTGATCTGTGTGATGGAGAACAAAAGTGTAGGGGCCATTGACAACTGAGCGGGGAATGGGTGAACGTTCCGGAGAACGTTTGCCCAAACGTTTCCCCAGGCGCCGGGCCCACCTGGCGTCCCTCCGGCCGTGACCGCCCGTGGCGCCTCCGGAGATCGGTTTCACCACAGTTCAGCGAGCAAAGGGGCTCTCCGTTGGCCAGAAAGATCATCCTCGACTGCGACCCCGGGCATGACGACGCCATCGCCATGCTCCTGGCTCACGGCAACCCCGACATCGATCTGGTCGCCGTCACCACCGTGGTCGGAAACCAGACCCTGGAGAAGGTGACCCGCAACGCCCTGTCCGTGGCCCGCATCGCCGGGATCACCGGAGTGCCCTTCGCCGCGGGCTGCCCCCGGCCGCTGGTGCGCCCCATCGAGATCGCGCCGGACATCCACGGCGAGTCGGGGCTCGACGGACCCGTGCTGCCCGAGCCGACCCTGGAACTGGACCGCCGGCACGCGGTCGACCTGATCATCGACACGGTGATGTCGCACGAACCGGGCGAGATCACGATCGTGCCGACCGCCGGTCTGACCAACATCGCCATGGCCGTCCGCAAGGAACCGCGGATCGCCTCCCGCGTCCGCGAGGTCGTCCTGATGGGCGGCGGCTACCACGAGGGCAACTGGAGCGCGGTCGCCGAGTTCAACATCAAGATCGACCCCGAGGCCGCCCACATCGTCTTCAACGAGAGCTGGCCGGTCACCATGGTCGGCCTCGACCTCACCCACCAGGCGCTCGCGACGCCCGCCGTCGTCGACAAGATCGCCGCGGTCGGCACCAGGCCCGCCAAGTTCGTCCTGGAGCTGCTGGAGTTCTTCGGCGAGATGTACGAGCAGGCGCAGGGCTTCGAGTTCCCGCCCGTGCACGACCCGTGCGCGGTCGCGTACGTCATCGACCCGGACGTCATGACGGTGCGCAAGGCCCCCGTGGACATCGAGCTCACCGGCACCCTCACCCTCGGTATGACCGTGGCGGACTTCCGGGCCCCCGCCCCGGACGACTGCCACACCCAGGTCGCCGTCAAGCTCGACCACGAGCGGTTCTGGAACCTCGTCGTGGACGCGCTCGAGCGGATTGGCGACGTCGAAGCGTGACCACTACCAGCCTTTCCACGACCGGCAGCCCGCCCGGCGCGACGCCGGGCCGCCCGGTCCGGGTCGGCGTACTGCTGACCGCACTGCTCGCCGCCTGCGTGGCCTTCCAGCTCAACGCCAGCATGCTCAGCCCGGCGCTGAAGAGCATGGAGGGCGCCCTGGGCGCCACCTCCGCCGAGATCGGGCTCACCCAGACCGCGTTCTTCACCTCGGCGGCCCTGTTCTCGCTCTTCCTGCCCCGGCTGGGCGACGTCATCGGCCGCCGCAAGGTCCTCACCGGAATGCTGGCCCTGATGGCCGTCGGCTGCGTCGTCGCCGCGTTCGCGCACAACGTGCCGGTCCTGTTCACCGGCCGCGTCCTCCAGGGCGTGAGCGGCCCGGTCGTCCCGCTGTGCCTGATCATGCTGCGCCAGGAGGTGACCGAGCCCAAGCTCTACGGCACCCTGCTCGGCGTGATCACCGCCTTCAACGGCGGAGTCGCTGGCGTCGATGCCCTCGCGGGCGGCTACCTCGCCGACCAGCACGGCTTCCAGTCGGTCTTCTGGGCAATGGCCATCGTCGCGGCCGTCGCCACGGTGATGGTCGCCCTGATGACCTCCGAGTCCAAGGCGCCCGTCGCCGCCCGCATGGACTGGCCCGGCGTCGTCCTCCTCGTCGTCTCGGTCGGCTCACTGCTCACCGCGCTGAACGAGGCCGGAAAGCTCGCCGCGGCCAACTGGCCGCTCATCGCCCTCCTCGTCGTGGTCTCCGCCGCCGCCTTCGCCCTGTTCTGGCGCACCGAGGGCCGCAGCGGGCACCCGCTGGTCGCCACGCACCACCTGCGGCAGCGCTCGACCTGGGCGCTCCTGCTGACCACGGTGCTCACCATGACGGGCGTGTTCGCCATCATGAACGGGCTGATCCCGGCGTTCGCCGAGGACGCCCAGGCCGGACTGGGCCTGTCCGCCCAGCAGTCCGCGTGGTGGACCCTCACGCCGTACGCCCTGGCCGGACTGGCCATGGGCCCGCTCGCGGGCCGGCTCGCCGCCACCTTCGGGTACGGCCGGGTCCTGCGGGTCGGCCTCGTCGGGGCCGTGGGGACCGTCGTCCTGCTGATCCTCACCCTCGGCAGCCACTCGCGCGCCCTGCTGCTGGCGGCGTCCATCCTGGTGGGCATCGCCTACGCGGGCATCGGCAACATCGTGCTCAACGGGCTCGGCATCGTGCTGTCCCCGCGCGAGAACCCCGGCTTCCTGCCCGGCCTGAACGCGGGCGCGTTCAACCTCGGCGCCGGCCTGAGCTTCGCGGCGCTGTACGCGGTCAAGACCGCGGTGGAGCCCGCGGACCCGACGTCGACCGGCGGCTACACCACCGCCATGATCACCGGCGCCGTCATCATGGCCGCCGCCATCGTGACGTCGTTCCTCATCCCCAAGCCGGTGGCCGCGGAAGCGCGCTGAGCGCGACCGCCCCGCCGGGAGGCTGGGAGAAGGACAAGGAGAAGGACAAGAACGCAGCGCGGCACGCGTCGGCCCGTACAAGCCAGTACGGGCCGACGCGTGCCGCGCTTTTCTCCGTGACGGCCGGATGACTCGCCTTCCGGTGCCCGCACCCGATCCTGCATGACACCGAAAGTTCAGCCGGTGGTCACCTGTACTCCGTCCGCGTGAAGCCACGACAGTGGACAAAGGGGGAAGTACGTCAAGCATGCACAGGAAAGGTGGCGTCCCATGCCGTACCTGCTGACCTCGCTCCTCACCAAAGCGGCAGCCGCTGTGATCGAGGCACTCGTCATCCGTCTACTCGTCCAGCTGTGGAATGCCTACGGCCGCAGTGGCCACCAGACGCCGGCCGCTGCCTGAGGCCCCGCTGATCCGACCGAGATACGTCCCCGCCCCCTGCTCCCGGCCTACGCCGTAACCTCCGACCACCGGTAGGCGTGCGCGCCGGAGAAGTCGCGCTGCCCCGGGGCAACGCGGCCGACAGGCACTCGGCGCGCAGGGCGCCGTAGGAGCGGCACCGCCGTAGGAGCGGCGCCGACCGGCCGCTCGTCCGCCGCCGCTTCCAGCCCCCGGCAACGGAGGCGCCGCCCGTGGTGCGCGCTGCCCCCGTCCCGGGGGCAGCGTGGTTTCCGGCAGAGCACGGGCCGGCCCTCAGGGCGACGGCCCGTACCGCCGTCGAGCTTCCCGCGCCCGCGCACCATGTCCGAGCACCGGGTCCGCGTACCGTGTCCGAGCCGCGGCGGAACGTCGTCGTCCGGGCGAAGGCGGTATCAAGGCGGCATCAAGAGCGTGTAAAGATTGCTGGCAACAGGCAATGTATTGTCACCCGTTCGCGTGGCAATATGCACGCACGGGGGGTCGTCGAGTGAAAGCGGGGCCCGAATGAACTGGTTTGTGGGTCTCGGGATCGCCGGACTGGTCCTGCTGGTGCTCTCACTGATCTTCGACGGGATCCTGGAAGGCCTGTTCGGCGGGGTGCTGGACGGGCTGTTCGACGGGCTGCTGTCGCTGCCGGTCATCGCTGGATTCGTGTCCATGCTCGGCTTCGGCGGGGCGATCGCACTCGGCACCACGGGTATGGGGGTCACGGGGGCAACGGCGATCGGCGTGGTGGCGGGCGTCGCCGCGGGCTGGCTGACGTGGAAATTCAGTCGCGCCCTGATGCGGGATCAGGGCGATGCCGCTCCACGGGGCGGCGATCTCGTCGGCAGCTCCGGGTCCGTGGTGACCGCCATTCCGGCCGAGGGGTACGGCGAGGTGCTGGTGTACCTCGCCGGGCAGCCGCTGAAACTGGCCGCGAAGTGTCCGGTGCCCGTGGCGCGGGGTGCCGAGGTCTGGGTGGAATCGGCGCTGTCCGCGACCTCGGTCGCGGTCCGGCCGGTCGAGCACTGACCGGCCGGAGCGCCGCGCCACACCACGACGCCCACACGCCCGCTGCCTCATCTTCCTTCCGCACCCGTTCTGATCCGTTCCTGATCCGTTCCTGATCCGTTCCGATTCGCCGTCCCCCGGGGAGGGCTGAGGGGATTTCACGCATATGAGTCCTGTACTGATCGCCGTGGTCGGAGTCGTCGTACTCCTGGTCCTGCTGGCCCTCGTGGTCGTCACCCGCTACAAGGTCGCGGGTCCCAGCGAGGCGTTCATCGTCACCGGACGGCGCGGCAAGAAGTCCACCGACCCCGAGACCGGCCGGGTCTTCACCGACAACAGCGGCCAGAAGGTCGTGGTCGGCGGCGGTGTCTTCGTCGTGCCCTTCGTCCAGCAGAAGTTCACCCTCGACCTGTCCAGCCGGCACATTCCGGTGGCCGTCCGGGGCGCGGTCACGCTGCGCGGGGTGAAGGCCAACCTGGAGGGCGTCGCCATCGTCAAGGTCGGCGGCACCGAGGACTCGATCCGCGCCGCGGCCCAGCGCTTCCTCCAGCAGCAGAACGGCATCGTCGGGTTCACCCAGGAGGTGCTGTCCGGCGCGCTGCGCTCCATCGTCGGGCGGATGTCCGTCGAGGACATCATCCGGGACCGGGCCGCCTTCGCCGGACAGGTCGCGGAGGAGGCCGAGGCCAGCCTGTCCGGGCAGGGGCTGGTGCTGGACGCCTTCCAGATCCAGGACATCACCACCGAGGGCTCCTACCTGGAGGACCTCGGCCGGCCCGAGGCGGCCCGCGCCAAGCAGGAGGCGGACATCGCCGAGGCCGTCGCCCGACGCGCTTCCGAGCAGGCCCGCCTCAAGGCGGAGGAAGAGATCGCGATCGCCCAGCGCACCTACGCCCTGAAGCAGGCCGAGATCAAGGCCGAGACGGACGAGGCCGCCGCCCGCGCCAACGCCGCCGGCCCGCTCGCCGAGGCCGCCCGGCAGCAGGAGGTCCTGCAGGAGCAGGAGAAGGTCGCCGCCCGGCAGGCCGCGCTGACCGATCGCGAACTGGACACCCAGGTCCGCAAGCCCGCCGACGCCGCCCGTTACCGGGCCGAGCAGGAGGCGGAGGCCCACCGCATAGCCCTGGTCAAGGAGGCCGAAGCGGCCGCCGAGCGGGCACGGCTCACCGGCGAGGGCGAGAAGGCCCACCGTGCGGCGCTCGCCGAGGCCGTCCGTATCGAGGGTGAGTCCGAAGCGGCCGCGATCGCCGCCAAGGGCGCGGCGGAGGCCGACGCGATGCACAAGAAGGCCGACGCCTTCGAGCGGTACGGCGACGCGGCGGTGCTCCAGATGCTGGTCGAGGTGCTCCCGCAGGTCGTCGGCAAGGCGGCCGAGCCGCTGGCGGCCGTGGACAAGCTGACCGTCATCTCCACCGACGGCGCGGGCCAACTCCCGCGCACAGTCGCCAACAACGTGGCCCAGGGCATGGAACTCCTCAGCTCCACCACCGGCGTCGACCTCGCCCAGCTCCTCCAGGGCCTTGCCGGACGCGGCACGGCCAAGGTCCCGGAGCAGGTCGAACCCTCGACTCCGGCGTCGGCCGAACGGTCCCACGTCAAGGTCGACAGCACCGAGTAGAACCCGGAACGGGGTGACGCGCTGACACGCCGACCCCCCTGACCACGGAGCCCGGACGCCCGAGCAGCGCCCGGGCTCCGCTGTTTCCGGGGCCGCCTGCAAGGCGTCACCCGTTTGAGTGTCTGGCGGGGCGTTCCTGCCCGGTGGTACCAGTGGGCCGTTCCAGTAGCGGAGGCCCGCTATGCCGAGTGGCTGGAGCATCTGGCGCGGTGGCAGGAGGAGGGAGAGGAATGACAGAGTTTCACGCCTGGGACGACGTCAAACGCGAGATCTTCGACGCGGAGGACCTCAAGGCGATCCACAGTGGCGCTCAGCGCATGGTGGCCGAGGCCCGTGCGCATCGGCTGGCCGAGATGCGAAGGCAGCTCGGCCTTACGCAGAGCGAGGTCGCCGCCCGTATGCATGTGCGGCAGGAGCGGGTGTCCGCGATCGAACGGGGGAGGACGACCGCCGCGGAAGTCGGGACGATCGCCGCCTACATCGCAGCCCTCGGGGGCCAATTGGAAATCGTCGCGAATTTCAATGGCACACGGGTTGTCGTCGCGTGAAGTGGGCCCGGATGACATGCCGAGCTTCCGCGCTCGCCGAGCGGCCTGCTCAGCCGTCCTCATGAGCGAATCCCCACCCATTCGCCCGCCGGGCGGGCTGGGT
>NZ_POTZ01000034.1 GCF_003236365.1 Streptomyces sp. NTH33
GGGCCCGGTGGAGCCCGCGGGGGTGTCCGGGGTGCCGTTGTCGTCGCTCACGGCTCGATTATGGCTTCCGGGTGTCCGCGGGCTCCGTCCGGGATCAGCCGCAGCGGCCGGCGACGTAGCCGTCGCTGCCGGTGTACACGTACGCGTCGGAGACGTACTGGCCGGTGCCGATGTTGTCCCAGATGTTCGAGGTGCCGTAGTAGCCGGACACCGTCGTGCCCGGCGTCTGGCAGTGGATCGGCACGGAGGCGCCCGCGGGCAGCACGCGGACGAGGCTGTAGCCGGTGCCGGGACCGCTGCGGACGTTGAGCTGGACGCCCGGCGCCACCGGGTAGTACTTCACGGCCGCCACGGTCGCGACGGCCTCCGCCGCCGCGTCGCCACCGGTCCCCTCGACATGCTGTTCGGCACGGTCGACAGACATGAGAGATCTCCCCCGTCAAAGCCCCATGACTGCCATGGGGCCTCGTTCATTCCCCGAAAACGCGTCACGAAACACATGTGCGCACTTCGCACGTGAACACCAGCAAGCCGCCTCGGTCCCGTTCGAGGCATCGACTAGGCTCCCTGCGTCGCGCGCGCGAACGAACAGCACGGGGGTGGTCCATGACGCCACAGCGCAACATCGGAGCGGGCGCGGAAGCGGAACTTCCGGAATACGCCGGTCACTACCGTCTGGAGTCGTGTCTGGGCTCCGGTGGCATGGGCGTGGTGCACCTGGCCCGCAGCACCTCGGGACTGAAGCTCGCGGTGAAGGTCGTACACGCCCGGTTCGCCAGGGATCCCGAGTTCAGGGGGCGGTTCCGGCAGGAGGTGGCGGCGGCCCGCAGGGTGAGCGGCGCGTTCACCGCGCCCGTCGTCGACGCCGACCCGGAGGCCGAACGGCCCTGGATGGCCACCCTGTTCATTCCCGGGCCCACGCTCTCGGACGAGGTGAAGCGGAACGGGCCCATGGCCCCGCCCCAGTTGCGCCGTCTGATGGCCGGGCTCGCCGAGGCGCTGCGCGACATCCACCGGGTGGGCGTCGTCCACCGGGACCTCAAGCCGAGCAACGTCCTGCTCGCCGAGGACGGGCCGAAGGTCATCGACTTCGGCATCTCCCGCCCGAAGGACAGCGAACTGCGCACCGAGACCGGCAAGTTGATCGGTACGCCGCCCTTCATGGCGCCCGAGCAGTTCCGCCGGCCGCGGGAGGTCGGTCCGGCGGCCGACATCTTCGCGCTCGGGTCCGTGCTGGTGCACGCGGCGACCGGGCGCGGGCCGTTCGACTCCGACAGCCCGTACGTCGTCGCCTACCAGGTCGTGCACGACGAGCCCGAGCTGACCGGCGTGCCAAAGGCCCTGGCTCCGCTCGTGCTGCGCTGCCTGGCCAAGGAGCCCGAGGACCGGCCCACGCCGGACGAGCTGATGCGGGAACTGCGGTCGGTGGCGGCGTCGTACGACACACAGGCGTTCATGGCGGACCAGCGGACGCACGAATCCTCCCCGGCCCTCGGCGAAGACGGTGATCGCGCGTCGCCGTCCGGGTCCCGCGCCGGGGAGACCGGGGGCACGCCGGAGGGTCGTACCGAGCCGCGGGCCGGACGGCGCCCGCGCTCCAGGCGGCTCGCCCTGGCCGCCGGGGTGCTGGGACTGGTCGTCGGCGGCGGGCTCGCCTCGGTCCAGTTGCTCGACGGCGGCCTCGCGGTGAACGGCTCGGCACCGGGGACCACCCTGCCCGGGGCCACGTCGGCCGCGTTCTCCGGGTGGGTGGCGAAGCCCGTGTCCGGGGGCGAGGGTGTGCCCCAGTGCTCGTACGGGGCCGGGAAGCTGTTCTGTGCGCGGCCCGGGCTGGTCTACGCCCTCGATCCGGCGGACGGGAGCCTGCTGTGGCGGCGCTCCGTCCCCGAGGTGCTCACCGGCGTGCCGCCGGTCGTCGCGGGCGGCCTGGTGCAGCCGATGACGGATCACGGGCGGCGGCTGGAGGCCCTGGATCCGGACTCGGGCAGGCCGCGCTGGCAGCGGAACGTTCCGGCATACAGCGGGGTGCGGTCCGTCGGCGACATGCTGCTGCTCACCGGCACCGACGGGCTGGTGCGCGGGGTGGACGCCGGGTCGGGCGAAATCAGGTGGAGCCGACGGGTGCCGGACCTGCCGCTTCCCCACTTCTCCTCGTTCGCCGGTGATCCGCTGGCGTACGCGGTGAGCGCGTCGGCCGACGGGTCGTCCACGCGGGTCGTCGCGGTGGACCCGGCGACGGGCGACGTGCGCTGGGAGGCGCGGCTGCGCGGGCTGCTGACGCCTGTGGGCAGCCGGGACGGCTCCCTCGTCCTGCTCTCCGAGGAGGCGGCCTTCGGCCGGGTGAACGCCGTGGTCCGCTACACCCCGGCGTCCGGGGCGTCGGTCCGGGTCGCGCTGCCGGTGCCGCGCGACACCGTCCAGGCGAGTGTGCACGGCGACGTGGTCCACCTGCTGGGCGGCGGCGGCTCGTTGGACGCGGTCGACCTGGCGGCCCGGAAGGTGCGGTGGCGACTGGAAACGGCCGTCAGCCGCGGCTCGGCACCGGCCGCCGACGCCGGCCACGTGTACTTCCTCGCCGGAGACGGCCGGCTGCTGGCGGTCGGCGCCCGCACCGGGCGGATCGCCGGCCAGACCCGGCCGCGGCTCGGCGAGCACGCGGACCGGGTCGCGGCGGCGCTGCCCGCGCCCGTGGTCGTCAAGGGCCACGTCTACGCCGGCGCCCCCGACGGGACCGTCTTCGCCGTGGACGGCCGCGATCCGTCGTCCTGGTGACACGCCGAGGGGGCCGCCTCCGAGGAGACGGCCCCCACAGGTCCGGATGTCCGGAAGGGTCTGGCGCGGATCAGCCCAGCTTCGAGACGTCCCGGACGGCGCCCTTGTCCGCGCTGGTGGCCATCGCGGCGTAGGCCCGCAGGGCTGCCGAGACCTTGCGGTCGCGGTTCTTCGGGACGTACACGCCGCCCAGCGCCTGCTCGCGGCGGGTCAGCTCCGCGTCGTCGACGAGCAGCTCGATGGTGCGGTTCGGGATGTCGATGCGGATGCGGTCGCCGTCCTCGACGAGCGCGATCGTGCCGCCGGAGGCCGCCTCCGGGGAGGCGTGGCCGATGGACAGGCCCGAGGTGCCGCCGGAGAAGCGGCCGTCGGTGACCAGGGCGCAGGCCTTGCCCAGGCCGCGGCCCTTCAGGTACGAGGTCGGGTAGAGCATCTCCTGCATGCCGGGGCCGCCCTTGGGGCCCTCGTAGCGGATGACGACGACGTCGCCCTCCTTGACCTGCTGGGTGAGGATCTTCTGGACGGCCTCCTCCTGCGACTCGCAGACGACCGCCGGGCCCTCGAAGGTCCAGATGGACTCGTCGACGCCCGCGGTCTTCACCACGCAGCCGTCCACGGCCAGGTTGCCCTTGAGGACCGCCAGGCCGCCGTCCTTGGAGTAGGCGTGCTCGGCGGAGCGGATGCAGCCGTTCCCGGCGTCGGTGTCCAGGGCCTCCCAGCGCTCGGACTGAGAGAAGGCCTCCGCCGAGCGCACGCAGCCGGGGGCCGCGTGCCACAGTTCGACCGCCTCGGGGGACGGGGAGCCGCCGCGCACGTCCCAGGTCTTGAGCCAGTCCGCGAGGGAGGGGCTGTGGACCGCGTGCACGTCCTCGTTCAGCAGGCCCGCGCGGTGCAGCTCGCCGAGCAGGGCGGGGATGCCGCCGGCCCGGTGCACGTCCTCCATGTAGTACGTGCGGTCCTTGGCGACGTTGGGGGCGACCTTCGCCAGGCAGGGGACGTGACGCGAGACGGCGTCGATCTCCTCCAGGCCGAAGGGGACGCCGGCCTCCTGCGCGGCGGCCAGCAGGTGCAGGATCGTGTTGGTCGAGCCGCCCATCGCGATGTCCAGGGCCATCGCGTTCTCGAAGGCCGCGGAGGTGGCGATGGCGCGGGGCAGGACGGTGTCGTCGTCCTGCTCGTAGTGGCGGCGGGTGAGGTCCATCACCGTGCGGGCCGCGTCGACGTAGAGCTGCCTGCGGGCCGTGTGGGTGGCCAGGACCGAGCCGTTGCCGGGCAGGGCGAGGCCGATCGCCTCGGTCAGGCAGTTCATCGAGTTGGCGGTGAACATGCCGGAACAGGAGCCGCAGGTCGGGCAGGCGTTCTCCTCGATGCGGAGGATGTCCTCGTCGGAGACCTTGTCGTTCACGGCGTCGGAGATCGCGTCGACCAGGTCGAGGGTGCGGACCGTGCCGTCGACCAGGGTGGCCCGGCCGGACTCCATCGGGCCGCCGGAGACGAAGACCGTCGGGATGTTCAGCCGCAGGGCGGCCATCAGCATGCCCGGGGTGATCTTGTCGCAGTTGGAGATGCAGATCAGGGCGTCGGCGCAGTGCGCCTCGACCATGTACTCGACGCTGTCCGCGATCAGGTCGCGGGAGGGCAGCGAGTAGAGCATGCCGCCGTGGCCCATCGCGATGCCGTCGTCGACGGCGATCGTGTTGAACTCGCGCGGGATGCCGCCCGCCTCCCGGACCGCCTCGCTGACGATCCGGCCGACCGGCTGCAGGTGGGTGTGGCCGGGCACGAACTCGGTGAAGCTGTTGGCGACCGCGATGATCGGCTTCCGGCCGATGTCCGCACCGGGTACACCGGAGGCGCGCATCAGGGCACGGGCGCCCGCCATGTTGCGGCCGTGGGTGACTGTGCGGGACCTCAGCTCGGGCATCGTCGCTCGCTCCTTCGGGACGTTCCGCCGGGACGCCGGGCAGTCCCGGCAGGGTACTGACGCAGTCGAGCGTACGCCGGTCATCCAGGGATCGGGACGCGGTGTCCGGCATACGGGACTCGTGTCTCGGGGACCGCGCTCACGGTTCCGTGGGGGAGGCGGGTCAGGGGCCCGTGAGGTGTCCCTGCACGACCGGTGCCAGCCGCGCGACGATCTGCTCCGCGTCCGCCGACGCCAGCGGCTCCAGCCTGATCACGTACCGCAGGATCGCGCACCCCACCAGCTGGGCGGCGGCGAGTTCGGCGCGCAGCTCCGCGTCGGGCAGGTCGAGCCGGCTGGCGATGCGGCGCAGCAGCTGGGAGGCGATCAGCCGGCGGAAGACGGCGGCCGCGGTGTCGTTGCTCAGCGCGGAGCGGACGACCGCCAGCAGCGGCGTCCGGGTGGCCGGGTTCTCCCAGACGCCGAGGAAGGACCGGGTCAGGCGTTCGCCCACGTCGTCCGGCGGGACGTCGGCGAGCGCGTCCGGGACGTTTAGGGCGGGGGCGAAGACGACCGCGACCGCCGCCTCGAACACCTGCTCCTTGGTGCCGAAGTAGTGGTGCACGAGGGCCGGGTCGACCCCGGCGGCCTTGGCGATGCCGCGTACGGAGGTCTTCTCGTAGCCGTGCGCGGAGAACTCCTCGCGGGCCGCGGTCAGGATGCGGTCGCGGGTGTCGGCGGCCTCCTCGCGGCGGGGGCGGCCGCGGCGCCGGGCGGTGGTGCCGGTCATCGCCGGGGCACCCGCATCGCCGAGGCCAGGTGCAGCCGGGTGAAGGCCAGGGCCTCGGCGAGGTCGGCCTCGCGCTCGGCGCTGGACATGGCGCGGCGGGTGTTGACCTCGATGACGACATGGCCGTCGAAGCCGGACAGGGCGAGACGTTCCAGCACCTCGGCGCAGGGCTGGGTGCCGCGGCCGGGCACCAGGTGCTCGTCCTTCGCCGAACCCCTGCCGTCGGCGAGGTGCACGTGGCCGAGCCGGTCGCCCATGCGGTCGATCATCTGCAGGGCGTCGGTGCGGGCCGTCGCCGCGTGGCTGAGGTCGATCGTGAAGTGGCGGTAGTCGTCCTTGGTGACGTCCCAGCCGGGGGCGTAGGCGAGCATCTCGCGGTCGCGGTAGCGCCAGGGGTACATGTTCTCGACGGCGAACCGCACATCCGTCTCGTTCGCCATGCGCCAGACGCCGGCGACGAAGTCACGGGCGTACTGGCGCTGCCAGCGGAACGGCGGGTGGACCACGACCGTGCTCGCGCCGAGCTTCTCGGCGGCCGCCTTCGCGCGCTGGAGCTTGACCCAGGGGTCGGTGGACCACACCCGCTGCGTGATCAGCAGGCAGGGGGCGTGCACGGCGAGGACCGGGATCCGGTGGTAGTCGCTGAGTCTGCGCAGCGCGTCGATGTCCTGGCTGACGGGGTCGGTCCACACCATGACCTCGACACCGTCGTATCCAAGGCGCGCGGCGATCTCGAAGGCCGTCGCCGTCGACTCCGGGTAGACGGAGGCCGTCGACAGGGCGACCTTCGCATCCGGGATGCGAACGGGTTCCACCACGAGGGACAGGTTACGGGGTGCGATGGGGCTTGGTCGGGTACCCGTTCGCCGTTGTGGTGTTCGTCATGCCCGGCTGCGGGTCCGTTGTGGTTCGTCGCGCCCACGACGGGCTCCCCCTGCTCGTCAGGAGTTCGGGGAGGAACCGCAGGGTGTCACAGCCCCGCTCCCCTGGGCTTCTCCTGCGAGTCCATGTGATCAAGGCGCCGCAGGATCACGCCCTCCCTCAGGGCCCACGGGCATATCTCCAGGCGTTCCACGCCGAACAGGTCCATCGCGCCCTCGGCGACCAGTGCGCCGGCCAGGAGCTGGCCCGCCCGGCCGTCGGAGACGCCGGGGAGTTCGCAGCGCTCGTCGTTCGTCATGCCGGAGAGCCTGGGCACCCAGCTTTCCAGGGACTCGCGCTTCAGTTCGCGCTGGACGTACAGGCCCTCGGTGGAGCGGGGGGCGCCGGCCAGGCGGGCGAGCTGCTTGAACGTCTTGGAGGTGGCGACGACGTGGTCGGGGGCGCCGAACCGGCTGAACTCGCCGACGGTCCGCGCGATCTCGGTGCGCACATGGCGGCGCAGCGCCCTGACGTCCTCGGGGTCGGGCGGGTCCCCGGGCAGCCAGGCGGCGGTGAGCCGGCCCGCGCCGAGCGGCAGTGACACGGCGGCGTCGGGCTCCTCGTCGATGCCGTAGGCGATCTCCAGCGAGCCGCCGCCGATGTCCAGGACCAGCAGTTTCCCCGCCGACCAGCCGAACCAGCGGCGGGCGGCGAGAAAGGTGAGGCGGGCCTCCTCCTCACCGCTGAGCACCTGGAGTTCGACGCCGGTCTCGGCCCGCACGCGCGCGAGGACGTCGTCGGCGTTGCCCGCCTCGCGCACGGCGGAGGTCGCGAACGGCAGCAGGTCCTCGACGCCCTTGTCCTCGGCGGCCCGAAGCCCCTCGTGGATCACCGCGACGAGTCTGTCGACGCCGTCGGAGCCGATCGCACCGTCCTCGTCGAGGAGTTGGGCGAGGCGCAGTTCGGCCTTGTGCGAGTGCGCGGGCAGCGGGCGGGCGCCGGGGTGCGCGTCGACCACCAGCAGGTGCACCGTGTTCGAACCCACGTCGAGGACACCGAGTCTCATGTACGGAACGCTACTGCGACCTGGGGTGCCGTCCGGACCGGGTGCCCCGGCCGGGGCGGTCCCGGCCTCGCTGCCCGGCGACTTACCCTGGACGGGTGCCAAAGACGAAAAAGGCGAAGACCGACAAACCGGCGAACCCGGCGAACCGGGCGAAAGCAGGGAAGTCGAAGAAGCGGGGTTCGGAAGCCGACGAGAAGGGGCTCGACTTCGCGCGCGCGTGGGTGGAGTTCCCGGATCCGGCGGACGACGAGCAGGTCTTCCGCTGTGATCTGACATGGCTGACCTCTCGTTGGAACTGCATCTTCGGCAGCGGCTGCCAGGGCATCGAGGCGGGCCGCGCGGACGACGGGTGCTGCACGCTGGGGGCCCACTTCTCCGACGAGGACGACGAGAAGCGGGTTGCCGGGCACGTGGCGAGGCTCACACCGGACATCTGGCAGAACCATGCCGAGGGCACGGCGGACGGCTGGGTCTCGGAGGACGAGGAGGGCTCCCGGCAGACCCGCCGGTTCCAGGGTTCGTGCATCTTCCAGAACCGGCCCGGCTTCCCCGCCGGCATGGGCTGCTCGCTGCACATCCTGGCGCTGAAGGAGGGGCGCGAGCCGCTGGAGACCAAGCCGGACGTGTGCTGGCAGCTGCCGATCCGGCGGACCTTCGAGTGGATCGACCGGCCCGACGACACGCGTGTGCTGCAGGTGTCGATCGGCGAGTACGACCGCAGGGGCTGGGGTCCGGGCGGGCACGACCTGCACTGGTGGTGCACCTCGGCGGCGTCGGCGCACGGCGCGGGCGAGCCGGTGTACGTCTCCTACCGGGCCGAGCTGACCGAGCTGATGGGCAAGGCCGGCTACGAGCGCCTGGTCGAGCTGTGCGAGGAGCGCCTGGCCCTCGGGCTGCCGCTGCTGGCACCGCATCCGGCTGATCCTGCCGCTTCGGCTGGTCCTGCCGCCTCGGCTGGTCCGGCTGGTCCGGCTCATGGGAAGGGCCGGACCTAGCCGGAACTGTCCGGGGGGCTGTCCGACGGGTTCGGGCTGCTCGGGGCGTCGCTGTCCTCGGGTGCCGCGGCCGTCGATGGAGACGACGGCGCCGGCGGGCGCGATCGCCACGCGCGCGCTCCAGTGGCCGGACGGCTCGCGCAGGTGGTCGACGTACACCTTGATCGTCAACGACTCGCCGGGTTTCAGGGTTCCCGATGTGCGGCTCAGGTAGAGCCAGGACACCCGGGTGGAGGCCGACCAGCGGACCGGCCCGGGGCCGGAGGCGGCGAGGGTGATCAGTGTGGTGTCGCCGTCGCCGACGGCGGTCACCGTCAGGTGGCCGTCCTTGTGGCCGGCGCCGGTGACGCTGACGACCTCCACGGAGACATCGGGACCGCCGCCCTTGCCGAAGCGGGCGTCGGGTCCGGGGGCGGCATTGCCGGTGTTCTCGTATCCGCCGCCCGCCGCCTCGCCGCCCAGGACGCCCGGGTCGTGCGCCTCGTGCGCGGTGGCGGAGGGCCCGCCGGGGCCCTCACCGGTGGGGTCGCCCCGGTAGGCGGCCCACAGGGCCAGCACGGGGGCGGCCATCACGGTGGCCACCACGGTCGTCGTGACGGCACGCGCGCGTAGCCGGTCCCTGCGGGCCGCGTGGTCCTTGGGGTCCATGGGGAAGCCGCGCCGGTCGAAGCGGGGGGCGGTGCTCCGCGCGCGCGGGTGGTGCGCCAGCACCGTGTGCAGGGCCGCGCGGGGCGCCGTGAGGACGGGCAGCTCGGCGGGTGTGACGGTGGCGCCGGGCCAGCGGCCGGGCAGGGCGCGCCCGGCGGTGCGGCGACAGCGCGGACAGTCGTCGACGTGCCGGACGAGCTCGCGCCGCAGGGCCGCACCGAGCACGACCTGGTCGTCGCCGGTCAGACGGGACACGCTCGGGCAGGCGCCGGTCTCGACGACGGCGAGCGCCGCGCGCGTGCGCTCCACCTCGCAGGCGGCCGCGGCGAGGAGGTCCCGGGTGGCGGCGAGGCTCACGCCGAGGACGGCGGCGACCTCGTGGGCGGCGAGGTGGTGGCGTACGGCGAGTTCCAGGGCCTCGCGCTGTTCCGGGGTGGTGCCGGCGGCCTCCGGCCAGGCGAGCAGGGCGAGTTCGCGCCGCCGCTCCCGCTGGACCTCGTCGGAGACGGGCGGGGCCGCGGGCCGCGCGTGCCCGTGCCGGTCGTCGCGGTCCGCGGCGTGCGCGCTCCGACGTTTCTGCTTGGCCTCGGCCAGCTTGCGCAGGCACGCCCAGCGGGCCAGCGCGTACAGCCAGGCCCGGCGCTCGCCGGCGGTCCCGGGCCCGCGCTGCCCGCGCCGCTCGGCGGACGCCAGCGCGTCCCCGAGGGCGGCGGTGGCCGCGTCGTGATCGCAGAGCACGGACAGGCAGTAGGTGAACAGGCCGTCGAGGTACGGCTCGTAGGGCGCGGACGGGCGCTGCGCCAGGGCGTGCGCGGCAGCGCGGTCGCGCGCCTCGCGATGTGTCCGGTGCGTCCGGTGCGCACCGGTCGTGCGGGTCGTGGTGTCCGGACTGCTGCTCATCACCCGTACGACCGTATGCGGCGCGGGATCGTCCGCTCCTGTCCCCCGGGCACTTTTAATTCGTACGGGTGAAACGATCCCTCATAAGGGGAGGGGAACGCTCCGCTCCGTGACCCGCCCCGGTCGGGGCCCGCCCGGCGGCGGCGCTGCCAGTGCCGGCGGTTACGGTTTCCTCCATGGCTGCCCGTACCAAAACCGCCAAGGACCGACCGTCCTACCGCTGCACGGAGTGCGGCTGGCAGACGGCCAAGTGGCTCGGCCGCTGCCCCGAGTGCCAGGCCTGGGGCACGGTCGAGGAGTACGGCGCGCCCGCGGTCCGGACGACGGCGCCGGGCCGGGTCACCACCTCCGCCGTGCCCATCGGCCAGGTCGACGGCAGCCAGGCCGCCGCCCGCACCACCGGCGTGCCCGAGCTCGACCGCGTCCTCGGCGGCGGACTGGTCCCCGGTGCCGTCGTCCTCCTCGCCGGCGAGCCCGGGGTCGGCAAGTCCACGCTGCTGCTGGACGTGGCGGCCAAGTCCGCGAGCGACGAGCACCGCACGCTGTACGTCACGGGCGAGGAGTCCGCGAGCCAGGTCCGCCTGCGGGCCGACCGCATCGGCGCCATCGACGACCACCTGTATCTGGCCGCCGAGACCGATCTGGCCGCCGTCCTCGGCCACTTGGACGCGGTCAAGCCCTCCCTGCTGATCCTCGACTCGGTGCAGACGGTCGCCTCCCCCGAGATCGACGGGGCGCCCGGCGGCATGGCGCAGGTCCGGGAGGTGGCGGGGGCGCTGATCCGCGCCTCCAAGGAGCGCGGGATGTCCACGCTCCTGGTGGGCCACGTCACCAAGGACGGCGCGATCGCGGGCCCGCGCCTGCTGGAGCACCTGGTGGACGTCGTGCTGCACTTCGAGGGCGACCGGCACGCGCGCCTGCGCCTGGTCCGCGGCGTCAAGAACCGCTACGGCGCGACGGACGAGGTCGGCTGCTTCGAGCTGCACGACGAGGGCATCACGGGCCTGGCCGACCCCAGCGGCCTGTTCCTGACCCGCCGCGACGAGCCGGTGCCCGGCACCTGTCTGACCGTCACCCTGGAGGGCCGCCGCCCCCTGGTCGCCGAGGTGCAGGCGCTCACCGTCGACTCCCAGATCCCCTCCCCGCGCCGTACGACGTCGGGCCTGGAGACCTCCCGGGTCTCGATGATGCTGGCCGTCCTGGAGCAGCGGGGCCGGATCAGCGCGCTGGGCAAGCGGGACATCTACTCGGCGACGGTCGGCGGCGTGAAGCTGTCCGAGCCGGCCGCGGACCTCGCGGTCGCCCTGGCGCTGGCGTCGGCCGCGAGCGACACCCCGCTGCCGAAGAACCTCGTCGCGATCGGCGAGGTGGGTCTGGCGGGCGAGGTCAGGCGGGTCACGGGCGTGCAGCGCCGGCTGGCGGAGGCCCACCGCCTGGGCTTCACGCACGCGCTCGTGCCGGGCGACCCGGGAAGGATTCCGCCGGGGATGAAGGTCCTGGAGGTCGCCGACATCGGGGATGCGCTGCGGGTCCTGCCGCGCTCCCGTCGCCGAGAGGCCCCACGGGAGCAGGAGGACCGCCGGTAGACTTTTCCCTGGTCTCGCCCGTCCGTACGAACCGAGGTGCGATACGGGAGCGCTGAAGTACCTGCGACCGGAGGAGAGCAGTGGCAGCCAACGACCGGGCGGCAGCTCCCGGAAAGTCCGGCGGGAGTCCCGGCGCCGACGGGCTGATGCGCGCCTCCCTGAGCGCCGTGGCACCCGGCACGGCCCTGCGTGACGGCCTCGAGCGGGTGCTCCGCGGCAACACCGGCGGGCTCATCGTGCTCGGCTCCGACAAGACCGTGGAGTCGATGTGCACGGGCGGCTTCGTCCTGGACGTCGAGTTCACGGCGACGCGGCTGCGGGAGCTGTGCAAGCTGGACGGCGGCATCGTGATCTCCTCGGACCTGTCGAAGATCCTGCGGGCGGGCGTGCAGCTGGTGCCGGACCCCACGATCCCCACCGAGGAGACGGGCACCCGGCACCGTACGGCGGACCGGGTGAGCAAGCAGGTCGGTTTCCCCGTGGTCTCGGTCTCGCAGTCCATGCGGCTCATCGCCCTCTACGTCGACGGCCAGCGCCGTGTCCTGGAGGACTCCGCGGCGATCCTCTCCCGCGCCAACCAGGCCCTGGCGACCCTGGAGCGGTACAAGCTCCGCCTGGACGAGGTGGCGGGCACGCTGTCCGCGCTGGAGATCGAGGACCTGGTGACGGTCCGGGACGTCTCGGCGGTCGCGCAGCGCCTGGAGATGGTGCGCCGGATCGCCACCGAAATCGCCGAGTACGTGGTGGAGCTGGGCACCGACGGCCGTCTTCTCTCCCTCCAGCTGGACGAGTTGATCGCCGGCGTGGAGCCCGAGCGCGAACTGGTCGTGCGGGACTACGTTCCCGAGCCCACCGCCAAGCGCTCCCGCACGGTCGACGAGGCGCTGCTGGAGCTCGACAAGCTCCACCAGGCCGAGCTGCTCGAACTGTCCACCGTGGCCCGGGCCCTCGGCTACACCGGCTCCCCCGAGGCCCTCGACTCGGCGGTCTCCCCGCGCGGCTTCCGGCTGCTGGCCAAGGTGCCCCGGCTGCCCCGCGCCGTCATCGACCGCCTGGTCGAGCACTTCGGCGGACTGCAGAAGCTGCTCGCCGCGAGCGTCGACGACCTGCAGACGGTGGACGGCGTGGGCGAGGCGCGGGCGCGCAGCGTCCGCGAGGGCCTGTCCCGGCTGGCGGAGTCGTCGATCCTGGAGCGGTACGTCTGAGCCCCGGCGCCGTGTCCGGCAGGCGCGGGACTCAGTCCTCCGACAGCACGAACGACGTCCGCAGCTTGCCGTAGCCCGGCACCTTCGCCTCCACCAGGTAGGTGCCCGCCCGGGCCGACCCGGCCGGAGGCGTCGCGCACTGCGCGGCGCTCGGCTTGCGGTCCCACTCGACGGCGTACGTGATGCCGTTGCCCGCCGGCACCCGGTACAGCCGGCTCCCGGCCGTCTTCGGGCAGTCGGCCGAGGACCAGTAGGCGGCGCTGCTGTCGGACTGGCTGACCGTCACCACCGCGGTCTTCGGACCGAGGTCGAGCTTGCAGTCGCTGCCGGAGGAGTTCCGGGCGACCAGTTCGAAGGTCGGCGTCTGGCCGGGTTCGTAGGAGTTGTGCACGCTGCGCAGCGTCAACTTCACCGCTCCAGGGGTGCAGTTGGGCAGCGTGCTGCCGACCGGCAGCACGGGCCCCGCACCGCCGCCGCCCTCGGTGCCGCCGCCCTCGCCGCCGGCCGACCCGCCGGACCCGGCCCCGGAGCCGTCCCCGCTCGTGCCGCCGGAGCCACCGGAGCCGCCGGACCCGGAGTCCGACCCGCCGGAGTCCCCGCCGCCGGACTCGTCACGGCCGCCAGGGTGTTCACTGATCGCGGGACCCGAGCCGGAGGGCCCCGGGGTGATGGTCGAGGGCGCGGGGTGCTTGCCGTTCGACCCGCCGCCGTCGTCCTTGCGGCCCCCGCCGCCCAGGGTGAGGAGCCAGACGGTCAGCAGCGCCAACAGGGCGACCGCGGACAGCAGGAGGACCCTCCGTCGCCAGTAGATGGAGGCGGGAAGCGGACCGACCGGATTGCGCAGAGATCCCACGGCCCAAACTGTACGAGAGATCGTCGCTTTCCCTTGCGCCACCCGCCGCTGTGACCACAACTTTTCAGGATCATCATCCCGGCAACACCCTTACCGATGAACCCTCTTGCGAGCACCGTAGCCACACGGGCACATTCGGTGACGACACCGGCCCGCGCGGGTCACACGGCCGCCCACCCCCACGTGGCAGGATCGGAAGCGCCATGACTGCGCCCACACTGCCTCCGCACAGCAGCTCCGACACCCCGGCCCCCGCCACCGGTGCCCGGCCGGACACCGGCACGCCCGCCGGTCCCGAGACCTCCGGCACGCCCCTCGGCCAAGCCCTGCACACCCAGGTCATCTCCTGGTTCGACGCCAACGCCCGCGACCTGCCCTGGCGGCGCCCCGACGCCGGCGCCTGGGGCGTGATGGTCAGCGAGTTCATGCTGCAGCAGACGCCGGTCAGCCGGGTGCTGCCGGTCTACGAGCAGTGGCTCGACCGCTGGCCACGCCCCGCCGACCTCGCCAAGGAGGCGCCGGGCGAGGCCGTCCGCGCCTGGGGCCGGCTCGGCTACCCGCGCCGCGCCCTGCGCCTGCACGGCGCCGCGGTCGCCATAACGGAACGGCACGGCGGCGACGTGCCCACCGAGCACGCGCAACTGCTCGCCCTGCCGGGCATCGGCGAGTACACGGCCGCCGCGGTCGCCTCCTTCGCCTACGGCCAGCGGCACGCCGTCCTGGACACCAACGTCCGCCGGGTGCTGGCCCGCGCGGTCACCGGCGTGCAGTACCCGCCGAACGCCACCACCGCCGCCGAACGCCGCCTGGCCCGCGCCCTGCTGCCCGAGGACGAGCGGACCGCGGCCCGTTGGGCCGCCGCCTCCATGGAGCTCGGCGCGCTGGTGTGCACGGCGAAGAACGAGTCGTGCGCGCGCTGTCCGATCGCCGCGCACTGCGCCTGGCGGCTCGCGGGCAAGCCCGCGCACGAGGGGCCGCCGCGCCGGGGGCAGACGTACGCCGGCACCGACCGGCAGGTCCGCGGCAAGCTGCTCGCCGTGCTGCGCGAGGCGCACGCGCCGGTGCCGCAGGCGGCGCTCGACCGGGTCTGGCACGAGCCGGTCCAGCGGGCCCGGGCGCTGGACGGGCTCGTCGCGGACGGTCTGGTGGAGCCGCTGCCGGGCGGGCTGTACCGGCTGCCGCTGACCTGACGCACGGTCACCTCACGGACGGGTGACAGCTTCTGGGGGCGGCGCGGGCGTACGTGTCACCTTCCCGCGCGCCACCCAGCCCCCCAAATCGGCGTGAAAACCGGCAAATCAGGGCACGGTCTTACTCCGTTCCTACTTCCGTTACACAACCGACGCACAGCCGAGTGCTGACCGCAGGCTGCTTCGGACAGCGCCGTGACAACGCCTCCGTACCTTCAATCGCGTGCCCGACGGGCGCCGGACGGCTGCCGACCACAGCCCGTCCGCCCACAGGTGTGAGGACCGGCGGCAGACGAGCCGGAAACGGGGATCGGAGGCGGTTGAACATGGCGCAGGGAGAGGTGCTCGAGTTCGAGGAGTACGTGCGCACCCGGCAGGACGCGCTGCTGCGCAGTGCGCGCCGGCTGGTGCCGGACCCGGTCGACGCCCAGGACCTGCTCCAGACGGCGCTCGCGCGGACGTACGGCCGCTGGGAGGGCATCGCCGACAAACGGCTCGCGGACGCCTACCTGCGCCGCGTGATGATCAACACGCGTACCGAGTGGTGGCGGGCCCGCAAGCTGGAGGAGGTCCCCACCGAGCAGCTCCCCGACGCCTCGGTCGAGGACTCCACCGAGCAGCACGCCGACCGCGCGCTCCTGATGGACGCCATGAAGGTTCTCGCTCCCAAGCAGCGCAGTGTCGTCGTGCTGCGACACTGGGAGCAGATGTCCACGGAGGAGACGGCCGCCGCCCTCGGCATGTCCGCGGGTACGGTCAAGAGCACGCTGCACCGGGCGCTCGCCCGGCTCCGCGAGGAGCTTCAGGCCCGTGATCTGGTCGCACGCGCGCTGGAGCGTGAGGAGCGGGAGCGTTGTGCGGCCTGACCGGCAGGGACACCGACCCTGGCCCCGTCGTGGCCAGGGACACCGTCCAGGCGGTGAGTACGGCGGTGGCCGTGCTCGCCGCCCTCGCCCTTCTGGTGTCCGCCTGCGGCACCGGGGGGACCGGGGCGCGTGACGAGGGCCCGGCCCACGTCGGCTCGGCGGCGAGTCCCGCCGCCACGCCCTCCCTCAGCCCCACCCCCCGGGCCGAGCGGATGGACGCGGTCCGGCTGATCAAGCAGGACCCGCATGTCTCGGCCGCGATCAAGCGTGCCCTGAAACCGTGCGTGGCCGACGAGTACCCCGTCGACGTGTCGTACGGTGATCTGACCGGGAACTCCGTCGACGACATCGTCGTCAACATACTGACCTGCGGGGACGCGGTGGGCTTGGGCGCCTACGTGTACCGCGAGCGGGACAGCGGGTACGAGAACGTCTTCAAGGCCGAGGAACCCCCGGTCTACGCCGAGATCGACCGCGGCGACCTCGTGGTGACCAAGCAGGTGTACGCGAGGGGCGACCCGGTCTCGAGCCCGTCCATCGAGGACGTGGTCACCTACCACTGGTCCTCCGCGGGCCGGTTCGTCAAGGAGTTCAGCACGCGCAACAAGTACAGCAAGTCCGCCGGGAGTGACGCGGTGGTGACCCCCGACGACTGACGTACGGGGCCGGCCGGGGTGCGTGCGGGAGGACGGCGGCGGCCGCGAGCAATTCCGGCGGCGTGAACCGGTCAGGAGTGGACGCGCCCCCACCGCGGCGCACGAGGAGAAGCACACGAGGACTGAGAGCACCGGGATGGCAGAGCAGACCCACGTCCTGTTCGTCGAGGACGACGACGTCATCCGTGAGGCCACACAGCTCGCTCTGGAGCGGAACGGCTTCGCGGTCACGGCCATGCCCGACGGGCTGTCGGGCCTGGAGGAGTTCCGGGCCCGGCGGCCCGACATCGCGCTGCTGGACGTCATGGTCCCCGGCCTCGACGGCGTCAGCCTGTGCCGCCGCATCCGCGACGAGTCGACGGTTCCGGTGATCATGCTGTCCGCGCGCGCCGACTCGATCGACGTGGTCCTGGGTCTGGAGGCGGGTGCCGACGACTATGTGACCAAGCCGTTCGACGGGGCCGTCCTCGTCGCCCGGATCCGCGCGGTGCTGCGCCGCTTCGGGCACGCCGGCGGCGCCCGGTCCGGGGAGGACCCCTCCGCGGTGGACGGCGGGGTGCTGACCTTCGGCGACCTGGAGGTCGACACCGAGGGGATGGAGGTGCGCCGGGCCGGCCGGCCGGTGGCGCTCACGCCCACGGAGATGCGGCTGCTCCTCGAGTTCTCCTCCGCGCCGGGCACGGTCCTGTCCCGCGACAGGCTGCTCGAGCGGGTGTGGGACTACGGCTGGGGCGGCGACACGCGCGTGGTCGACGTCCATGTGCAGCGGCTGCGTACGAAGATCGGCCAGGACCGCATCGAGACGGTCCGCGGCTTCGGCTACAAGCTGAAGGCCTGAGCGGGGGGGCCATGCGGGGGATCACACGGCGTCTGCTGCCGAAGCGCCTGGAGCACGCGGGGATCCGCACGGGGCTGAGGTGGAAGCTCAGCGCGGCCATCGCGCTGGTCGGCGCGCTGGTGGCGGTCGCGCTGAGCCTGGTCGTGCACAACGCCGCACGGGTGTCGATGCTCGACAGCGCGCGCGACCTGGCCGTCGAGCGGGTCCAGATCGCCCAGCGGAACTACGAGCTGTCGGGGCGGCCGAACTTCCCCGGCATCAAGATCGACGACCCGGAGCTGCCGCCCCCGCTGCGGGAGAAGATCGACCAGGGCCGGCGGGCGACGTACGTGAGCGACCACACGGGCAAACTGGCCGACATCTGGGCGGCCGTGCCGGTCAAGGACGGCCGTGTGCTGTCCCTGCACACGCACTTCACCGACCGCAGCACGAACATCCTCAACGACCTCGACCAGGCGCTGGTCATCGGCTCCATCGCGGTCGTTCTCGGCGGCAGCGCGCTGGGCGTGCTGATAGGGGGGCAGCTCTCGGGCCGGCTGCGCAAGGCGGCGACCGCGGCCAACCAGGTCGCCAAGGGCGAGACGGACGTACGGGTCCGGGAGGCCATCGGCGGTCTCGTACGGGACGAGACCGACGACCTCGCGCGCGCGGTGGACGCGATGGCGGACGCGCTGCAGCAGCGGCTGGAGGCGGAGCGCCGGGTCACCGCGGACATCGCGCACGAGCTGCGCACTCCGGTGACCGGGCTGCTGACGGCGGCCGAGCTGCTGCCGCCCGGACGGCCGACGGAGCTGGTCCTGGACCGCGCGAAGGCCATGCGCACGCTGGTCGAGGACGTGCTGGAGGTGGCCCGGCTCGACGGCGCCTCCGAGCGGGCCGAGCTGCAGGACATCCTGCTGGGCGAGTTCGTCGCCCGGCGGGTTGCGGCCAAGGACCCGGACGTCGAGGTGCGCGTGGTGCACGAGTCGGAGGTCAGGACCGACCCTCGGCGCCTGGAGCGGGTGCTGTTCAACCTGCTCGCCAACGCCGCCCGGCACGGCAGGCCGCCGATCGAGGTGACCGTGGAGGGCCGGGTCGTCCGGGTGCGCGACCACGGCCCGGGCTTCCCCGAGGACCTGCTCGCCGAGGGCCCGAGCCGCTTCCGCACCGGCAGCAGGGACCGCGCCGGGCAGGGCCACGGCCTCGGCCTGACCATCGCCGCCGGCCAGGCCCGTGTCCTCGGCGCCCGGCTGACCTTCCGCAACGTCCGCCCGGCGGGCGCCCCGGAGCACGTTCCGGCCGAGGGCGCGGTCGCCGTGCTGTGGCTGCCGGAGCACGCTCCGACGGACACCGGCAGCCATCCCCTGCTTCAGGGGCAGTAGGCGCTTCGGGAGCAGTCGCTGCTTCGGGGACAGCGGACGCTTCAGGAGCAGTGACCGCTTCAGGAGCAGCGACCGCTTCCCGGGCCGCGGCGCCGGCGGGCGGTCAGACGGCCTCCGCCACGCCCGCCCGCGCCTGCGCCTCGGTCCCGCCGTCCCGGTCCCGCCCGGCCGGTCCCGCTCCCTTCAGCGGGACCTCCTTGACGAACACCGCCGCGACCAGCACGGACACCGAGATCACGGCGCCCAGCAGGAACGCCGAATGCGTACCGGCGGACACCGCGTGCTGGTAGGCCTCCCGCACCTGGGCCGGCAGCTTGGCGAGACTCGCCGCGTCCAGCTGTGCGGACTTCTCGGTGATCTTCGGGCCCAGGGCGCCGCCCCGGTCGGTCATCTCCTGCTGGACGCGGTTGTTGAACAGCGCGCCCATGACCGCGACGCCGAAGGAGGAGCCGAGCGTACGGAACAGGGTGGTGGTCGAGGAGGCCACACCCATGTCCTTCATCTCCACGCTGTTCTGCGCGACCAGCATGGTGATCTGCATCAGACAGCCCATGCCGGCACCGAGGACGGCCATGTACAGGCCGGAGGTGAGACGGGTGGTGCCGGTGTCCATCAGGGACAGCAGGTACAGCCCGGCGATCACCAGGACGCCACCGAGGATCGGGAAGATCTTGTACCGGCCGCTGTTGGTGGTGACCCGGCCGGCGATCAGCGACACGACCATCATCGCGCCGAGCATCGGCAGGAGCAGCAGACCGGAGTTGGTCGCGGAGGCGCCCTGCACCGACTGCTGGTAGAGCGGCAGGAAGAGCACCGCGCCGAACATCGCGAAGCCGGTGATGAAGCCGATCAGTGACATCAGGCTGAAGTTGCGGCTGCGGAAGATGTGCAGCGGCACGATCGGCTCGGCCGCCTCGGCCTGCCAGAACACGAACCCGACGAGCGTGGCGACGCCGATCGCGGTGAGCACCATGATCCGCGCGGAGGTCCAGGAGTACTCCGTGCCACCCCAGGTGGTGACGAGCACGACGGCGCAGATGCCGACGGTCAGCAGCACGGCACCCAGGTAGTCGATCCGCGCCTGCGCCCGCTTCTTCGGCAGGTGCAGTACGGCGCTGATCGCGACGAGTGCCACCGCGCCGAGGGGGAGGTTGATGTAGAAGGTCCAGCGCCAGCCCCAGTGGTCCGTGATCGTGCCGCCGACCAGCGGTCCGCCGATCATCGCCAGCGCCATGACACCGGCCATCATGCCCTGGTACTTGCCGCGCTCACGGGGCGGGATCAGGTCGCCGATGATGGCCATCACGCCGACCATCAGACCGCCGGCGCCCAGGCCCTGGACAGCGCGGAAGCCGATCAGCTCTCCCATGTTCTGCGCCATGCCGCTCAGCGCCGAACCGATCAGGAAGATCACGATCGAGGTCAGGAAGACGCCCTTGCGCCCGTACATGTCGCCGAGCTTGCCCCACAGCGGAGTGGCCGCGGCGGTCGCGAGGGTGTAGGCGGTGACCACCCACGACAGGTGCTGGAGTCCTCCGAGCTCACCGACGATCGTCGGCATCGCGGTGCCCACGATCATGTTGTCCAGCATCGCGAGCATCATCGCGATCATGAGGGCGAGCAGGACGACCCGCACGCTCCTGGGTTGTTTGCCGGCCTGACCGGTGTCCGGTCCGGCTGTCGTGGTCTCCGTCATCCGTCCTGTTCCCCCAGCTGATCGCTACTTACTTGCCGCCCGGCAAGTTAACTAGACTCCGGAAAAGTAGACCCGTCACTAGCCGGTCGTCAAGTAAGTTTCGGCGGCCTGTCGGCAGGTAGGTTCCCAGTGAGCGCGAGGAGTACGACGATGGGCGTCACCATGGACGGCACCAAGCGGCAGCGTCGCGGAAACACCCGCCGGCGCATCCTGGACGTGGCGCTGGAGCTCTTCGCCGAGCAAGGCTACGAGAAGACCTCCCTGCGGGAGATCGCCGAGCGCCTGGGCGTCACCAAGGCGGCCCTGTACTACCACTTCAGGACGAAGGAAGAGATCCTCGTCAGTCTTTTCGAGAGCCTCACGCAGCCGATGGAGGAGCTGATCGAGTGGGGCCGGGGGCAGCCGCACACCCTGGAGACCAAGCAGGAGATCGTCCGCCGTTACGACCAGGCGCTCGCCGGGGCCGCGCCGCTGTTCCGCTTCATGCAGGAGAACCAGGCGACGGTGCGGGAGCTGCGTATCGGGGACGCCTTCAAGAACCGGATGCGCGACCTCAGGGACATCATCATCGACCCGGACGCGAGCCTGGCCGACCAGGTCCGCTGCATCAGCGCCATCTTCACCCTGCACGCCGGGATGTTCGTCATGCAGGACCTCGACGGCGACCCCGAGGAACGACGCAAGGCCGTCCTCGAGGTCGCCGTCGATCTGGTGACCCAGGCCCACCGGGGCGCGCACGAGCCCTGACACGGGTCCGCCGCCCGCCGGTGTCGGCGGGCGGCGGCGCGGTGCGGCCGGTCAGGCGGTACGTCAGGCCCGCAGGAAGGCCAGCGGGTTGAGCGCGGAGCCGTAGTTCGGGGTCGTACGGATCTCGAAGTGCAGGTGCGGGCCGGTGGAGTTGCCGGTGTTGCCGGACAGGGCTATCTGCTGGCCGGCGGCGACGGCCTGGCCGACCTTCACGTGGACGCTGGAGAGGTGGGCGTACTGGGAGTACTTCCCGTTGGCGTGCTTGATGACGACGGCGTTGCCGTAGGCGGGACCGTCACCGGCGCCGTTGGGGCCGGCCTTGACGACGGTGCCACCGCTCGCGGCGACGACCGGAGTGCCGACCGGCACGGCGAAGTCCTGGCCGCTGTGCTTGTGCGCCCAGCGGGCACCGTTCTGGTTGAAGCCGGCGGTGAGCTTGTAGCTCTTCACCGGGGTGACCCAGCCGGCAGCCGACTTGGCGGCGGTGACGGTGGCGGTGGGAGCCGCCGCGGTCTCGGCGGCGGACGCTACTCCCGCGCCCAGGGCGATCGATACACCCAGACCGGCGGCCAGGACGGCGGCGCGGGTACGGAGCTTGGTCGCACGGGCGGAGCGGGACGTGGCGCGCTGGAACATCGAAACCTCTGGGGGTGGGGGACGTGGCAACCACCCGGACGCTTGTCCTCACCGGGCGGCTGTCCCTTGGTAACCCCGCCGGTCATCGACGCTCAAACCCCCCCACTACGAGGGAAAGTAGTAACAGAGGGCAGTGGCGTACATCTCTTGACGTCCAGCCCATTTAGGGCAAATGCCCTGTAGAGACCCCATGGCGGATCATTTCACCGTCCGAATTGTCCGATTTTTCAACTCCTGTCCCGCACTAAGCGCCCTAGTACCGGACAAGCCGCCTGTGCGGCATGTCACCGGAGAGCGGGGTCGAACCCTCCTCCCGTGTGACCGACCTCATGTGGCCCCCGTCTCAATGGAGTTACTCTCCAGTAATCTTCTGGTTCCCCTCTCGCCACCCCGACATACGAGCATCATGTCCACAACAACTTCAGTGGTACGGACGCGAGAGGACCCCCCATGACCACAGGCACGTGGACGCACCGCGCCCGCCTGACCGCCCTCGCCACAGTCGCCGCCACGGCGCTCGCAGTCCCCGCCGGCGCCCAGGCCGCGACGGACACCCCGGCCTCCGCCACGAGCGCCACAGCCACGGACGCGGCCACGGCCGGTGTCACCGCCACCGCGGCCGCGTCCGGGAAGGTCGACCACGGCACCTGGCAGCAGGACTGCCAGGCCGTGATGGACGAAACCCTGCCCTATCTGCGGCAGCGGATCGCGGACGGCGGGCCGGGCGAGAGGCGGGCCGTCGTGTTCGACATCGACAACACCACCCTGGAGACCGACTTCGGCTTCAGCTACCCCCAGCCGGCCAACAAGCCCGTGCTGAAGGTCGCCCAGTACGCCCAGGAGCACGGTGTCGCGCTGTTCTTCGTCACCGCCCGCCCGGGCATCCTCAAGGAGCCGACGCGGTTCAACCTCACGCACGAGGGCTACCGCGTCGACGGCCTCCACGTCCGCGGCCTGTTCGACCTGTTCAAGGACATCGCCGACTACAAGACCGCCCAGCGCGCAGCCATCGAGTCCAGGGGCTGGACGATCATCGCCAACATCGGCAACAGCACGACCGACCTGTCCGGCGGGCACGCCGAGAAGACCTTCAAACTGCCGGACTACGACGGGCAGCTGTCCTGACCTGCCGGACGGAACGCAGCGCAAAGGGGGCTGCCCCGGGACTCGGAGTCCCGGGGCAGCCCCCTTCGGTTCACACTTCGCTTCACAGGCCGAGCGCGGCGGCTTACGCGTCCTTGCTCAGGTTCGGCCCGGCTCCGCCGGCCGCCTGCTCGATCGGCGGGACGTCCGGCAGCGCCGACTTCTCCTCACCCCGGAAGGTGAAGGTCTGCGACTCGCCCTCGCCCTCGGTGTCCACGACCACGATGTGACCGGGGCGCAGCTCGCCGAAGAGGATCTTCTCGGAGAGCGAGTCCTCGATCTCGCGCTGGATCGTCCGGCGCAGCGGCCGGGCGCCCAGGACGGGGTCGTAGCCCTTCTTGGCCAGCAGCTCCTTGGCGGACTGGGAGAGCTCGATGCCCATGTCCCGGTCCTTCAGGCGCTCGTCCACCTTGCCGATCATCAGGTCGACGATCCGCAGGATGTCGTCCTGGGTCAGCTGCGGGAAGACGACCACGTCGTCGACGCGGTTGAGGAACTCGGGGCGGAAGTGCTGCTTGAGCTCGTCCGACACCTTGTTCTTCATGCGCTCGTAGTTGGTCTTCGTGTCGCCCGAGGCCGCGAAGCCCAGGTTGAAGCCCTTGGAGATGTCCCGGGTGCCGAGGTTGGTCGTCATGATGATGACCGTGTTCTTGAAGTCCACGACCCGGCCCTGGGAGTCGGTCAGGCGACCGTCCTCCAGGATCTGCAGCAGCGAGTTGAAGATGTCCGGGTGGGCCTTCTCGACCTCGTCGAACAGGACGACCGAGAACGGCTTGCGGCGCACCTTCTCCGTCAGCTGACCGCCCTCCTCGTAGCCCACGTAGCCGGGGGGCGAACCGAAGAGGCGGGAGACCGTGTGCTTCTCGCTGAACTCCGACATGTCGAGGGAGATCAGCGCGTCCTCGTCACCGAAGAGGAACTCCGCCAGCGCCTTGGACAGCTCGGTCTTACCGACACCGGACGGGCCGGCGAAGATGAACGAGCCACCGGGACGCTTGGGGTCCTTCAGACCCGCACGCGTACGCCGGATCGCCCGGGACAGCGCCCTGACGGCGTCGTCCTGGCCGATGACCCGCTTGTGCAGCTCCTCCTCCATGCGGAGCAGGCGGCTGGACTCCTCCTCGGTCAGCTTGAAGACCGGGATGCCGGTGGCCGTGGCGAGGACCTCGGCGATCAGGTCGCCGTCGACCTCGGCGACGACGTCCATGTCGCCGGCCTTCCACTCCTTCTCCCGCTTGGCCTTGGCGGCCAGGAGCTGCTTCTCCTTGTCGCGCAGGGAGGCGGCCTTCTCGAAGTCCTGCGAGTCGATCGCGGACTCCTTGTCCCGGCGGACGGCGGCGATCTTCTCGTCGAACTCGCGCAGGTCCGGCGGCGCGGTCATCCGGCGGATACGCATCCGGGAGCCGGCCTCGTCGATCAGGTCGATCGCCTTGTCCGGCAGGAAGCGGTCCGAGATGTACCGGTCGGCCAGGGTGGCGGCCTGGACCAGCGCCTCGTCCGTGATGGAGACGCGGTGGTGCGCCTCGTACCGGTCGCGCAGACCCTTGAGGATCTCGATCGTGTGCGGCAGGGACGGCTCGGCGACCTGGATGGGCTGGAAGCGGCGCTCCAGGGCCGCGTCCTTCTCCAGGTGCTTGCGGTACTCGTCCAGGGTGGTCGCGCCGATGGTCTGCAGCTCACCGCGGGCCAGCATCGGCTTGAGGATGCTCGCCGCGTCGATGGCGCCCTCGGCGGCACCCGCTCCGACCAGCGTGTGCAGCTCGTCGATGAACAGGATGATGTCGCCGCGGGTGCGGATCTCCTTGAGCACCTTCTTCAGGCGCTCCTCGAAGTCACCGCGGTAGCGGGAGCCGGCGACCAGGGCACCGAGGTCCAGGGTGTAGAGGTGCTTGTCCTTGAGGGTCTCGGGCACCTCGCCCTTGACGATGGCCTGGGCGAGGCCCTCGACGACGGCGGTCTTGCCGACGCCGGGCTCACCGATCAGCACCGGGTTGTTCTTGGTACGGCGGGAGAGCACCTGCATGACGCGCTCGATCTCCTTCTCGCGCCCGATGACCGGGTCGAGCTTGGACTCACGAGCGGCCTGGGTGAGGTTCCGGCCGAACTGGTCGAGGACCAGGGACGTCGAGGGCGTGCCCTCGGCAGGCCCGCCGGCGGTGGCGGTCTCCTTGCCCTGGTAGCCGGAGAGCAGCTGGATGACCTGCTGCCGCACCCGGTTGAGATCGGCGCCCAGCTTGACCAGGACCTGGGCGGCGACGCCCTCGCCCTCACGGATCAGGCCGAGCAGGATGTGCTCCGTGCCGATGTAGTTGTGACCCAGCTGAAGAGCCTCGCGGAGCGACAGCTCCAGGACCTTCTTGGCACGGGGGGTGAAGGGAATGTGACCCGACGGCGCCTGCTGGCCCTGGCCGATGATCTCCTCCACCTGCTGGCGGACCGCCTCGAGCGAAATCCCGAGGCTCTCAAGGGCCTTGGCGGCGACACCCTCACCCTCGTGGATCAGGCCCAGGAGGATGTGCTCGGTGCCGATGTAGTTGTGGTTGAGCATCCGGGCTTCTTCCTGAGCCAGGACGACAACCCGCCGCGCGCGGTCGGTGAACCTCTCGAACATCGTTAATCGCTCCTCAGAGCGGTCAGGCAGTGGGGGGAACTTCCCCTCCCTGTCCTTCCGCAGCTTAGTCCCGCAAGCGGGGACCGCTCATTCCAACTGCCGACACCGTCCCTGGCCTCCTGACCTCGACTGCCGACATCTGCTCCAACCCGATGGTGCGAGACGATGTTCCCGCAGGCCAGGCAGTTACCCCAGTCGCCAGTACGCCGATGGCGAACGTGAGACTCCGCTGCCCGGGTGCCGCCTGCGCGTCGACCCCTCCCACTAGGCATGTCTTACCCGTACGGACTGACACTCCATGCCGCGCGCGCCGCTTCCCTCAGCTATGGGCGAACAACCTTGCGCCTCTCCTCGCCCCCACACGCCTTCCGATTCGCCACTCCGGGCACAGATGTCCTCACTCATCGTGACTCCCATGCGTTTCCGGCGGTTGCACCTGGCATGGTCGGCAGTCTCTCCACGACTCCTCTTCCGCTTCCCCCTCCCCGGCGGCCGCCCGGCCCCGGGGACGGGGTGCGGCACTGGTACGAGAACGATCTGGGGTGGGCGACGGTGCCCGGGGAACCGGTACGACTTGTCGTGGGCCTCCGCTTCGACGTCCTGGACGTGCCCGCCGAAGCCGGACGCGCCGCGCTGCGCCATCTGGGGCCGGGCTCTCCGGTGGCCGTGAGCGGGGACCGGATGCGGCTGCTGGTGGCGGCGGGCAGCGCGGAGGAGCTGCCCGGACTGCTGCAGTGGCTGGAGTGGGGCCCGTCGGTGCTGGAACTGGACCTGGTGGCCCTGGGCGCGGGCGCGCTGATGGAGGCGCCGCCGCCTCCGGGCGGCGGGCCGCTCGGAGCCCGGCCGCTTCCGCCGGCCCGCTCCGGTTCACAGGGGGCCGCCGTGTGGCTGCGGCCCCCCGGGTCCGGGTGCGAGGCCGAGTCCTCGCTGCCGACGCTGTCGGCCGTGGGGGACGGCCGGGGCGCCCCCGATCTCGTACGGCTGGTGGACACGCTGGCGACGCACTGCCACCGGATCCGGCTGCGGCGCGCGTGCGCCCAGCCGTCCGCGCGCCCCCGGGGTCTGGTGTGACTCCCGGGTCAGCCGTTCGCCTTCTCGTAGGCCTCGCGGATGGTCGCGGGGACCCGGCCGCGGTCGTTGACCTCGTAGCCGTTCGCCTTCGCCCAGGCGCGGATCTGTGCGGTGTCCTGGCTTCCGGCAGAAGCGGCACGCGCCTTTCCGCGTCCGCCCGAAGTACGGCTCGCGCCGCGCCGGCCGTTCTTGACGTAGGGCTCGAGAAGACCACGGAGCTTGTCCGCATTGGCGGTGGTGAGATCGATCTCGTACGTCTTGCCGTCCAGCGCGAACGTCACGGTCTCGTCCGCCTCGCTGCCGTCGAGGTCATCGACAAGAAGGACCTGAACCTTCTGTGCCACCGGATTTCCTTTCATCGATAACGTGAGGGCCGGGGTGGTCGGTGTCCGCCGTTTCGCCGTCCCCTGTTATATGCAGTACAGCAGTACGTCGGAAAGCAAACCGCTTTTGCGGGAAAAACACAAACCCCTGGGAGAGACCAGCTGCTCACCCCCGTCCGGAAACATGCGCGTTTCGGACATAGGGCGCGCCGGCCCGGTCGGCCGGGCGGAATGTGGATCACAGATGCAGAAGCATCCGGCTGTTGCCCAGGGTGTTCGGTTTCACTCGTTCGAGACCGAGGAACTCCGCGACGCCCTCGTCATAGGAACGCAACAGCTCCGCGTAGACATCGGCGTCCACCGGGGTCTCGCCGATCTCCACGAAGCCGTGCTTGCTGAAGAAGTCCACTTCGAAGGTCAGGCAGAATACCCGGCGAACACCGAGCCGGCGTGCGGTCTGGAGCAACTTCTCCAGCAACCGGTGTCCGACGCCGGCGCCCTTCAGACCCGGCTTCACCGCGAGGGTGCGCACTTCCGCCAGGTCTTCCCACATCACGTGCAGTGCGCCGCAGCCGACGACCTCCGTGTTGCCGTCGTTGTCGTCGCTGCCGTCGTTGTCGTCGCGTTCGGCGACCCAGAACTCCTGGATGTCCTCGTAAAGGGTCACCGTCGCTTTGTCGAGCAGGATGCCACCGCGAACGTAGGCGTCGAGCAGTCGGCGCACGGCCGGGACATCGCTGGTCCGGGCGCGCCGGACGGTGATGGCTTTCGCGGTCTCTTCGGGACGCTCTGCGGACATGAGCGGACGCTATCGCCCGCGGCCGCCCGGCGCCGAGTCGGGGTTCTCGTCACCGGTTTCCGCGGCTTCGACGGTATCCGGGACTTCCCCCGTGACTTCGGAGGCGTCTTCGGCGGGCTCTTCGGCGGGCTGTTCTTCGGGACCGGGTGCGGGGACTTCGGTGCCGCCTTCCACCATGCGTACGGCATCTCGCAGGGCCTGCCTCTGTTCGTCGCTCATCATGCCGAAGAAGGCGACGAGGGCGGCGGCCGCGTTGTCACTGCGGGACCAGGCCTCGTTCATCAGCGCGGCGGCGTAGGCGGCGCGGGTGGAGACGGCCTCATATCGATAGGCCCGGCCCTCCGCCTCACGGCGCACCCAGCCCTTCTGGTGGAGATTGTCCAAAACGGTCATCACGGTGGTGTACGCGATGGAGCGTTCCCGCTGAAGGTCTTCCAGGACTTCTCGAACGGTCACCGGGCGGTTCCACTTCCACACCCGCGTCATGACCGCGTCTTCGAGTTCTCCCAAAGGTCGAGGCACAACTCGACACCCTAGTGGGAGATCCCGGCAATGGCGTGCTGAACGTGCACTTCTGACGTCAAACGCGGACAAAAAGGGCGTACGACCCGTGAGAGCAGGGGCCGTACGCCGCGTCGGACGCCCTTCAGGCGTCGGTGGAGGCGGTGGTTCCGGAGGTCTGGGGGCCGCTCTGCGCCCGCGCGAGGGCGGCGTCCACGGCCGCGTCCTCCTTGGCCTTCGCGGCCCCGCCCTGGGTCTTCACGATCAGCCTGACCACAGCGATGAAGAGGGCGGCCATCACGACCGACGGAACGAGTGCGGAGACGTAGTCCATGAGTCCAGAGTAGCCGGGCGACGGCGGGGCGCCCCGGAGGGTTGCGCCGCGAGACGCTGCCGCGGCTTCCCGGCCGGCGGCCCCGGCTTCCGCCGCGGGAACACCTCCCCCGGCGTGGGCACGGGCCGCCGCCCGGGCTCCGGCGCCTCCGGCGGGCCGGGAGCGGGCCGCTCCCGGGGCTCCACCGCCGGCTCCTCCTCGCCACCCGCCCCCACAAGCCACCGAGCGACGGCGGAACCGGGGCCGCAGGCCCCGGCGACGGGCCCCGGGTGCCCGACCGGCCCCGCGGGTGCGCCGGGCACGACAGGAGCGGGTGACGCGGCGGAAGCAGTCTCCCCGGCAGTCGCCGGCCGGGCCGCCGCCGCGCGAGAGACCGGCCCGGCCGGGCCGGTGTCCGCGGCGGGCTGCGCGGGCGCGGACCACACGGCAGAACCAGCCACTACGCCACACCCCACCC